>CAIOXK010000020.1 GCA_903862255.1 Candidatus Nomurabacteria bacterium | reverse complement strand
GTATTTGATTAAAAACATATCCATGCTTTAATACTCGGAAACCAAAATTCAATAGATTATGAGAAAAGTACTGCAATCACTTGTTGCTTCGGGCAACACACTTTTACATGGTAGCCCTAAACAGTTTGACGAAGCATTTCCCAATCTGACCGATATGATAAAAGCATGCGGACCTGGTCGTGCTGGTTACAGTGCTCATCTGAGTAAAACAAAATGTACCTTAGAAATAAGAGTATGTGAAAAAATGCTGAGCGCACTACTTCATAAAAATGTAGTTGGTTATGTGCATGTAGTGGATTCTGCTCATTTTTCGAAAAAAGGTAATTTCGAATATCGTGCATACGATTCGTTATATGTACAAAAAAGTTTGAAAGTAACGACTGCAGATTTGCCATTCATGCCTGTTGATGGCCAGTTTGTGTACAAGATTCCTGTAGATCGGAAATTAGTGACTATGGTCAACTAATCTATTAAAAAGTCCCGGGTGACAGATGGGGCTTTTTTTATTTCTAAAAATCTTGTAGTATAAGAATACCAATGATCTGCTGACACCAGGGAGGCAACGGAAGCGCAAGCTTGATGCACCGCATGCATAAAAGAGTAAAAAGTAGGGTGGCACCGCGTTTTTGAGAAAAATCGCCCCTGCGAGCTTATTAAGTAATTTATAAGTTCGAAGAGGCGATTTTTTTTGCCCTTCAACTCACAAACATATGATTAAAAGAACATACATAAAAGACATTGCGTCATTAGTAGGACAGGAAACATCCATAGTCGGTTTTGCGCAAACTATCCGAGCACAGAGTAAAATTGCCTTTTTGCTTGTACGAGATGTTACTGGTATTTTGCAAACAGTTATTACTATTGAGCAGCCTGAAGCATTTGAAATTTCTAGTGGTCTCTCTACAGAATCAGTAGTAAAAGTTACTGGCCTAGTAAAAGAAGCAAAACAGGCTATTGGTGGATTTGAAATTGAAGCAACAACGATTGAAGTAATTTCGGCAGCAGATGCACAGCTACCAATTCCGATCGTAGATAAAAAAGGAGGTGAAGAAACAGAAGCGCCAACACGTTTCGACTATCGTTGGTTAGATCTTCGTAAGCCAGAAAAATTGCAGATCTTTAAGGTGTGGACAGAGCTTGAAAAAGGCTTTCGTGAATACTGGGATCAAAACAATTTCTTAGAGATTTATACCCCTTCATTTATGTCTACTCCTTCTGAAACTGGAGCAGAGGTGTTTGAAGTTAATTACTTTGATCGCAAGGCTTACCTAGCACAGTCACCGCAATTTTATAAACAAATGGCGATGGCTTCAGGGTTTGAACGGGTATTTATGGCTGGTCCAGTATTCCGTGCAGAACTTTCATTTACTACTCGTCACCTGACAGAATTCACTGGTTGGGACTTTGAAATGTCATATATCGAATCTCATCATGACATCATGGACGCTGAAGAAGGAATGATTATTTCAGGCTTTACACGTTTGACTGAAAAATTCCCTGAACTGAATGTTGTTGTACCTACATCACCATTTCCTCGCATAACTATGCTTGAAGCAAAGGCGATTTTGGCTGAACGTGGAGTAGTGAGTGGGGAAGAGCATGACCTTTCTCCTGAAGAAGAGCGAGCGATCAGTGAATATGTACAAGAAAAATATAATCATGAATTCGTATTTATTACTGAATATCATGTTTCAAAAAGTGCTTTTTATCACATGCGCAATGAAGATGGGCGCGGTAAGCGTGCTGACTTGCTCTATAAGGGTATTGAGGTGACTACACTCGCACAGCGCGAACACCGCATTGAAATTCTTGAGAAGCAGGCAATTGAAAAGGGTATGTCTCTTGAAGCGTTAAAAGACTACTTGAACTTCTTCCGTTGGGGTTGTCCTCCACACGGCGGAGCAGGTATCGGCCCAGGAAGATTCATTATGAAAATTCTTGATTTACCAAACGTTCGTGAGGCAACGTACTTGCCTCGTGATGTAAAACGCTTAAATCCATAGCAAAAGAAAAGCCTCCAGCCGGAGGCTTTTCTTTTTTTTAAGAAGGTGTATAGTGAAATTGTAGGAGATTCGTTTCGTCTCTCTCTACAGGTTCGACAAGTCGAACACATTTATCTGGAGATAGTAGGAGCCTTTGGCTAATACTATCTAAGGCACTGCATGCCCTCAGACCCGTGTGTTCATAATGTAATTACCTGACCAAGAGTCAGCACGAGGAACACCTTTTTATCGAAATATAATTCATTATATTTCACCAAATTTGTACTTTCTTAAAGTTCTTTTTCTTAATTCAATATTGCACTGTTACTTTAGTAATACATCACCCCTTTCATTTTTACGAAAGGGGTGTTTCATTTTTATGTCATAAGGCAGTATAATGCAGTCATTATATGAAGGCTGAAACTATTTTTAAGGTGAAGCAGGAAGTTTTCGAAGGGCCTGTTGAGGTATTGCTTGAACTAATTGAAAAACGAAAATTGTTTGTTAATGATGTTTCTTTGGCATCAGTTACTGATGATTTTATACAATACATGCAGTCGGTTGGTATGCAAGCAAATGAGGCAGCTAACTTTTTAGCCGTTGCTGCAACGTTAATTTTAATCAAGGCACGATCACTTCTACCAAACCTTGAGCTTACTCTTGAAGAGACAGAATCAATTACTGATCTTGAGCGACGCGTAGTCCTATATCAAATCATTAGCCATGTATCCGCTGACCTCATAAAAGCATATGGTAAAAAAATATCATTTGAAGGAGTGCGTCGTTTGACTGGTGTAGTATTTGCACCTGATCAAAAATTAACACTGGATCAGTTGCCTCAACTAATAGCAGAAATGCTTGGTCGCGTGCCACCGCCGGCAGTGAAAAAGCCGGAAGCTCGTGTTTATAAAACTATTTCTATTACAGAGGTACTTTCAACATTGCAAGACCGTATTGAGCGTGCACTGTCTACTAGCTTCAATGCAATACGCGTTGCTTCACCTGATATGGATGAGCATAGCCAGAAGGTCTACACTATCGTGTCATTTCTTGGTATGCTAGAACTAGTGCGGCGAGGAATTGTTGCTGCGGAACAGTCAGAATTATTTGAGGACATTACTTTGCAAAAAAGTGAAGCGCTAGTGGAGTCGCAGGAATTTCCATCAGTTGAATCATTATATGAATAATATGAACAAACTATCACTTACAATTGAAAGCATTCTTTTTGCTACAGCAGATGTATACACCATTGCATCACTAGTTAAGCTGCTTGAGGTATCAGATATAGAAATTGAAGAAGCATTAAATGAGGTTAGTCTATCATTAGAGCATCATGCAATGATGCTTGTTCGTCAGGGCGACAGTGTAACATTGGCTACTCGTCCTGAACATAGTGTGATCTTGGAAACGCTGCGCAAAGAAGAGCTGCAAAAAGATTTAAGTAAGGCTAGTGCTGAAACATTGGCAGTTATTGTATATAAGCCAGGCGCAACAAAGGCTGAGATTGAGCTTATCCGCGGTGTAAATGCTGCATATTCATTGCGAGCATTGCAGATACGTGGACTGGTCGAAACAAAAGGCATGGGGCGAGCAATTACATATCATCCGACACTGGCACTGCTTGAATCTTTTGGTGTTTCAGACATTGATCAGTTGCCTGTGTATATAGAAACAGCCCAAAAACTCGCAACATTACTTACTCAATCTATCGAGCAATAACAATATGATATTAGATGCAATTAAAATTTTTTTTCCAACTACGCTAGTATTTATTATTGGTATTGTTATTACACCTTTTCTTACGAAGATTATGTATCAACGTAAGTTATGGAAAAAAAATAATCGCGCACAAGAATCTGATATTACGAATAAGGATTTTGCCACTGTTCATGATGGAGTTGCAGAGACAGCTACACCGCGTGTTGGTGGAGTAATTATCTGGCTATCTGTATTAATCTGTATTTCAGTAATCTGGATTACCTCGAAAATATTTCCCACAACACTATCATTAAAATTAGACTTTTTTAGTAAAAACCAAACACTTGTACCATTGGTGGCATTGCTGCTGGGGTCATGGATAGGATTGGCAGATGATTTACTGCAGGTTAAAGGATCAATTGGTAATACTTCTAGTGATGTTTTGGGTAATCGTTGGGTAAAAATTGGCATGATAATCGCTATCGGACTTGCTGTTGCATCATGGTTTTATTTTAAGCTTGGTGTCAGCGGTATTCATATTCCATTTATTCCTACAATAGTTAGTCTGGGGTTATTTTTTATACCATTTTTTATTTTGGTGATGCTTGGAGTTTTTTCAACATCTGTAATCGATGGACTTGATGGTCTTGCTGGTGGAGTACTGGCAATAGTATTTGCTGCGTATGCCGTTATTAGTGCAGTTCAGCATCAAATCGATATAGCTGCATTATGTGCTGTTATTTCTGGTGCAATTTTGGCATTTCTCTGGTTCAATATTCCTCCTGCACGCTTCTATATGGGTGAAACCGGTATGCTTGGTCTCACCGTAGTACTTACTGTTATTGCATTTTTAACTAATACAGTACTACTATTGCCGATCATTGCACTACCACTGACAGCAACAACAGCATCAGTTATTATTCAGGTAACTAGTTATAAATATTTTGGCCATCGCCGCGTATTTAAGGTCGCACCACTACATCATCATTTTAGAGCATTAGGTTGGTCAAAAGAAAAGGTAGTCATGCGCTATTGGGTTGTTTCTATTATCGCAGCTATTATTGGTGTAGTCCTAGCAATCATTAGCAAATAGCATGGCAATTGTTAAACCAAAACAGTTTGATACGTATTTTTTTGGTATCGTATTACTGATCACAGTTATCGGTATTTTTTCTTTTGTTTCTGCATCACTAGGTATTTTGGCGCACAGTGAGACAAAATTTTATGGTGTATTGTTTGGGCAAATTGTATTAGGCTTTATTGGCGGACTAACTGCAATGTGGTTTGCAATTAAAATCCCATATCATTTTTGGCGCAATTACGCTTTTTTTATTTTTATTGCAACATTGGTGTTAACACTCGCAGTGTTTATTCCACATGTTGGATTTGCACACGGAGGAGCACGACGCTGGATTTCTGTTTTAGGTATTTCTTTTCAACCGGCAGAATTATTAAAACTAGGATTTGTAACATATTTTGCATCATGGCTGGCTTGGACAAGTAAAAAACAAGAAGAGTTTAAATATAAATTATTGCCATTAATTATTATGCTAGGTCTTGTTGCTGGAGCTTTGTTATTACAACCTGATACTAAAAGCCTTATCCTTATTACCGCATCAGCTTGCAGTATGTTATTTGTATCAGGCGTATCGTGGAAGAAAATTTTGGCAATTATTGGTATTGGTCTTGTAGGAGTAGTACTACTGGCACTTGTTCGACCATATTTAATGAGTCGCATCAAAACATACATTAACCCATCAAGTGATTCAAAAGGTGCCTCATACCAACTACAGCAGGGATTAATTGCTATTGGTAGTGGTGGAATAGTAGGCAGAGGACTCGGTCAAAGTGTTCAAAAGTTTAATTATTTGCCTGAGCCGCAAGGGGATTCGATCTATGCTGTGATCGGTGAAGAATTTGGATTTATTGGCAGTGCATTACTAGTTGTACTATATGTCTTTCTCTCAATCCGTGGGTATAAAATCGCCATGCAATCACGCGATATGTTTGGACAGTACCTCGTAGTAGGTATTGTGACAGTGCTTGTTGCGCAGTCATTTTTAAACATGGCATCACTTGTAGGATTATTTCCCTTAACTGGTGTGCCACTGGTATTTATCTCTCAGGGCGGAACGTCATTACTTATCGCATTATTTGCTTCTGGGATGGTGCTGAATGTTTCTCGATATCAAAAGAAAGTATAATAAAAGCTCCTTATACGATAAGGAGCTTTTTCATGTGATTAATATAATTTTTTAGAAATGCCGATATATAGCCCTTTGGATATATTATAGACATTTGATACTGTCACCGGAACTACAGATTGAATACCAATAAATAATCCGGTCTTTTTGTGGTTGATCGATACGTCGACAGAGCCCATAAGGCCCTTACTATCATCAAAAAAGTTTAAATAAAATAAGTTAGGAGTAATGCGTACTGAAAAGTTTTTGTAATCAACATTACGCTGATATGCAATACTTACATAAGTTCCTTTTGTACCATACTTACTTGGCACTGAATACATATACCACATATCCCCGATTATCTTATTGTCCTTATCAACACTGTGTTCAATGTTGGCTTCAAATGTCGGGTAAACGACTGTTTGGGTCACGTTTCCATATTTTTGGAAAAATAAGGAGTAGTCAAAACCAACCTTCAAACGATTTGTTGAATCAATCTTGATTTTGTAGAAAATAAAAACATCGCTGTACCAGGGCTTGCCAGTTCTTAAGGAAAAAGCAAAGTCCGGTTGTATGGCGATGTACTTATTTATATCCGCCGTTATTACAGTGGTAGTCGCCGCTTCTCCTAATGTAAAAGAGGGAATTGGGGCAATACCATTTGTTGTAAACGACGTTGTAATATTTTGGGCTTGAATTGTAGGTACTGTGAACAATACTGCAACAAACATCATTATTTTTTTCATTTTCTTATATTTAATTGTTTCAAAGTTCAAATGAGCTTAATATACAATATAACAAAATGAGAAAAAGTCAATGCGTATTGTTATATACATATAAAATCGATACAATAGAGTCACTTATGAAAATTTTGTTGATAGGAGGAGGATCAGGTGGGCATTATTATCCTTTAATTGCGATTGCAGAAGAGCTTAATCGAATCGCAGATGAAGAAAAAATTGCTAACTTCAAGCTATACTATATGGCTGATTCGCCATATGACCAAAAAGAATTAGACGAGCAATTTATTACATATATCCCCATTACCGCTGGTAAGTTGCGCGTATATTTTTCTCTACAAAATATCTTAGATATGTTTAAGACTGCTTTTGGCACTGTGGGTGCTTTATTTAAACTGTTTAACTTATATCCAGATGTAATTATCAGCAAGGGAGGGTACGCTGCCTTTCCTGTATTGGTTGGGGCCCGTATCTTACGCATTCCTGTAATAATTCACGAATCAGATACTGTCCCAGGACGTGTGAATATTTGGTCAGGTAAATTTGCTCGACGAATTGCACTATCATACCCAGAGGCAGCAGAATATTTTGATGAAAAGAAAATTGCCATTACTGGGCAGCCGGTTCGCAAGGCGATTGCCTTTGCGGCAAGCGAAGGGTCTAAAGAATTTTTTGAACTGGACCCAGGACTACCAGTTATTGGTGTGATTGGCGGGTCACAAGGAGCAAAGATTATTAATGATACTATCACTTCACTTGTTGTTGAACTCGTAAAAGACTACCAAATTATTCATCAAACTGGGCAAAAAAACTACGAAGAAACAGTTGCTGATGCTGTGGTATTACTCAGTAATGATACGAAGCGCTCACGATACAAAGCCTTTCCTTATTTGAATGAGTTACAGACAAAAATGTTTGGCGGAGCATCTGATATTATTATTTCTCGTGCCGGCTCATCATTATATGAAATTGCTGCTTGGGGTAAACCTTCAATTATTATACCGATTCCTGTAACAAATTCTCATGGTGATCACCAACGCAAAAATGCATACCATTATGCTCGAACAGGTGCTTGTGTTGTAATCGAGCAGGCCAATCTCACTCCTTCTGTATTAAAAAGTGAAATTGACCTTTTGTTAAAAAATAGGGATCAATACACTGCTATGGCTGAGCATGCCAAGCGTTTTTATAAAGCCGATGCTGGTCGCTTAATCGCAACAGAGGCAATTGCAATTGCACTTGGGCATGAAAGATAGTAAATCAAACATATTCTCACTCCTAGTACCGTATAAAGGGTTAATTTTTCTATTAATACTTATTACTTTAGCAAGTAATGCTATTACAATTTTTATTCCAAAACTTGTTGCATCTTCTATTGATCACTTTATAAACGGTACGCTTCAAACGCATCAAACGCTGGTGCTTTTTACTGTTGCAGCAATTGGTATTTTTATTTTTACGTATATACAAAGCGTGATGCAGACCTATGCCTCCGAACGCGTAGCAAGAGATTTGCGTAACACTGTAATGAGTAAAATATCTTTACAAAATTTTTCATATATTCAAGAAACAAACCCCTCAGTACTATTAACCAACCTGACTTCTGATATTGATGCCATTAAGGTATTCGTTGCTCAGGCAATTGTTTCGATAGTATCTTCAATTTTTATTATTGTCGGTGTAACAATTTTATTAATCACCATCAATTGGCGCTTAGCTTTAGGAGTACTCGCAATCATTCCTTTAATTGGAGGTGCATTCTTTTTTGTATTAGGTAAGGTCCGCCCATTATTTTTCAAGGTACAAACAATTATTGATAGGCTTAATAAGGTTATTAATGAGAGTATTCTTGGTGCAGCGTTGATTCGTGTATTAAATTCACAGGCATTCGAGTATCAAAAATTCACAGAGGTAAATACTGATGCAAAAAATAATGGATTAAAAATCCTATCGTTTTTCGCGGCACTAATTCCGACTATTGTTTTTATCGCCAATACCGCAGTAGTGGTAGTCTTACTATTTGGAGGTCGTGCTGTAATTATAGGAGGTATGACTATTGGAGATTTCACTGCCTTCAATAGTTACATCGCTATTTTGATTTTTCCAATTATGATTATTGGCTTCATGAGTACTGTTATTGCTCGTGCAAGTGCTTCATATCAACGTATATACACAGTGCTTGAGGCACCTTTACATCCAGAATTAGGAACAGTGGACACAATATTATCTGGAGAAATTGAGGTTAAAGAAGTGACAATGAAATTTGGTGAAAAAGAAGCACTAAAAAATATTTCATTTACCATTAAACCAGGTACCAAGAACGCTATTATTGGGCCGACAGCAGCAGGTAAGACTCAGTTGCTTTATATTATGACTGGCTTACTAAAGCCAACGCAGGGAACAGTTCACTACGATGGACTTTCTCTTGATCAGTATGATCAACATTCATTGCATGAACAAATTGGATTTGTATTTCAAGATAGTGTTATTTTTAATACTTCAGTGAAAGAAAATATTGCATTCAGTACTACTGTTACCGATGCGTCACTGCAAAAAGCACTTGATACAGCAGAGCTTGATGATCTTATTACTTCACTACCAAACGGTTTAGCGGAAATTATTTCAGAGCGCGGTACAAATCTTTCAGGTGGTCAAAAGCAACGGATAACACTGGCTCGTGCATTAGCATTAAATCCACGTATATTGTTTTTAGATGATTTTACTGCTCGTGTGGATACTCGTACGGAACAAAGTATTTTAGCTAATGTAAAAAAGAGCTATCCCGAATTAACATTAATTTCAATTACTCAAAAGATTTCTTCAATCGAAACATACGATAATATAATTCTCATCATGGAAGGAGAATTATTGGCTCAGGGCACGCACAGTGAATTACTAAAAAGCTCTCACGAATACATGCAAATTTATCAATCACAGCAAAGTACTGAACATTATGAATTACAAGCTTAGTATAAATAAAGAAAAGACATCAGCATTTTCTGCCCTGAAAAAGCTTTTGCCATATCTCGACGGTGAGCGCATACAACTGATAATTTCTTTCGTAGCGATTATTGTTAACTCCGGATTATTACTCCTTGCTCCGCTCATGATTGGGCATGCTATTAATACATACATACTGCCGAAACAATACAATGGTCTTGTTCACTATAGTGGATTAGTATTGCTTTTATATATAGGCGCCGTTATTGCGAACTATGTACAATCAAAAACTATGGGCGGTGTAGGGCAGCGCTTACTCTTCACACTCCGTAATACAATTTTTGATAAGTTACAAGTATTACCTATAGCATTTTTCAACCAAAATAAAGCCGGGGATTTAATTTCACGTATAAATAGTGATACAGATAACCTTAACTCATTCTTCTCACAATCCTTAATGCAGTTTGTTGGTAATGTTGTAGTAATGGTAGGTGCTACAATATTTATCATTGCTATTGATTGGCGTGTTGGACTTGCCGCTATTATTCCGTTAGTAATTGTATTGCTTATCACTCAAGCATTGTCACCATGGGTAAAAAGTCGCAATGCAAAAAGTTTGCAAGAAGTTGGTGGTATGAGTGCAGAAATTCAAGAAAGTTTAGGCAATTTCAAGGCCATTGTTGCATTTAATCGCCGCGATTACTTCCGCCAAAAGTTTGAAGAAGCTAATTATAAAAACTTTATTACGTCAATTCAGGCCGGTATCGCTAATAATGTTTTTGTAGCGATTTATGGGTTTGCAGCAAGTGCCGCTCAACTTATTGTATTACTGTATGGTATTCACCTTATTTTGTTGGGTCATTTCACTATTGGTTTTTTGATTAGTTATCTCACATATACCAGTCGTTTGTATGACCCATTGCGTCAGATGGCATCATTATGGGCAACATTTCAAACAGCAATGGCAAGTTGGGATCGTATCTCAGCAATTGTGCAATTAGAAAATGATATGCCACTTATTATTGAATCTGCTACTACAGCACCTGTTAGTACACGCTTGTCATTCCAAAATGTTGGCTTTACTTATGCTGAGGGCAAAGAAGTATTACGTGATGTTTCTATTTCATTACAACCGGGTCAAACATATGCCCTCGTAGGTCCGACCGGTGGCGGTAAGACCACTACCGCTTCATTGATGGCGCGTCTTTATGACCCAACAAACGGTATTATCTTATTTGAAGGGCGTGATATTCGTACACTTAGTACCATAGAGCGAGCACAAAAAATAGGTTTTATTTTGCAAGAGCCGTTCTTATTCACAGGAACGGTTGGCGAAAATATTTTTTATGCCAATGAATTGTACAAGGACGCCTCTGCCAGTGAGTTAGCATTGGTGTTAAAAAATAATGAACTAGACGATTTAATGAAGCAATTTGAAAATGGTCTGGATACTCCTGTGTCACAAAATGGTGAGAGTATTAGTCTTGGCCAGCGACAACTCATTGCATTTATGCGCGCTGTACTGCGTAAACCTGATCTTATTATACTTGATGAAGCAACTGCAAACATTGATACTGTGACCGAAGCATTGCTCGAACTAGTAATAGAAAAATTACCACAACAGACCACTAAGGTAATAATCGCACACCGTCTCAATACAATTCAAAATGCAGATGAAATATTTTTTGTAAACGGCGGGTCGGTTACTCCTGCTGGATCGCTTGATCGCGCAGTTGATATGCTGATGAGTGCAAAAAGAACTAGTTAAATAAAAACCCTCGTCGCTATAACGAGGGTTTTTATTATTGAATCAATCTACAATAAGCTTATTCCTTGCAAGGTATCCATATTTTTTTGAATAAACAAACGTTCCTGATGCTCCAATAAAAAATACCTGAGCGGAATAATAAATCCATAATAATAATCCCACAATTGACCCTGCTGCACCATATTCATCAATGCCGCCATACGCAGAAATATACCAAGAAATTAGAAACTTACCGATCAAGAAAAGAAGCGCAGTACCAAATGCTCCCCAAAATAGTTCCTTAGTTGGTAATTTTGTATCGGGTAATATCTTGTAAACCAAACTGAATAGTACTGTTGTTATAATTAGTGTTGCAATACTATTCGCCCCTCCGGTCAAGAAACTGTTGTGTAGTAATAGTAATGTTGTGCCATGGAAAAATGATAACAAAACTGTAAATGCTACAGAAAATAACAATAATATACCGCAGATAAGGATCAGAAATAGCGAAATAAATCGTTCACGAATAAAGTGCACCACTGTCTGTGTCGGGGTGTTTTTTAACGGAGCGCGGCCTTCTGGTAATTGCCATAATTCATCCAAATCATTATTTAATTCTGCAAGCACACTTAGTGCTGCTACGATAAGTATAAGCCCCCCAATAATTGTTGCTATTACTCCAGCATTAGTAATATAGCTTTTATTTATTAAGCCTTGTATTACCGCCGCTAGATTGCTACCGATAGTTATGTTTAACGCACGAGCAATAGCCAGAGTCGTCGTATGACTATCAAAGATAGCTCGTACCATAGTAGTAATTAGTATGAATAGCGGTGCAATTGAAAAAATTGCATAGTATGAGATAGCTGCACCCATACGTGAAGCCCGTTTTTCCTGCCAATGAGTAAACGTCTCAGTGACGAATACAGCAATATTATTTATCGAGTATTTCATCTTGCTGATTATCATCGTCACCGATAATGCCGGCCTTAAGAGCATTTTTTGCGTCCTCTTCTTGCACTTGCTCAATTAAGTCTATCGCTTCGCCGTCTTTGCCCACAATTTGATTTAACTCATCTTCTGAAATGTATTCCGTATTTGTGTTAATTTCGTCATTATTCATATAGGTATATATTAGCTATTATCAGTAAAGTATATACGAAAAGGAGAAAATATGCTTTACTGAATTATATGAATGATCATACAAACAGAGCGCTCATTATAGTAATGATTATTATCCTAGCCGTAATTTTGGCAGTTTATTTTCTTCCGCACAGTGTGTACCAGATGTATTACCCAACAACAGTTGAGAGAACAGCACCAGTTATTCGTACAACTGTACCAGTAGAAACTCATACGACGACTTACACCACTACACCAGTTACAACATATCAGCAAACTACTACTACAACCCAAAATACTACCACTAATTAATTTTTTGAAATTCATGTAAAAATTGCTTAGTCTTATTGCGCTCTTCCTTCGCTTGAAGGGAAGATTGCTCAAGCGGTGTGAGTAATGAATCTAAATAGGTTACGTCAGCAATGGCTGTAACCTTTTTTAGTATGTTGCGGGCAAGAGTTATGTTGTGAAAAATAGTTGTAACTACTTCATCGATATGATAGTTCCAAAAATATTCTTGTAACTGCTCAATATTATAAGTTTTACAATAATTGATTATTCTTGTACTCACACTATTAATAAAGCCGTTGCTTAAATCTTCTACCCAATCGTGTGCATCGTCGTTTAATTGTTTTGCTATTAAATAATGAATGAAAAATTCTTCAACTAATTGTGCTTGCTTAAGTTCACCTAGTTTACAGCAAATAAGTATTGGGCCTAATGCGTGTCCAAGAGACTTTTTGGCCAGAACGATAAGGTCATTATAATCAGGCGGTGTTTCTGGTAATACATCGGATATAATAGTGCAGTTAGTATGTTCCCACAGTGTTGCCTCATTAATGCCACTAATAATTCTTTTGAATATAGTATATTCTTCTATTGATAGTACTGAGTGAAATATATCTGTCATTGCTTCAATGCAAACATTTGCCAAGGGCAATTGCACTATACAGTTTTCTCTATCTAAAATTCGATCATAAATACTATAGCCAATCCATCCTAGAGTGTTAGCAATAGCTAACTGTAAGGGTAATTCATGTGGCACAGATTTTTTATCGAACAATGATTGGTAAAATTTATATGATAACAACTGTATTTCATGTTGGGGGTCTTTAATAGCTAACAGTGAGAGTGCGTACTGCAGTTGATTCGATAATAAATCATTATCTGTGATTAATAAGCAATGCTCTTTAACATTTTTAATAAAAATTACTTCAGCTCTATCAACAGTTATGCCATTATAATCCTTCATATTTATATACAAAGATAGTGCTGCAACACAACATACGCTTATATAGGCATTACAACTACTATACGTTGACCCTGTAGCGCCTATTGTTTCTATATAAAGATTTGTTGCTGACCATTGGCCATTTTTAGCAGTATTTAGTAAAAAATGAATAGCTGGCAAAAGATTTAAATTATTTTTATTAAATCGAATAAGAGCACTGACGGCCAAAGCTGTGTGAAGAGGGGTATCCCATGTACCATCACAGCTTTGTAATAATAGTATTTTTTCGATAACCGCATCTTTATTTGTTATGGCTTGGGCGATAAAGTATAGCCGTACTATTTCATTGTCATAATATTTTGACATTGTTTTATTAATGATTTGTCCTTCGAAATATTTTTGTAATGGTGGGAGGTTTATATTGAGTAAGGATAAAAAACTTGCCACATTACTATTGGCGACAACATCAACATCTTGCCATTCAGGAGAAGGTGATGACGTAATCCATGTCTTATAGGGTCCTCCAGCGACAACTTCTTGCCGCAGCAAAAGTGAAATAAGCATAGCTAATCGTTTTTCTGTAATCAAAGATGCATCGTAATTGTATAACCCCTGCATTGCAACAAATGTGTCATCAATATCGTCTGGATAAGGGTTAGTTATATATTCATTACTGTTACGGGCCCAGTAATTAATTGTTTGCAGTTCGGAACATTGACTTAGGACAAAATCAGCTGCACATTTTTGAACTACGCACCAGTCTTCATTTTTAGTATGTATATTAGTGGCAAGTATTAAGCTAGTATAAAACGTTGTGTTTTTATTTAAGTCGCTTAAAAAACAGCCATCTGCTTGTTGTTGTGATGCGATAAATCTAAATGCCTCATTGATTGTCTGGTGAATCTGTTTTGTTATACTCACGAATTGGTAGTGTAATTGTAAATATTGTGCCAATATCTTTAACGCTATGTACAGTTATTGTGCCTCCAAATTCTTTTTCAATAATTTCTTTTGTTTGAGACAGTCCAAATCCTGTACCTTTGCCATATATTTTTGTGGTAAAAAATGCATCAAAAACTTGTTCTTGCGTTAGGGGATCCATGCCACAGCCATTATCTCGAATAGTGATCACTATATGAGTAGGGGTTGATATTTGCGTAACAATAATAAGACTTTGGTCATTACCATATTCCTCACATGCCTCAATTGCATTCATGAGTATATTAGATACTGCTTGGTAAAATTTAATAGCATTGCCATGCAATAAGGTTTCAGTAGTTGTCTGTGTAGTTATCTGGACATTTGCTTCTCGCGCCTTAAAATGAACAATATCTATTGCATCAGCAATTTCTTTTGCAGGTGAAAACACAGCCACTATTTCCTTATTGCTAATTTGTTTACGAACGGTCTCAATATAGTTACCCATGCGTTTACTTGCACTCACGGCTTTTATAATATGTTCTTTTATTTCCGGTACATTAGTTTCTGACATTGACAGTCGCTCGACATTGTTTGCGACACTATGTAGTGAATTCATTAAATCATGAAATACGCCAGTAGATAATTTGCCAAATTCAGCAAAGCGATATAATTGAGCAATCTTTTCTTTCTGCAACTCTTTTAATTCTGCTGTTCGTTCCTCAACCTTTATTTCCAATAAATTTCTTTCTTCTAGTAATGCCTGCTCTGAAATACGCGCTCGCTGCAGTGAGTGTTCCATTTCGCGATTAGACAACCAAGAAGCTGCAGTAATGACAAATAGTACAAACGAAAGTTGTATTGGTTCATGCATCGAAATCCAGGAATGCTTCCATTCCAAATTTACATGTATATAACCCTTGATCTGAAGGTAAGAAACAAAACAAATGGTGAATATATTTAGCAGTGTTACATAAATAGAAAATCTAGTTGAAATTAAAATACTAGCAAAGACTATAATTAGTACATAACTAATACCTATAAACGGTAGCCAGATTGACCACTCTACAGCACCAAAAGTGGTGCCAATAAAATACAGTAATAATAGTAAAAAACTACTTACTCTATGGTAGCCTTTTCTTGATAAGATAAACAGATATATAAATATAATAATTACAAATGTAAAATACGTAAATGGAATACCATGGTATAGCGAGCCCCATTTTATTGTTGCAATTGCAATATATACATCGAGTACTGTAAGTAGTCCTATAGTGCACGAAAGAATAGTATTTAATATAAATTCATGTCGTCTAATGTCTTCATTTGTTGATGCTGATTCTATAAGTCGTAAATACATAAAATGAATACCTCGCCTGAGCAAAGCCCTGATGTTGAGTTGAGCATTGCTGTTTCGATGACGGGTATTCATTGTATGTTTTATCTAGTATTTAATTTTCGCTATTTTCCCACGGTATAAAACCACCTTGTGAATAAGCTACCTGTTTTGCTTTTTCTGTAGTACGAGAACTCGGGACTGTAAGGATGGTTTCAATGACTTTGTTCATACTGTGATTGATATATTTATTCATAAGCTATTCGACTCTATAGCTCAATAAGAGTATAGAAAATAGGGGATAAAAATAATTAAAATATTGAATAAATTATCTCATAAGATCAATTTTATATCCGCGACCTGGAACACTATGAATTAATTTAGTCTTCGAAGGAGCTTCAATTTTTCTTCTTAAATTAAGAATGTGTGTCTCTATAGTATTTGAAAACGGGTCTAAGTCAAGATCCCAAATATGCTCCATGATTTGCCCGCGAGATACGACTACTGATTTATGTTTTAACATGTATTCGAGCAGTGAAAATTCTTTACGGGTTAAATAAATTGACTTGCCGTCTCTCGTAACTATCTGTTTGGCAGAATCTAATACTAAATCATCAATTGTTAATAATGAGCTTTGTATCCCTTGTGGCCTGCGCAATATTGCCTGCATGCGAGCATGTAATTCTTCAAACGAGAATGGTTTTGATACATAATCATCAGCACCAATATTTAATCCACGTACCTTATAGGTTGAGGCATCCGAAACAGACATCATAATAATTGGTGTATGAATGCAGGAGGTTCTTAGGTCTTCACAAACAGTAAAGCCATTTTTCTCGGGCAGGGCATAGTCTAATAATATTAGATCGTACTCGTTTGTCTTGGCTAGATATATTCCTCTAGTGCCGGTGTCAGCAATATCAACAGCAAAGCTTTTTTCTCTAAGTCGATCTCTGAGATAGTCTTGTGAGTCCTTTTCGTCTTCTATAACTAAAATACGCATAAATGATGTGTATTTTTATTATAAAACAGGGGATTAAGAAAAGCGATCGAAAATCGTTAATAACCTGGTTATTTTCTTTATTTTTTCTTGAGCATTGACAATAACCCTCATTTGCAATATTATTCGATTAGCTAATAGTTAGTTTATCTAAGCATATGACAAATATTCCCACCCAAACATTTGATATTACTGAATTACAGGAGCTGCTTAGTGTATTTAAGCGTACAATGAGTGACTTGTATAAAAAAGAGACAAGCAGTCTGCATTGCTCACTTTCGCATTTGGAGGTGATGCACTATATTGCCGAACATACTAATCCTTCAATGAAAGATATTGCTGGGTATTTGCAAATAACACCACCGTCAGTTACTAGTATTATTGAAACAATGGTAGAGCTTGAACTGGTTAAGCGTGATACTAGCTCTGGAGACCGTCGCACTATTCATATTATGCTCACCCCAAAAGCAGTAAAACTCTCAGCAACGTTGCGCGCAAAGAAAAAGAATATGCTTATGCATATGCTCAAAAAATTAAGCACAGAACAGAAACAGCAGTTATCAGATATCATCAAAACACTTGTTAAATAATCATTATGAAATCAATTTTTAATACACCAAAAGTAATTATTCCAATCGTTGCAGTGGTTGCAGTTGTTGCAGCAGTAGTCTTGTTCCGTATTGTTGGCAAAGCACCTCTGGTAAATCTTCCACCAGTTGCCGAACTAACATCTTCAGGAACTATTGTTACAAATTCTTCAGATAATACTGTTGACCTAGCATTTCCTAAGGGTGGTCGCGTAGCATCTGTATCTGTGAAAACTGGCGATCATGTGACTGCAGGTCAAACGCTTGCAATGCTTGATGCTAGTGATGCACAAGGAGCTATAACGCAAGCAAAGGGTGCATTAGAGCTGGCTGAAGCACAATACGCTTCACAAGACGTGCAATTCGCTAATGCAAAAAAACAACAAGATGTGCTTGTACAAAATGCTCTTCGTACAATGCGTTCAAGTGGCCTTGTCGCTACGCCTAGCATACAAGATGATAGTCATATTCCAAGCATCACTGGTACATATAACTGTGAGGCGGAGGGGTCGTATCAAATTGATCCGTACCCATCCGGCACAAACTCTGGTTTCTCATTTACATATAAAGGATTAGAAAATGGTAATGGTATTGTGACGTACAGTACACCACAACCAATAGGTACTTGCGGTCTCTATATTCAATTTGCCCCTGGATTTGCAGGTGCAACAATGTGGACTATTGATATTCCAAATATTAAGTCAGCGACATATGTTACAAATAAAAATAATTATGATTTAGCTGTATCAACGCGCGACCAAGTGTTGAGTCAGTTCGCTGCAAATCTAGGTAAAAATTCAGCAGCAAATACTGCTAAGGCGGCAGTCGATAGCGCTCGTGGTGTATATCAGACGGCACTCGGTGCCTACAAGAACAATGTTATCATTGCTCCAACAAGTGGCACAGTGTCATTTATTGATGCTGACCTTAAGACAGGGCAGTCTGTAATTCAAAATAAAACAGTTATCAGTCTTACTACAAAATAAATTTATGGAACAAACACAAAAAGAAAGTATTTTTTCAAAACCATGGGTACAGAGCCTTGTTGGTATTATCGTGATCGTTCTATTGTTGGGTGGAGCATTGGTATGGAAATCTCTTTCATCTCATGTATCAATCGACAAATCACAAATCACTGCACCAACTATTACTATTGGCCCTGAAGCGTCGGGTATATTGGCAGAAGTATATGTGAAGCCAGGTGACACAGTTACTGTTGATGAACCTGTTGCGCGTGTAGGTAGTGAAGTACTTACTGCAAAAGTTGCAGGTACTATTATTACCACTCAGGACACTCCTGGTCAGGTATTTGCTCCAGGTGCTCCAGTAGTTACCATGATCAACCCGACAGCATTACGCGTAGTTGGTACAATCGAAGAAGATAAAGGTCTTTCAGATTTAAAAGTAGGGCAGACAGTTACATTTACTGTTGATGCATATGGCGGCCAGAAATTTACTGGTGTTATCGATGAAATTAGTCCAACTTCAAACGATTCAGGTGTAGCTTTTACTATCTCTGATCAGCGCGAAACAAAGAATTTCACAGTGAAGGCTCGTTACGATATTGCAGCTCATCCAGAATTTAAAAATGGCATGTCCGCTAAGATGACTGTCTACATCAAATAATATGGAAAGGGAGGTTGAAAAAACAACTGAAACCGTTCCAGATGTAAAAGAGAAGACTAGTAATTTGAAATGGTGGATTTTACTCACAGTAATTGTAGGCACGTTTCTTGGCCGTCTCGATCAAACTATTGTTAATTTAGCACTACCAAATATCATCAGTGATTTCCGGATTAGTGTAAGTTCTGCGGGATGGATTGCTACTGCTTATATTCTAGCCAATGCAGTTTTTGTGCCCATCTGGGGTAAATTAGGTGATACTATTGGGCGTAAAAAGGTCTATATCATCGGCTTCACCGTATTTATTATTGGATCAGTACTTGCTGGTTTCGCATGGAACTTGCCATCAATGATTGTATTTCGCGTGATTCAAGCTATTGCCGGATCTGCAGACTATCCAACAGCTATGGCAATCTTGGCAGTAACTTTTAAAGAAGGTAAAGAGCGCGGGCAAGCGCTTGGTATTTGGTCTAGTTCATTTGCTGCAGCAAGTGTATTTGGACCATTACTCGGAGGACCACTCATTGACCACTTCGGATGGCGCTCAGTGTTTTTAATTAACTTACCTGTCGGTATTCTTGGATTACTTATGGCAATGAGATTCATTAATGAATCTCGGTCTGAAATTACGTCTACATTCTTTGACTGGTGGGGCGCACTATCACTTGGCGGAATGCTTTCAGCACTTGTTCTAGTGCTCGACAAAGGTGCAGAGTGGGGATGGATGTCAGCCTCAAGCTTGATCTGCTATTTCTTGATTGTTGTTTTGACAGGACTATTTATTCGCATTGAGAAGGTTGTATCAGAACCGATTGTTGACTTACGATTTTTCAAAATTCCAGCATTCGTTAATACATTACTTAATAATTTCGTAGTATTCATGGGATTGATGGGTGGATTGTTTTTGTTGCCAGTATTTGCCCAAACATTTCTTGGTTACAATGCAACACAAACTGGATATCTCTTTATGCCGATGGCCGTTGCGTTGATGGCAGGGGCACCAATCGGTGGTGCGTTGGCGGGAAAGATTCAGGCACGATATGTGATCTTTGCTAGCACAATTGTAACCGCACTTGGTTTGTATATGTTTTCATCACTTGATCCAAAATCAACCGCATTGAGTCTCATGCTTCCGTTATGTGTCATGGCATTTGGTCTCGGTTTCGGTATGGCACAACGTACAAACGTTATTGCTTCTGTTGTTGATCAGCATGAAATTGGTATTGCGTCTTCAATTTTGGCACTTGCTCGTAACGTTGCGGGAGCATTTGGTATCGCAGTATTCGGTACAATTTTAACTAATCGTACTAAGAGTAATATTTTACATATCAATAGCTTGAGCCATCTCTATAGTCATAATCCATTAGATATTCAGAAGTTTATTACACTGATTGAGCTCAAGGCGCAGATCGATGCATATAACTATGTGTTTACTGTTTCAAGTATTATTGTGCTAGTTGGTGCATTCTCTGTACTGTGGCTCAAACTGAAAAATGAACGAACAGACATTACTGTTCACGTAGAATAAAAAGAGTACAATTTACAGATGGAAAAACCTTGGTTCAAAAGAAAGCGCTATGGCTGGGGATGGACACCCGCAACATGGCAAGGGTGGTTAATAATCGCTTTTTATGTTGGTAGCGTATTTTTCTTTGCTCATAATGCAAAAAACTTTACCAAAAATAGTGACGTAATCATCGGTTTGTTTATTCCAACAGCGATGTTTACTATTTTGTTATTTATTGTTGCTTGGGCAAAAGGGGAGAAGTCAAATCAGCAATAACGATCTTTTTCATTTGGAGCATATTTTTCATTGCACGATCTGCTTTGATTGGGTCAGGGTCATTAAGATACTCACCAAGTGCATTTGGGATAATTTGCCATGACATACCAAACTTATCTTTTAACCACCCGCATTGCCCCTCAGATCCTCCATCCATGATTAGTGCATTCCAAAGGTAATCTACTTCTGCCTGGTCAGTACAGGTCACAAAAAGTGACATAGCCTCATTAAATGCCATAGGATGTGGTCCACCATTTATAACCATTAAGCGCTGGTCTTCAAGCTCAAACTCGGCTGTAAAAATCTTACCGTCTGGCAATCGGCGAATATTGAAGATTTTGCTATTTTTAAATATTTCTAAGTAAAAATTGATTGCATCTTCAGCATTGTTGTTAAACCAAAGAAATGGTGTGATTTTTTTCATGACCTCATTTTACCATGAAAGAAAAGTGCGAGGATGCTCGTAAATATAAGCGTACCTAAATTATTAATAGCGGATCTAAAACAGTGAAATATATTATTCCAACAGTAGCTCTGGCTATTAGCGTTACCGTAATTCCAGTAATGGATAGTACTGCAAATTTAATAGGCTCATCGCCAGTTAGTTCTGAACAGTCAGTGCGTTCTTTTACACGGATTAGAGTAACTTCCGATAGTGCAATCGCTGCACGTGTTGCAGCTGCAAAAAAAGACATTGCAATAATCCGTGCGGGGATCAAAGCAGTAAAAGCATAGTAGAATCATTGTTATATATAATAAAACCTCACAAAAAGTGAGGTTTTATTATATAATTGGCGCATGAATAAAAAGGAGGTGTCAGGAGTGAATTTGTCAGCAGTGTATGTAGGATTGCAGTCTTCAGAAAACGGTTTAACTTCTGAAGAAGCAGGTATTCGCTTTGCAAAATTTGGTAAAAACCTTGTACAAAAGAAAACTGTAAATGCTGTAGATGTATTAATGCGTCAGTTTCAAAATGTTTTGATTTATTTACTAGTCTCAGCAACAATTATCTCTTTTGTTATCAGGGACTATTCTGACGGCATAATCATTCTGACCATTATTGTTCTCAATACTATTCTTGGCTTTTATCAAGAATTTAAATCAGAAAAGATCATTGAGAAACTTTCTAACTTTATTACAAAGGTCATGCGTGTGAAGCGTGACGGGCAAATGATGTTACTCAATCAGTCACAAATCGTGCCCGGTGATATTGTTGTCTTACGCGAAGGAGATATTGCGCCAGCAGATATGCGCATAATTGATGCAGAAAATGCACAAGTAAATGAATCGTCTCTAACGGGCGAATCACTGCCAGTAATTAAGCGTGTAATCTCTGACATATTAACTTCAGATGAAAGTTTAGTATTTACCGGTAGTATTATTGAAAAGGGTGAAGTGACTGGTATTGTCTATGCTACAGGTACAGATACTGAATTCGGTAAAATTGTTCAACTAACGACAGAAACAAAAAAAGATACCGAATATGAACGCTCACTAAAATCATTTAGTACATTTCTATTGAAGGTAGTGCTCTATAGTCTGACTGTAATTTTTCTTGCCAAGGTATTTTTAAACAGAGGATCGTTAAGTATTGTTGAATTGTTAATCTTCATGATTGCAATGGCAATTTTAGTCGTACCTGAAGTGTTGCCAGTTATTGCTACCATTTCACTTTCTAGCGGCGCATTAAAGTTGGCTAAAAAACATGTTGTGGTGAAGCGCCTTTCTTCAGTTGAAGATTTAGGTAACATCAACGTGCTTTGTACTGACAAGACTGGCACGATTACAGAAAACAAAATGGTAGTCCAAAATATAGTTGCTACTGATCGAGACCTATTTCAAATTTTTGCATACGCAACTATTGCTATTTTGAAGAATCGCAAGCGTCGCACAGATAGTTCATATGATGATGCATTTCTTAATTACATCCCACAAATACTACAAGACAAGGCAAAGGAGTACTGCATTGTAAAAGAACTGCCATTTGATCCAGATGATAAGCGTCGCCGTGTAGTATTGCATGACACAGTAAATAATAAGTACTTCTTAATTGTTATTGGGGCACCAGATATAGTTCTTAGTATTGCTCGGCCTACAAATGATATTGACGGATACTTACATACTATTTCGGAGGAAGGCAAAACTGGCTTACACCACTTAGCATTGGCATATAAAGAAATCGTGGATTATCCTTCGGCAAATTCAGGAACTAACAGCTATGATATTTTGTCAGACGAAAAAAGTAACTTATTGTTCTTAGGATATGTTGGTTTCGTAGACCCGTTACGTGAAAGCGCCAAGCGAACCATTGAACATGCAGAAAAACTTGGTATTAAAATTAAAATTCTTACAGGTGATAGTAGAGAAGTTGCGGAATATATAGGGCGGGAAGTTGGACTAGTTGATGCAAATAGTACTGTCTACTTAGGTGAAGAATTAGAAATAATGAACCCTGACGCATTTAAGGAAGCTGTAATAAAAGCCAACGTATTTGCTCGTGTTTCCCCGACGCAAAAGTTCAATATCATTAAAGCTCTAAAAGAGGCAGGGTACGTAGTTGGATACCAGGGTGATGGAATTAACGATGCTCCAGCATTAAAGCTCGCAGACGTGGCCATAGCCGTTAATAGCGCTACAGATATCGCTAAAGAGGATGCTGATATTGTGCTTTTGAATAGAGATCTTGAAGTGATCATTAATGGTATTAAATACGGACGAACAATTTTCGTTAATATCAATAAGTACATCAAATACACGATGGTGAATAACTTCGGCAGTTTTATGGCACTAGCCGTGCTATATCTGTTCTCAAAAAATCTACCTTTATTACCAATTCAGGTATTGCTGACCAATATTATTACCGATATTCCTCTAGTGACTATTTATTCTGACACAGTAGAAGATACTGATGTTATCAACCCTGAAAAGAATAATATTAAAGAACTGCTATTTATTTCTTTGATTCTTGGTATTCCAACGGGTTTATTTGAACTGTTGTACTATATGGTAATTCGTTTTCAACCAACAGTAATTATTCAAACAGGATTATTCTTATTCTTCACATTTACTGCATTGATAGTGTTCTACGCATTTCGCAATAATGGCTTTTTCTGGAAAGTTAAGAAACCTTCATTGCTATTGAACTCATCGTTTTTCTTAACATTCCTTGCATCATTAGCGATTACCTATGTGCCATTCTTCCAAAAGATTTTTCACTTTACTGGATTGTCATGGGTAGCTTTGGGAACTATTATTGCTGCAGTATTAATTTACTTCTTTAGTATTGATTTGATGAAGACGTGGTATTACAGAAGTTCTGTTCTCGTAAAGTAGTCTTTATAAATATATACCTTTGGCACCCATGTTCCAGAGTATAAAAATAAAAAGCCCTGGAAACGGGCTTTTTATTTTTATCTCTTGCACCCAGCTATGTGTGGTGATGTAGATGAGGTGGTATTGGGGATGTAAATATTAATTACGAATATAATGATCCAATGTTGCGCGATCCATTCCATTGAGGAAGATAACAAATGTTGCCACACTGAGACCTAAGTCACGTATACCAATACTGTCGAGGCCAACAATAAAAGCGATGTCGAGAATGTGAAGGAAGAGTAGTCCTGCTGCAACACGGGTAAATAATCCAAACGCCAATGCGGTACCAGCAATAATTTCAAATAGGCCATTCAGAAAGACGATACGAGCAATAGTTAGTCCAGTAATAGTACTTACAGAATCAGGTACAAAACCATACCATGATGTTGGATCAGTAATTTGATTGAATCCGAACCATAGAAAGACTAAGGCAAGTCCGATGCGAAGAATAATAGGTGAGTATGATTTTAATTTTTCCATATATAAAGTATATCACTATAACTTATATAGTATAGAACTCTGCGGGAAAGTGCGGTGAATGTTTTATTGATCTGTCGCTATATACAATCGCATATTCAAAAGAAAAGTGTTGAAGTAATATATCAGGCTCCATAAAAAATAGTGCCGTAGTTAGTGCATCAGCAAAAAGTGTAGTATTTGCTACCACCCATAGACCAGCAATATGTCTTGGAGACTCTGTAGTTGTTGGGTCAATAATGTGATGGTATTTTCCCCAAGCACGACGGTTGCCAGCGGAACCCGCAATACTTTTATTGCTAATTTCTGCAATACCGATAACCTTTGTTTTGTCTTCAGGGTCTTCTAATCCTACTCGAAACACAGCATCTTCAGACGAACTATGAGCAATATCACCACCGGCATTAATAATGAAATCATAGATATGATGATCTCGAAAAATATCTGCAACGATATCAATAATGTAGCCTTTGCCAAGCCCACCAAAGTCTAATTTGATTGGTCGCTTCGTTGTGAGAAAAGGTACATTATATTCCATTACTTCATCCCAGAGCTCAGCTTCACGGATTGAATTCTTCGGAGTAAGTGAATAATTGGCATCATAGCCAGCGTCAATTAAAACGCTGCCAATCAAGGGCGTAACTTTGCCATCAGAAATATCATATAATCGTCGATACAGATTAAGCATTTTTTCAGCATCATCAGGTAGGCGAAAAACTCCTTCTTGTTGTGCTATTTGTCCTACAAAAGAATCCCCGCGGAAACGGGAATAGTTTTGTTCAAACGCTTCAATACGATTTTTAACGGTACTTATAAGTACATCATTATTTTCGTACATTGAGTAAAATTGAATGTGCCAGTGTGTACCAATTGCTGTGAAAGTAAACTCATTCATGGCAATACTGATACAAAAGCGTATTACGCTTGAGCCTGAGTTTTGATTTGTGTAATAGCATCATTAAATCCAATTGGAGTTAATGATGAACCTGATACCGCGCCAAGCTTCAAGGTACTGATATCTTTTCCAACAACAACGGACTGATATCCACTAATAAATTTAGCTTGGTATTCTTTTGATTCACGGTCACCAGCCATCGGAACTGCTGAAACAGAAGTAATAATGTCATTCTTGAGTGCAACTGTGATCTGAATCTGATCTTGACCACCTGGAGAACGGTATGAACCAGTTGCAGTATACGTACCGTCTTTGTATGTAGATGAAACGGTTTTTCCTGTAGTGATTTTTACAGGCTTAGTTGTCACAACTGTAGTAGTTGAAGTATCAGTTGTTGGCATAATTTCTGCCGGAGCATCTGTTTTTTTACTCATCGCCGCGATTCCAACAACGCCTGCAGCAACAACGATAACCGCTACCAGACTGATTAAAACTTTTTTGTTATTCATAGGTACAAGTATATCACATCACTATAATGCCTATAGCGAGTAGTCCAGCGATTATGCAGTATATAGCGAACGGGGTAAGAGTATGTTTTTTGAAATACTTCGTAAGAAAACGTACAGAAACAAATGCCGCAATAGCAGAAGCCAGTGCGCCAATAAAAATTGGGCCTATTACAGCGCTTGGTGTGTGAATTAGTGTTGGTAATTTAAGAATTGATGCAGCAAAGATAATTGGAGTTGCGAGGAGAAATGAAAAGCGAGCCGCTTCCTCATGTGTTAATCCCACAAGTAGTCCGCCACCGAGTGTTGCTCCTGTTCGTGAGAAACCAGGAATAAGTGATAAGCATTGTGCAAATCCAACTTTGACTGCTTGGGACCATGACAATGTTGAAATGCCAGCATCAACTGGACCAAGCCGGTACACAGCACTTCTTTTACGCAAATATTCAGCGCCAAACAACATAATACCGTTAATAACTAGGAAGACTGCAGTTAATAATGCAGATGCAAGTAATACTTTTATTTTCTTTTCAAAAAGAAAACCAAGAATACCCGCGGGAATACTACCAATAATTATTAACCAGCCGAGTTTGGCATACGTATCAGTTGCGGCAATACTGTGACTTTTTATTGAGCGCCAAATACCTTTTACAATTAGTACCCAGTCTTTGAAGAAAAACACTAACAGTACAATCGCTGTTGCAAGGTGGGTAGCAATCAGAAATACTACAAACATATTGTTTGATTGGTCAATATTCCAGCCCAAGATAGTTGGTAAAATAACACTGTGCCCTAAGCTCGAAATAGGAAAGAGCTCAGTAACACCTTGGAGTAGCCCTAGAAGGATAGCTTGAAAATAATTAATCATAGGTAAGATTTTATCATGTTTGTGCGTATAATAAGAAGATGCAGTCATCATTAGCTATACTCACTGATGAAAAACTTATTATTGAGTGCAAAAAAGACCAACAGCACTTCGCCGTGCTTATTGAGCGCTATATACCTAAATTAACGCACTATATTCGCCGGCGTAGTTTAGCTACGAGTGATGACATCGAAGATCTTTTGCAGAATATCTTTATAAAGGTGTACCGCAACATAAACGAATACGACACATCATTACTTTTTTCATCTTGGATATACCGTATCGCACATAACGAAATGATCGATTGGTACCGACGTGAAAAACGACGCACAACACTTTCTCTGGATGATGAAGCGCAGGATATTGTGTCCAAGTTGTTTACAGAAGAAGACCACGTTGCTCGATTTAGCCATGCGGAACAAAAACAGTTAGTCATTGATGCTGTAAACACACTCGATGAGAAATATAAAGACATTTTGTTACTGCGATTCTTTGAGGAAAAGTCATACGAAGAAGTTGCCGACATCCTTCAGATACCAGCAGGAACAGTAGCCGTTCGAATTAATCGAGCAAAAAAACAATTAGAAAAAAACCTTACTAAACATGGAACAAATAAGTAATACAGCAAAAAATATATTGACCGCTATTGAGAACAAACGGGTAACACCTCGTTCGAAGTGGTACTTTGTGTTGCGTAATAGTGTGTTGTGGATGCCAGGTATCGTTACAACAGTACTGGGCGCCTATACAATTGCAGGTGTTTTGTATGGAATACTGCATATTCAAGTTGTTCAGGGCAAATATATCGAAGCAGGCAACCCTATTTTTATGGTTGCAGCAATTCCATTATTATGGGTAGTGTCTTTTGGCTTATTTTCTATAATAAGTATCTCTTTATTGCGTAAAACATATGCAGGATATCGTCATACAACATTACAATTACTATTAGTAAGTGTGGCATGCAGTATCATTCTAGGTATTTTATTCTATGCAATCACTCAGGATGCTAACGATAATATGGTAAAAACATATTATCGCTATCCAACTCAGCACCAAGAAGAATACTATGAAAGAATTTTTTCTCCTCAACGTATAAACTAATATGGAACGATATGCAGACCAATTTCAGTCATCGTTCCACTGTATTAAAAATTACTTTTAAATTACTTTAAAATTACTTGCATCATGTTTCTACTGCATGTGCATGTAGTACATCGATTGCTATGCTCTTACAATTGAATAAACAACCAAATAACAACTAAATAGTTCGTGATTGAATACATTATTAGATTAACTTCACAGAACATACTATACAAAATTCATACAACAATAATCTCTTCTCAAAAAAATAAATATAAATGACAGTTTTCTTCTAGAAACCCCCTTATTACAAGGGGGTTTCTAGTATGCTATAGTACGGGCAATGCTTTTTGCAGAACAAATTTTTAGTATTTTTGGTTTTCCTATTACCAATGCAATGTTGTCCAGTTGGGTGGCCGTGCTAGTTATTGTGGTGTTTGCCTGGATCGTACGCCGCAAACTAGCGGTTGTTCCGACTCAAATTCAGCAAGCATTTGAGCTTGTGTTAGAAGGTGGTTTGGGTCTTTGTGATCAGGTGACAGGGGATAGATCACTCTCAGAGAAGATTTTCCCAATCTCTATCAGTGTATTTTTCTTTATTCTAATCAATAATTGGCTCGGATTATTACCGTTTGGTGCTTTTGGTGTCATAAGAGAGGGTGCTTTTGTACCTTTTCTACGTAGTGGTACTGCAGATTTAAATACAACTTTGGCACTTGGGATATTTACTGTTATCGGCGCAAACATTTTTGGTATCGTAACGATTGGCGCATGGAAGGTTTTCAATAAGTACTTCAATGTCTTAGCATTGAGAAAAATGGCCAAAAATGCACGCCATGAGCCAACTGAATTAATTGTTCAACCAATACATTTTTTTGTTGGAATTGTTGAAATTGTTGGCGAAATCGCCAAAATTGCCTCGCTTTCTTTCCGTCTATTTGGTAATGTATTTGCGGGAGAAGTGCTTCTGGCAGCAATGACTGCATTAGCAGCATATATCGTACCCACACCATTTATGTTCCTCGAGATTCTCGTCGGACTTATTCAAGCAGTGATCTTTGCCATGTTAGTAACCGTATACTTTTCGATTGCTGCACATGATCACAGTGATGACACGGCACATGAACAACATTAATTAATTTATTTTTTAGAAACAGTATATTTATGAATATTATCCCTCTTGCAAAAGCTATCGCTATCGGTCTTGGTGCTCTTGGTCCAGCTATCGCTATCGGTCTTATTGGGTCAAAAGCCATGGAATCAATCGGTCGTAATCCTGAAGCTGCAAACAAAATTTTGGTACCAATGCTTTTAGCAGCAGCATTTGCGGAAGCTATCGCTATTTACGCACTCGTTATTGCGTTTTCAATTAGCTAATATATTTAGTGGATGCAGTTGTAAGTACATTTCATATAGAGTGGAAACTAATTGTTGTTCAGTTAGTTAATTTTGCAATTGTATTTTTTGTTTTATATCGTTACGCGCTGAAGCCGTTGGCCCAACTAATGAACGATCGCAAGAAAACTATTTCACAAGGAGTAGAAGACGCGGCAACGAATGCTGTACTAGTTGCACAAACTAAAGCTTTGTTTGATGAAGAAAAAGTCAAAGCTCAAGAACAAGCCCGACAACTGTTAAACACTATGAAAAAAGAAATCGAGGAGAAACGTGTTGCAATGCTCACAGAAAGCCACGAACACGCCGCTAAAATTTTGGCAGATACTCGTACACAACTTGAACAAGAAAAGAATATGCTCATCAAGGAGGCTCATAATGCCATTGCAGACTTAGTAGTGCAAAGCACTCAAAAAGTACTTGAAGACCTTCCTCCCAGTATTGATGAAGCATTGATACATAAGGCGATAAAAGAGTTATACTAGCTATGGCCATTACTACTTCAAATGCTAATAGTAAGATTGCTCACATACTGTTTGATGCAATTAAACAGGCAAAAAATGAAGCAGCCGCGAAGAAGGTTGTTAAGGATTTTGTTGCTGTACTAAAACGATCAGGTGCAGTGAAACGAGGACCTGCAGTAATTGCATTAACAGAGAAACTATTAGAACAAGAGGAAAATATTATTCGTCCTATTATTACATCAGCAACTGCACTGAGTAAAAAACAATTAGACGATTTGTCTAAGCAATTACAAAAGCAATACAGGTCAACCGCCGTGCATTTTGATCAAAAAATTGACCCATCTGTGCTCGGTGGAGTTTCGGTTAAGGTAAACGATATGCTGTACGATGCAACACTTAAGAAAAAATTACTTACACTAACAAATACACTGAAACAATAATATGGCTACTGCACAAAAAATTATAGAAAGCCTTAAACGTGAACTAGATACAGTGTTGCTTGATACTACAACTGAATCAGTTGGTACAGTATTAGAAGTATTCGACGGTGTTGTTCGTGTAAGTGGTTTATCAACAGTACAGGCTTCAGAAGTAGTAAAATTTCCTAGTGGTGTGGAAGGGATGGTACTTAATCTAGAGGCAGACTTTGTTGGTGTAATTGTACTTGGTGACTATCGCACAATTAGAGAAGGTGACACAGTACATAGAACTGGACACACATTAGAAATTCCGGTTGGTGACAGTATTCTCAGTCATGTAGTAAATGCGACTGGTACTGTAATTGATGGGCGAGGTGAGTACAAAGCATCTGCGCGCTATCCTGTAGAGCGTATTGCTCCCGGTGTAATTACTCGTCAATCAGTTGATCAGCCACTGCAAACAGGCATTAAGGCTATTGATGCACTTGTGCCAATTGGCCGTGGCCAGCGAGAGCTCATTATTGGTGACCGAAAAACAGGCAAGACAGCAATTGCACTTGATACTATTTTAAATCAAAAAGGCACGGGCGTGATCTGTATCTATGTTTCAATCGGTCAAAAAGACTCACGACTAAGGAGCATTGAAACATTATTGCGTGATAGTGGGGCGATGGATTACACCGTTATTGTTTCTGCCGGGGCGTCCGAACCAGCCGCGCTTTCGTATATTGCCCCATATGCGGGTTCTGCTATTGCTGAATACTTTATGGATCAAGGCAAAGATGTATTGATTGTCTATGATGATCTTTCTAAACATGCAGTATCATATCGTGAAATTTCACTACTACTTCGTCGTCCACCAGGACGTGAAGCCTTTCCAGGCGATGTCTTTTATTTACACTCACGATTACTTGAACGTGCGTGTCGTCGCAATGCAGAATACGGCGGAGGGTCTATCACAGCACTTCCTATTATTGAAACACAGGCAGGCGACTTGGCTGCATACATTCCGACAAATGTGATCTCAATTACTGATGGTCAAATCTTTTTGGAAACAGATCTTTTTTATAAAGGTGTTCGCCCTGCAATTAATGTTGGTAACTCAGTATCGCGCGTAGGCTCATCTGCGCAGCAGAAAGCTATGAAAAAAGTGGCAGGTACATTGAAGCTCGACCTTGCCCAATTCCGTGAACTTGAAGCCTTTTCACAATTCGGCTCCGATCTCGATGAAAATACTAAAAGGCAACTTGAACGCGGCAAAAGAGCGGTAGAGCTTTTGAAGCAAACTCAATACAACCCATTCGACGTATCACATCAAGTAATTGCACTATATAGCTTAACAAAAGGCTACCTTGATGATGTACCACTAGTCGCTCTTCCGGCATTTCAAAAAAGTTTGATTGATTATATTGAACTTACCGCTAAACAATTTATTACAGATATCGAACAAAAAGGTATGTGGACCGATGAATCAGAGGTGCTGTTGCAAAAAGCAATTACTGATCATAAGACACAGTACTTCACATAAATAAACACCTATATGGCCGGCCAAAGTAAAGCAATTAAAACTCGTATCAAATCGGTAAAGAATACAAAAAAAATCACGAAAGCGATGGAGCTTGTTTCTGCGTCAAAAATGCGCCGCGTTGTTGCTCGTACTGTTTCAGCTCGTCCATATATTGAGTATGCACTAGAAATTGTTCACTTAATTAAAAACCCTAGCGCACTCCATCCACTACTGACCGCACCTACTACTGATGGAAAAGTATTACTTTTGGTAATTACTTCTGACAAGGGACTGTGTGGTGCATATAATGCCCAAATTATTCGTGTCGTGAGCGCATTTACCGATACTGTAGATCAGCAATGTGATGTAATCACTATAGGCAAAAAAGGCGCAGTGGCACTAAAAGCTTCACCATGCACTATTGTGGCAAGTTTTGAACAAAAATTTTGTTCAAATGTTACTGATGCCCATGTAGTAAGTAAGTACGCAATTGATGCATTTATAAAAGGAAAATATAGTCGAGTATTGGTTGCTCATACTGAATATATTTCTGCATTGAACCAACAGGCTCATATTAGCCAGCTATTACCATTCGTCGATGCTTCGCTCGACTCAGGACCAACAGCCAAAAACGCATTAGAATTTATTTTTGAACCAAATGCTGAGAATATTCTTAATGTGGTAATTGAGAAAATTATTCACACGAGACTCTATGGTATGGTTATTGAATCAGTTGCATCAGAAGAATCTGCTCGAATGATTGCCATGAAAAACGCCTCTGATGCTGCGGGAGAAATGATTAGCGACTTATCTCTGATGTACAACAAAATCAGACAAGCAGGTATCACTCAGGAAATATCAGAAATTAGCGCCGGGATGACAAGTACTCATTAGCAAATAAATTTTACAGTATGAAAGGAATTATCACACAAATCATCGGACCAGTAGTAGACGTATCATTCGGCGAGCACGTACCTGCTATTTATAACGCACTTGAAGTAAGCAATAATGGGAAAATTATTGTTCTAGAAACGCAGTACCAAACAGGTGACGGCACCATTCGTGCAATTGCTATGGACACTACAGATGGACTTTCTCGTGGTTTAGAGGTTGTAGATACTGGTAAACCTATCAGCGTACCTGTTGGTACTAATACGCTTGGACGTATATTCAATGTACTTGGAGAAACTATTGATGGAGGAAAAGAGCTGAATGCGGACAAAAAATCTTCTATTCATCGTGAGCCACCTGCATTTACTGAACAAGCTACAAAAATTGAAATCCTTGAAACTGGTATTAAGGTAATCGATCTAATTTGTCCTGTTGTGAAGGGTGGTAAGGTTGGACTCTTCGGTGGTGCCGGTGTTGGTAAGACCGTGGTGATTCAAGAATTGATTCATAACATCGCTTCAAACCATGGTGGATATTCTGTCTTTGCCGGTGTGGGTGAGCGTACCCGTGAAGGGAATGACTTGTATCACGAAATGAAAGATTCAAAAGTGCTTGATAAAGTTGCAATGGTCTTCGGTCAAATGAATGAACCACCAGGTGCTCGTCTTCGAGTTGCATTATCAGGACTCACTATGGCAGAACATTTCCGTGATGAAGAAGGTAAGGATGTCCTTTTCTTTATCGACAATATTTTCCGCTTCACACAAGCTGGTAGTGAGGTATCCGCATTACTTGGACGTATTCCGTCAGCTGTGGGATATCAGCCAACACTCGCTAGCGAAATGGGTAATCTACAAGAACGTATTACTAGTACAAACAAAGGTTCTGTAACATCTGTGCAAGCGGTATATGTACCTGCCGATGACTTCACAGATCCAGCTCCAGCAACAACATTTGCCCACCTGGACTCGACTGTTGCCTTGAGTCGTCCTTTGTCTGAACTTGGTATTTACCCGGCCGTTGACCCACTTGAATCTAGTTCAACAATCTTGGATCCAAACATAGTAGGTGAAGAACATTACAACACCGCACGTGAAGTACAGCGAGTACTACAACGATACACAGACCTGCAGGACATCATTGCTATTCTGGGTATGGAAGAATTGTCTGCAGATGACAAGGCACTGGTATCACGGGCACGTAAGATTCAGCGTTTCCTTTCTCAACCTTTCTATGTGGCTGAACAATTTACAGGACGATCTGGTCAATATGTAACTCTTGCTGATACTGTTCGTTCATTTAAAGAAATCCTTGAGGGTAAGCATGATCATCGTACAGAAAATGATTTTTATATGAAAGGTTCTATTGATACACTTGACCAAGAATAGGTCTGAGAATAATTTATGGCTCACACACTATTACTAAAAATAATTACGCCCGATGCAATCATTCATGAAGAAGAAGTAGACCAAGTATCGCTTCCAACTTCAGAAGGTGAAATTACTATTTTGCCGGAACATGTGCCTTTGATCACCTTGATCGGCAAAGGTGATATTGTTGCCACAAAAAATGGTGAACATATTCCTTTTCTAGTGATGGAAGGTTTCGCACGTATTGACGGTATGACAGTAACAGTGATGGCAGATACCGCTCAACATATTGATACAATCACTAGTGCAGAAATAATTGCAGCCGCAGAACAGCGTGCAATTGATTTACGTCATCAAAAAGAACATGAAGAAGATGTAGATTTCGAACATTTCGAGTCATCTTTGGAAAAAGAAATGCTTGTAGCTAAGCTTGGCAATAAGTGGAAAACAAGAAATTATAGAAAATAACAACAACATATCGACATGAAAATAGGTATGCCGACAAGTACCGTACTTTTTATAGTTTGCTATACTGGAGCCATATGAAGACACATACAATTTCTTACGTACATGCACGCGAAATATTGGACTCACGCGGTAACCCTACTGTGGAAGTAGATATCGAATTAGAAAACGGCTCACTTGGACGTGCTGCTGTGCCATCTGGCGCATCAACAGGTAGCCACGAAGCACTAGAACTTCGTGATGGCGACAAGAAACGATACCTCGGAAAAGGTGTTTTAAAAGCAGTTGAAAACGTAAACACTCTTATCAAGAAGAAGATAATCAAAAAGTCTTTCGATCAAGAATCACTCGATATGGCATTGATTGCTCTTGATGGTACTGATACAAAATCTAATCTTGGTGCAAACGCGATCTTGGCTGTATCTATGGCATTCGCACATGCTGCAGCAGAATGTGAAGGCCTCGCATTGTATGAATATTTCAACACTCTCACAAAGAAGAAAACAAAAATGAAATTGCCAATGCCAATGATGAACGTGCTAAACGGTGGCCAGCATGCAACCATGTCCACTGACATGCAAGAATTCATGATCATGCCATTAAGTGCTCCTACATTTACAGAGGCACTACGTATGGGCGCTGAAGTATTTCATGCACTTAAGAAAGTATTGTCAGGCAAAGGATTTACAACAACTGTTGGCGATGAAGGCGGTTTCGCTGTTCAGGTAAAAACTAATGAAGAGGCGCTTGTACTTGTATCAGAAGCAATAAAGAATGCTGGGTACAAAGTTGGCAAAGACTTTGGCTTTGCATTGGATGTTGCTGCAACTGAATTATTTCATGATCAACTCTACGTTCTAGAGCGTGATGGACTTAAGCTAACAACTGATCAGATGATTAGTTACTATGGTGATTGGTTAAAAAAGTACAATATCGTTTCAATTGAGGATGGTCTTGCAGAAGATGATTGGGAAGGATACGTAAAAATGACTAAGAAGTTTGGCGCAAAAGTTCAACTTGTTGGTGATGATCTTTTTGTAACAAATACAGAACGCCTTGCAAAAGGAATTGAAATGGGTGCTGGAAACAGTATCTTGATTAAGGTAAACCAGATCGGAACTATTACAGAAACAGTTGCTGCTGTTGAAATGGCCACAAAGGCTGGGTACACATCTATCATGTCTCACCGTTCAGGAGAAACAGAAGATGTAACTATTGCACACCTTGCTGTTGGTCTTGGAACTGGTCAAATCAAAACAGGCTCATTATCACGTACTGACCGTGTTGCAAAATACAACGAATTGCTCCGCATTGAAGAAGATATGGGCAAGAAGGCTGTTTTCATGAATCCATTTCAGAAATAGCTAAAACTATTTAACATAAAAACCGCCCGAACTTTAAACTCAGGCGGTTTTTAGCTATAATAGACTTCTATGAAAAAACAAGTTGCATTGATCGTTTTGGACGGGTGGGGATACAGAGAAGAGGCTGCAGATAATGCTGTAGCTGCTGCAAAAACCCCTAATTTTGATAAGTATTGGGCAGAATATCCACATACATTACTTGAGGCTAGTGGTGAGGCTGTAGGGCTTCCAGAAGGCCAGGTAGGCAACAGCGAGATAGGGCATATGACTATCGGTGCCGGCCGTAGTTTGGATACAGACCTTGTTCGTATCGGCAAAACTATCCGCGAAGATACTTATTCAGAGCGAACTGCATTCGGTGAACTCTTTGCTCATGTACGAGAGCATGATAGTGCAATTCATGTATTAGGCTTGCTGGGTACAGGCGGTGTTCATGCTCACCATGATCACCTGGTAGCTTTTTTACATGCATGCAAAAAACAAGGCCTGACAAAGGTATTCCTACATGTATTTACTGATGGTCGCGATACTGCACCTCAGTCTGCTGCAGGATTTCTTAAAACTCTCGAACATGAACTCGAAACAATTGGTGTAGGACGTATTGCAACTATGTCTGGCCGTTTTTACGCCATGGATCGTGATCAAAACTGGGATCGCTTGGCACATGCAGAAGCAGCACTCTTCGAAGGCTCTGGAACAAAGCATCATTTGAAGCCTTCAGAAATTATGGAAAGTCTTCATGAAAAAGGTATCTATGACGAACGCATGGAACCGGTAGTGATTACAGACGCTGATGGTACTGCATATCCGATCCAAAAGAATGATGGCGTATTCTTTTTTAACTTCCGTTCTGACCGCGCACGTATGTTGACTGAAACATTATTGAAACACAAAGAAGAAAAAAATCTTTTCATTGTAACAATGACTGAATACAGCAGTAAGTACGATGTAGCCGTAGCATTTCCACCAGAAGCGCTACAGACTACACTGGCACAAGAAGTATCACAGGCTGGTATGAAGCAAGCTCACGTTGCTGAAACAGAAAAATTTCCACATGCAACATACTTTTTGAATGGTGGCGTTGAAGAACCACATGATCGTGAAGAGTTTGTATTACTTGATAGTCGCAAAGATGTGCCCACACACGATCTTGCTCCGAAAATGCGCGCTGAAAGTATCGCCGATGAAGTTATTACGCGTATTCACGATGATGTGAATTTCATTTTCATAAACTTTGCTAATCCTGATATGGTTGGCCATACAGCCAATGTTCCTGCAATTATTGAAGCTCTCGAGGAAACAGATACACAGCTAGGGCGTGTTATCGAGGCACTGACTGCCAATGGCGGTACTGCAATTATTACAGCTGATCATGGCAATGCGGAAGTAAATTTTGACCGCGAGGCAAATGTTGCACATACAGCACATACACTTAATAAAGTGCCTTGTATTATTACTAATAAAGATTTACTACTGACAAATGGCGGAGACCTAACATGGCTCGCACCAACAGTGCTTGGACTATTAGAAATCGAACAGCCTGAGGGGATGACTGGAAAAAAACTTTTTAGTGTATAGTATTGCTATGAAAAAAGTTACAGCATTTTTGAAGGTTCATTGGGTGACAATTGTGTTGATATTTTTATTGGTAAGCCTAACAGTAGCAATCAAATACTTTATTTATTCATTTGAGCAATCTTTTATTGAGGGAGAACTTCATCGACCAGAAATTCACCGTACCAATAAGCGAGTGCTATTGACTGACTTAGCTGGATCATCGCAGGCGACTTCAGGTGGTATTACGCTAACAAATACTCATTTACCAGTAAGTACGATTCAGGCATGGATGACTTTTGACTATGTGAATGTAGTGTATAAATTGCCGACAAATTATATAAAAGACATTCTCGGAATAAACGACCCGAAGTACCCAAACGTGCGTATTGATACTTATGCAAAAGAAAGCAATATTAATCAAAAATTATTACTAGATACAGTTCAGCATTACGTTAGTACGTATCAAAATCAATAAAGGTTATGGATTTTATAGCACAAACAATTTTGCCATATATATTGATATATAAGTATTGGGCATTGTTTGTACTAACTTTTTTATCATCGCTTGCCATACCGATCCCGGCAGGTACATTATTGATTGCATCTTCGGCTTTCGCCAGCCAAGGCTACTTTAACTTTTTTATTATCTTATTGGTCGCAATAGTAGCATCAATTATCGGCGATAATATTTGTTATTGGGTAATTCGAATCTACGGAAGAAGAGTATTTGATCGATTCGCTTTTACTCGCAAGATAATGAATTCTGAAAACTCTCTTTTAATTCAGAAGAAGATGCAGCAACAACCTGGCTTTGTTGTTTTCATTAGTCGATTCGAAGCAATTGCGACATTATCCGTTAATGCACTATGTGCAATCAGTGAAGTACCATACAGGAAGTACTTACTATTTGAAATACTTGGCTCAGTAGGCTATGTGGCATTCTACGGTACGCTTGGATATGTATTTGGAGATAGTTGGGAAGCTGTAAATAAGCTGATTGGCAATTTTTCAATTATTGTTTTTATTATTCTTATCGGGTCTGGGCTATTGTTCTGGAAAAGAATGATTAAGAAACTTAAAAAAGAAGAGGGGTTTTTTAATTGACATTAGCCTCAATATAAGTAGAGTAGTCAAAACGTAAAACCGAAGAAATGAAAAGTACATTAGATAACATCACCTTTGATTTTGTTACAGTAATGATGGAAGCGTCGCGCAAAATGTCACCGAAATCTGTTTTGTATTGGGCTCGCAAATCTGCTGATTTAGCCAAAATACTTAAGATCGAGGATTTTGACTTGTTGCAGCCAGTGATTCGCGCCCCTTATTTATTACCTGCAATCGGCGAGGCTACTCGTAAAGAACTATGGGGCAAAAAATTAATTAAGTCCGCATGGAAAGATCATTTTGACAATGTGATTCCAGAGATCGTACCAGCAACACCTGCTGTGCACATACATGCTACCAAGCTGGCAATACCTTTGCGTACTGATGAATTGTTCGAAGAATTTGGTGGAGCAGAGATATTGCGAAGCTCAGCATTCACTTATGCACAGATCGCGGCGTTAGCTAAAAGACACAATACTCAATCTGTCGCAGAGCCCATTATTTATCGTGGGGAATACAATTTATTTCCTTTTATTACAAGTAGTGGGGAATTAACTATTGCTGGATTATTATCCCCCACAGATATGTATCATTGGCGTGCGTACATTAATTCCGTCAGTAACAGTAAAATATGCGAAGGCACAATTTTAACAAAAGAACATCTTCTAGAAACAATCCTACACTTTTAACTGGCTGTAGGATTTTACGTTTTAGACTTATCCACAACTTTTTTTACCATACTACTTGCATGTGAACGATTGTTCACTTATACTAAAAGAGTAATAGAAGGAGTAATTATTTTAAGTAAAAAAGTTTAATGATATGTCACAACACCAATACATCGCAGTACTAGAAAAGCAGATCAGTGCCTTGAATCGCCACATCGATACGAAGATTCTTAAAGGTCAACAATATACGGAAGAATCACGTAAGCACCGTATGCTACTTCGCAAAATAAGAGAGCAAAAAAGAGGCTTTCTTGGTCGAGTTTTCCCATTATTTGCATAATTTTATCTACATGAAAAACACTCCATTCCAGCTCGCTCTCAAAAATGAAATCAATCGTCTCGAACGACTCAGTAATGACTACATACAAGGCAATCATTCACTAATCGCCTGTGCGCAAATCAAACCTATAAAACAAAGTAATTTTCTGTTACAATTATTTCGTAACAGTCTGCGTATTAGCTTCTAAGCCAAAACCTGCTATATAAATAACTTTTTATGGAAACCGATTACAAAGAAAAAATACTAAAATTTCATCAATCGCAACGCCGAATGCCAACATATACAGAAATGATGAAACTTTTTGGTTTCAAGTCAAAAAACGCAGTTGCTCGGGTAGTCTCCAAACTTATTGCTGCAGGCATTGTAACGAAAGATAAGCTTGGCAAACTAATTCCTTCAGATAGCTTTAATGACGTGCCTATGCTTGGTTTTGTGACAGCGGGACTGCCGGCACCAGGAGAACTATTAACAGATACACTAAATATTGAAAATTACTTGATGCCCAAAAAAGCATTAACGTATCTTTTTGAAGTAACGGGCGATTCCATGATCGAAGCTCACATTGCTGATGGTGATATTGTTATTGCAGAACGTGCAAGTACGGCGAAGGATGGTGATATTGTTATTGCACAAGTTGATGGTGAATTTACTATGAAATACCTTCGCGGCAAAGCAGGTAAACAGTGGCTTGAGCCAGCAAATAAAAAATATAAACCTATTTATCCTGACTATGAACTAAGTATTGTTGCGATTGTACGTGGAGTAATGCGAAAGTATTAACTACTGCTCTATTTTTTTGGTTTGTACTGATCTGTAGATTAGCAAACCGATGATAACTGGTAACCAAAATGACAACACTCGATACATTAATGTAATAACCAAGGCAGCTTGAAACGGTACCCCCATGGCAGAGTAAAAAAATGTCATAGCTCCTTCATATACAAGCAGTGACCCTGGAGAGATTGGTAGGGCAGCGATAATATTTGATAGCAATAATCCCAATAAAATAACAATAATTGAAACATGGAGTTCAAGTCCTTTTACTAACGCAAAAATTGTAAGGCCATCGGCGAGAAATACTGCGAGATGGCCCCCAACCACAGAAAGCATTTGTTTCGGGTACGCAACAAACATTTGCCATGCGCCGGTCACATTATATTCAGTAAACATGCCTTGTGGAGAAAATGTCACATGTTCGAAATAATGACTCATGAAATGAAACCGTGAGAGTTTTTTAATAACATATTGTAAAATTTCTTTCTTACTAAAAATTGTCATCGCTACTGCAAGTACAATATAAAAAACAAAACCATAAATAATAGCAATCAAAAAAAGATGGGGTAACCCGCTATGATGAAGAAGATAAAGGAGCGGTAAGCAAATCAAAAGCAGAATCATTGATATATATAGAGATAGACATTCCATAATGATGGTAAAAAATGTCTTTTTTGAAGAGATACCGTTTTTTGATAATTCATTAAAAAGAAAACCGTTACCGCCAATGCCGCCACTCGGCACAATTTGATTAATGAAAACTATTACTATAGACATGTTTACTAAGCGCCATGTTTTTATCTGTGACTTATTATTAAAACCATTCAGCAAAACTAAGTACAAAAAAGCTGTTGCAATATAAGTAATTATCTGACTAGCAAAAGCTACACTAATCCACCAAGCATCAATTTGTTTAAATAATTGATCAATTGTTCGTAATTCAGGTAAGTTGCGCACAATGATATATAACACGGCGCAGCAAAGAGCAAAGAAGAATATGTTTGACCACGAAAATAATTTCTTTGAAGCACTTGTGATAGCTGGTGACATGACTAGTCAAAACACAAACTTAATGTTATAATTTATGACGATTAATTATAACATATTACCTTTCATTTCTAATGTCTAAAGCAGAAACAATAGTACGATTCGATGACGTTTCGTTTGAATATAGTGCCACGAAACCCATTCTCGAGGAGGTTACTTTTTCTATTCGCAAAGGTGCAAAACTAACATTAATGGGGCAAAATGGTGCTGGTAAAAGTACTATTTTCAATTTGCTGACAGGGGTATATAAGCAAGAAGACGGGGTTATCAATGTAGTAAAAGGTACAACAGTTGCCACCGCTAAGCAAGTTATTCCTCGTGAACAAATGGATCTAACTGTTCGCGAATATTTCGAATCACAATTTAAAGAAAAAATATACGATATCGACCCCCGTATCGACAATGTATTAGAAGTGGTAAATCTTCCCGTGAAAAATGTCCATGATCGTATTATTAAATCATTCTCTGGTGGCCAACAAGCGCGATTACTTCTAGCATCTGCCCTAATTCAAGACCCTGATCTATTACTCTTAGACGAGCCTACAAATAACCTTGATACTGCAGGTATTCAACATCTGACAAAATTCCTTGTTGATTATAAGAAAACAGTACTGGTTATTTCTCACGATGCTGACTTCTTAAATGCTTTTACAGAAGGAGTGTTGTACTTAGACATTTTTAGTCGCAAGGTTGAACAATATACTGGCAATTATACCGATGTAGTTCGTGATATTGCTATTCGTATTGAAAAAGAAAATATGAAGAATGCAATGTTAGCAAAAGAAATTCAAGCCAAGAAAGATAAGGCCAACATGTTTGCATATAAGGGCGGTCAAATGCGTCTCGTTGCTAAGCGTATGCGAGAGAAAGCTGAAGAGCTCGAAGAAGACATTGTTGATGTTCGTAAAGAAGACAAGACTATCCGCCCATTTGTTATTCCATTTCAACAAGACCTCATTGGCGAGATTATTACTATTACGGGCTTTACTGTACTAAAGAATCACAAAGTTACTGAGCGTAAGGCAACAATTGTACTTCGTAAAAATCAACACCTACTATTGAAAGGTCCGAACGGCATCGGTAAATCTACATTACTTGAATCTATTGCTAATGGTACAGCCAAAGGATCCTCAATCGGCAAAGGTGTGCGTGTAGGGTATTACCGCCAAGACTTTTCTACGCTCGATTTCAACGACACAGTGTACCAATCTCTCAAGAAAGCCATGGAAGCATCAGGAATTCGCCCAAACGAAGAACGTCTTCGTTCAGTCGCTGCTAACTTTTTAATTACCAGTGATGTGATCAATACCCGTATTGGTGCATTATCAGAAGGACAAAAAGGTATGGTGGCATTTGCCAACCTTGTTCTTATGGAGCCAGGGCTTTTGATTCTCGATGAACCAACAAACCACATCAACTTCCGTCACCTACCAATCATTGCCAAAGCATTGAGTGCCTATACTGGCGCAATGATTTTAGTGTCTCACGTAAATGAATTCGTGCATCAAATCCGCATTGATGAAACACTCGATCTAGATAAGTAAAACGCTATGCAGAAACTAGCCAAAGATCCATCAGAACTCTATGACGTTATCGTAATTGGTGGCGGTGCTTCAGGTATGATGGCAGCTGGTAAGGCGGCCGCACTAGGTAAACGAGTACTCATTATTGAGAAAAATAAATTTCTTGGCGAGAAATTAAAAATTAGTGGTGGGGGGCGCTGTAATATTACCAATGC
>CAIOXK010000019.1 GCA_903862255.1 Candidatus Nomurabacteria bacterium | reverse complement strand
TCAAGGTCTCGTATATCTTCGTTTGGCAGTTACTGTTCTTACAATTTTGATGACAGTATTCTTCTTGTACAACGTATTACGTTTCATTATGGCCAAGGAGCCAGCAGATCAAGGTGCATATAAGCAAGCCATGATCAATGGTTTGATTGGCTTGTTCGTATCAGTTGCTGTATGGGGTATCATCCACTTGGCTGGAAGTATCACTGGTATTGATACTACCTCTGGATCTCCAACCGTTACTTGTCCTCCAGGCTTAGTGTACAACTCTACAGCTGGTACTTGTGGTACTACTACTGGATTCCTTCAATAATCACAATGTTTACCTACGCTGCCACACAAGGTCCTGATGCATTAGATTTGGTGTTGTACAAAATAAATATGTACATTATCAATCCTGCAATTGAAGGGGCATTCATTGTCGCATTTGTTATATTCATTTGGGGAGTATTCCAATTCATTCGCAATGCTGATGACAAGGTTAAGCGCCAAGAAGGCAAGGATCATATGCTTTGGGGAATCGTGGGATTTGTTATTATGTTTGGTGTCTTTGGTATTATGACCATTCTCGGCAACACAGTTGAGGTTACTGGTTTAACACTCAATAGCAAACAACAAACGTTTGTACCACCTACTATCACTCCTGTTAAATTTCCAACATTGAATTAAGTCGTATTTCTTATTATAGAGAAATAAAAAAGCCGCGTTTTATAAAACGCGGCTTTGGCTTTTGAGTACAAAGAACTACTTATTGATCAGGGTCATGGTCGTACATACTGAAATCATCAGTCTCTTTTGAGCTGATAAGATAGTATCCATCGTACAGATCCTGGTAGACAAATTGATTTGGCCCATAATTTCCTTTGAACCAGAACTTTTTGCCTGTCGGCTGGTAATACAACAATGGTTTTTGTCCCACAATGAAATGGTATGTCTGGCCTGGATCATTTGGGTAAATAATTAGATACTCATTATGTTCATGCCTAGACATACGATCATTCGATCGTAACATGTTGTCAGTCATAGCAGGTAGGTCATACCTGTCATGTTTAACAAAGAGGTATGTCTGGAAAATAATGAATACACTAACTACTACTAGCAATGCAATAAATGCCAGCAGTAATAATCTAAATAGTAACGGTTGTTTTGCTTTTACTTTTGCAGGAGGTGGAGTAGCGGGTGCTACTGCAGGTCTCTTCCAAAATATTTTTACCAATACAACAGCCAATATAATGATTACTAACAAGATCGCACAAATGCCAACCACTTTCTGCCATGGGACATCGCTTAGATCTATTACATAGTCTGGTCGATGGATTAAGTTTCCGACATGGGGTAAGCTAACACCGCTAAATAGTGAATGCAGTTCATATACTGCAATTAGAATCGCGACGATGTATATCCACCTAGTAGGAAAACCGCCGACACTTCTAGGAAATAAAAATTTTAGAAATTTTTTCCATAGTCTTGCAACAATGGGGGATAATTTAGTAATTACCTTTTTACAAATTTTTAATAAAAATTTGCCAATTATTTTTGACCAATCGATAATCTTTTGCCATACGGCAGCCCATGTAGGATTCATTTTTTAATTTTTTTAAGGTGCAACGGTTGTTTGATTAGGGGGAGAAGGTAGTGGTGGTAATGTTTGCCGGGCAACTAATGCCGCAGTTGTTGTATTTGCAAGATTTCTTGCTCCTTGATTATTACTTTCGTCGCCCGTACTATTGATAATCAGTGTACTAGCTTTGTAAGAGGCGGCTACTTTTGATTTGCCTTCATAATCAGCTTGCATGACATCAATTTGATAAAGTTTTGTAACATCGAGGTCTTTTTCTTGAGCAGCTCGCTCTGTAGCGGCATCGTTGGTAAAAGTTAGTCGCTGTACTGCTCTTCGGTCTTCAATTTTTTGAAAAAGGCCGATTTTTGCAATCTCATCCTTTTCTTGGTTTTTAATACCAAAGTAATCTTTAGCCTTACCATCAAGACCTGTTTTTAATGACAGTTCCTTAATGCAAAAACCAAATTCTTCAAATTTGTATTTATTTAAATAATCCCATATGTTATATGTGGTACCATCAATTAAAAAACAAATTTGTTCTTTTACTTCTCTAATCTCTACCAGTAAAATTGATTCAATTCCATGATTTCTGTGTGCCCAGGGCGATACAATATCACTAAATTCTTGTTGTACAAATGGTAGAAAGTTTCGCCGTGGCAAAAGTTTCATCGGGTCGAATACTGATAGTGTGGTGTCAAAGATAATTGTTGTTTCGAAGCCATCTCCCAATATGACGTTAATTTCAATTGGGTGTTCTTCTAATAATCTAATATCAGTAAGTTCACTTTTTATTCCAATTGCTTTTTCAACGTTTGAATAAGAGGTTAGTGCAGTATATGTCTCATTTACCTTTTTGTACTCAGTCCATGTCAGCTCGTTTTGTACATGCTGAAAGGGCCAGGGAAGTGGAATGATAGGAAGTGCTCTTGAGCCGTTGATGGCAAAAAGAATTTTATTCCAGGCAGCGATGTAATACCATCGGCCATTTTTTACGCGTAAGGAGCGCTTGCCGAAGAAACCGCTTACAATGTAAATCAGAATCATCAATAAGATAATGTGGTGTATCATTTCTTTAGTTGTTAAGTTACAAATTTAATTTTTTTAACCATAGCATAGAAATATCAAATTGTCAATGTCAGTAAGGGTAGAATTAGAGTCCACACCCTTCAACTAGTTCAGGGTGGACCATAGAAAAAGACCCATATTTATGGGTCTTTTTCTATGGTCCACCTAGCAGGGCTCGAACCTGCGACAATCTCCTTAAGAGGGAGCTACTCTACCAACTGAGTTATAGGTGGGTGTTCTAGGATATTATTCGTACTTATGTACAAAGTGCTGGGAGGGAGACTTGAACTCCCAAGCCTTGCGGCATTAGTTCCTAAGACTAACGTGTATACCAATTCCACCATCCCAGCACATTGTACGTAAGCAAATGAAATAATAGCCTAAAACACAAAATATTTCAATGTGCCCGAGGTGGGACTCGAACCCACACGCCGGTGAGGGCAGGGGATTTTAAGTCCCCCGTGTCTACCATTCCACCACTCGGGCTTCGCATGCCGTAGCTTTAGCAAAGGCTTGCTTAGTTATTATATATCCGACTTCGCTAAAGCTATGTCGGACGCTGTGTATTTATAGTTGCTACGCTCCTTAAATACACGCGGAGGCCTGGGCGAGAATCGAACTCGCGTATAGTTCTTTTGCAGAGAACCGCCTTACCACTTGGCCACCAGGCCACGTCAGACGTGGCTGTCTATGTTCCCACATTACGTGGGTGACTTTATCTTACTATTCTTTCAACAATTCGTCGATATGTCGGCGTGCTTTTTCTCCCATATCTATTTCTACATCAAGGAAGGGGATAGTACGAATTTTCAAATACTTCTTTACTTCATCACGCATATCGATACGCTTACGCTTTAAGAAGTTGATAGCAGATTCTTCTCCTGTTTCTGGTAAGACACTGATGTAGATCATTGCCTTACGTCCTTTTTCATAGAGCTCAACACGGTTAATAGTGATCAATGCGGTTTTGTTGCTTTCTCGTTCAATAACACGGGCTGCAATTTCTTTTACTTGCTCTTCAATTTTGGTATCGCGGCCGCTTTGGTTTTTATTTCCTGTAGGCATATTATTTAGTTACATAAATAAATGCTTCTAATATATCACCAGGTGCAATATCATTTTTGCACTCGACTAAGATGCCACATTCACCGTCGGTTACTTCTCGCATTTTTTGTTTGGCTTGTTGTAGCTCAACTACTGTTCCAGTAGTAAGTGCAAATTCACGACGAATGACTGACACTTTCGCACCATCCGTAATACTGCCTGATTCTACACGGCAGCCTAATACCTGGCGCTCTTTTGTTTTTGAGAATGTCTTCAATACTTTGGCCGTACCAATTACTTCTCGAGTTTCAATACGAGGTCGGCGTTTTTCAAGTTCAACCTCTAGCCATTCTGTCAGCTTATAGATAATATCGAATGTTTGAATAGTTGCTCCAACTTTGTCCTGAATATCACGAGCGCTATTGTCTAGTCCTACCTTGAAGCCAAGGATGATGGTATCTTTGTCGCCTTGAGCATGCTTGATATCTGCTTCGCCAATATTGCCCATACCTTTGCTGATAATACGAATGTGCAATCCCTCGATATTCATCTTTTTGATTTCTTGTTCAACAGCTTCAGCTGTACCGTATACGTCTGCTTTGATGATAATAGGCACAGCCTTTTCACTATCTTTGGTACGAGTCACTACGGCTTTGTCTGCAGTTGCAAGGGCTTCAATGTATTTTTCAGCATCTCGTTTTTTATCAAACACTACAACAGGTACGCCAACCTCTGGCATGTGGTCGAAACCAACAAGTTGTACTGGTGTACCTGGATCTGCTTCAGGGATGGTTTTGCCGAGAAAATTTTCCATGATACGAGTAGTAGTAATTGCAGTACCAGCTACAACAAATTGGCTCTTTTTTAATGTGCCATCTTTTACCATCAAAGTAGCAGTTATTCCACGCTTTGTATCTAGGCGAGATTCAATAATAATACCTTCAGCATTGTTTGTTGGAATTGCCTGTAGATCTTCAATATCAGCAACGAGCAAAATAGTTTCAAGAAGTTCGTTTACGCCAGTACCCACTTTTGCTGAAATAGCATTCCATGCAATATCACCACCATATCCTTCAACGAGAACTTCTTGCTCAGCAAGCATTTGCTTAGCTTTTTCAATATTTGCAGCTGGGCGGTCAATTTTATTGATAGCCACAATAAAAGGAATCTTGGCATTGCGAATGGTATGAAGTGCTTCAATAGTTTGAGCCTTAACACCGTCTTCAGCAGAAACTACAAGGATGGCAATATCGGCAGCAATAGCGCCGCGTTCACGCATACCAGTAAACGCTGCATGACCAGGAGTATCGAGAAATGTAATGCGTCGATCAGTTCCCTGATAGGGAATAGTAATCTCATAGGCACTAAGGTGCTGAGTAATGCCACCGGCTTCACCGGCTGTAATATTTGATTTGCGAATATAGTCGAGTAGTGTTGATTTGCCATGGTCGATGTGACCCATAACTGCAACTACAGGTGGACGAGTTGTATTGGTGTTGTTCATAAATTGAGTGGTTGTTTAGCTTGTGTTAGTGCCTCTGCTTCTTCATTGGTGAGTGAAGTCTCTGGTTGACCAGCGATAATTTTTTTTGAATATACTCCAACATGACTGCGGTTAGTAATAACCGAAAGGATATATCCGTCGCCATATTCGTCGAGTAGGCCGGAAGCAAAACTTTGTTCACCACCAGCGTTGTCGTATGCATTGTATCGAATGAGGGAATATCCACGGATACTGCGCTTCACGCGACTATCAATATATTCAAGTCCTTCTTTGTGTGCTTGCAGTGTGTCTTCAATATTGAAAACTTTTTGCGTTAGATCTATGAGTGTGCTTTCTAGGTCAGACCCATCTTTGCCGTTCATAAAAATACGGAGCTTTCTTTGTAACTGCACAACCAAAAAAGTCAGTACACCAACGGCTATTGCAAGGATGATAATCAGCGCAAGAGGTATTAATGGTATACTTTGTCCCATAAGCAGCTATTATACTATTTTTATGAGTTTTTTCAAGTCATTTTCAAAAAAGAGCGTTTTGTCACAAAGCGATCGCATATATCTTGATTTTGCCTCGAGTACACCGCTTGACCATGTAATGCTGTCTACTTTTCCTATTATTTCAGTAATGGCACTTCAAGCCAATCCAAGTGCGCTCCACAAAGAAGGTATCGCAGCAAAAAAGGTGTTGAGCGAAGCTAAGCTTTGCGCAGCGCAGACATTATTTGCTCATAGTGATGAAATTATTTTTACCTCTAATGCAACAGAGTCAGACAATTTGGCATTGCATGGAGTTGTAGGTGGATTACTAAAAAATAATAGTACATCGATTGCAATTATTACGACTGATACGGAGCATTCAGCGGTATTGGAAACAGTTGCAGTATTAGCTAAAGACGTCTCAGTAATACTATTGCCAACTGAGCAGGGAATTATTGATCCGAAACAAATAATTATTCCAGAAGATATACAAGCGGTTATTATTTCTGTGATGTGTGTAAATAATGAAATTGGTGTAGTGCAGCCAGTGTACGAAATTGCGAAACGTGTTCGTTTCTTACGCAAGCATAATCCTACAGTGCAGATATATTTACATATCGATGCCACACAGGCCCCTCTGCACTTTTCATTGAATGTCCAAAAGCTTGGTATCGACATGATGACACTTGGTGCAACAAAGCTGTACTGCCCAAAAGGAGTAGGGATGCTGTATGTTAAGCGTGATACTCCTATTGCGCCAATTATGTTTGGTGGAGGACAACAATATGGTTTGCGTCCAGGTACTGAGCCAATTCAACTCATTCATGATTTTGCACACTCACTCGCATTCGCACAAAAAAAAGTTGAAACATATTCACAGAGTATTGCTGGGATTCAGCGTTATGCAGAAGACTGTATTAGAAAAGAGTTGCCGCATGTAGTTATTACTGCTGCATTCAGTGAAAGAACTCCACATATTACGCATATTGCTATTAAAGATTTTGATAGTGAGCTTATGGTATTAGAGCTCGATGCTCGTGGTTTTGCGGTGAGTGCCAAAAGTGCTTGTAAAAATGAAGATAACGAAGAGTCAGGAATTACTGAGCGCATCTATGGTCAGGGCTGGGGAGCAGTCCGTATTTCATATGGACGAACCACAACAAAGAAAGATGTAGAAAAAGTAGTGGCTACAATAAAGATTATCTTAGAAAAATATAAAAAATAGGGGTTTAACCCCTATTTTTTTTACATAGATCATGCGGTCGCGTAAAAGATGCTTTTATTGGCATTTGTGGTACTATACAAACTATACCGTACGACATTTCTGTTGCGACTGATACCTCTGAAACCCTTGTAAACACAGTATTAAATTTTTAATTATATAAAATATTATGCCACCACTAAATCAATTCACTACGAAAGCAAAGGATGCGATTAAGCGGGCGCACGAACTGGCAATAGAACGCGGTCAGAATAATGTCAATACAATGCACTTATTGGCATCACTGCTCGTGCAAGACGAATCAAATGTTGTTACCTTGCTTGATAGACTAGAGGTAGACACTATGTTGCTCACTGACTCAGTACTTGAAGGTATTGAATCAGTTGATACTCATACCACTGTTGCTCCGTCATATCAAATGTTTTTGACCGGAGATTTGGCACAAGCGATCGAACATTCATTAAAAGTCGCCAGTGAGCTGAAAGATAATTTTGTTTCAACTGAGCACCTGTTTATATCGTTATTAGATATAAAAAACCAAGCATCTGAATTACTTGATCAATTCAAAATTGACCGAGTGGCTTTGGTGCAAGCCGTTAGTGAATTTCGCAATAATAAAGGCGGAGACACTGGCGGAAATAAAAAAATGCGTATGCTTGCTAAGTTTACGCGCAACCTCACTGCAATGGCGAGGGAAGATAAACTCGACCCTGTTATTGGTCGCGATAAAGAAATTATGCGTATTATGCAGATCTTATCCCGACGTACCAAAAATAATCCGATCTTGATCGGTGAGGCAGGTACTGGTAAGACTGCAGTAGTTGAGGGGTTGGCGAATCGTATTGCAAAAGGTGATGTTCCAGAATCTTTGAAGGACAAAGAAATTGTCTTGTTAGATATCGGATCATTGCTCGCTGGTACTAAATACCGTGGCGAGTTTGAGGAGCGTTTAAAAAACATCTTAAAGGAAGTAGAGCGTATGGAAGGCCGTGTTATTCTTTTTATTGACGAGATTCACAACATCGTTGGTGCAGGAGGTACTGGAGATGGTGGTTCAGGTGATATGGCACAACTTTTAAAGCCAGCACTTGCTCGTGGAGAAGTTCGTGCTATTGGTGCAACTACGCTGAAAGAATATCAAAAGCATATTGAAAAGGATCCAGCGCTAGCTCGTCGCTTCCAACCAGTGTATATCGAAGAACCTAGTCAAGAAGATACTATTGCAATCCTTCGTGGTTTGAAAGAAAAATATGAAATTTTCCACGGTGTGCATATTACTGACGACGCATTAATTGCTGCAGCACAATTGTCTGTTCGGTATATTACGAATCGGTACTTGCCAGATAAGGCAATAGATCTACTTGATGAGGCTTCGTCTGCATTACGTATGGCATTAGAAAATAAGCCACCAGTACTCGAAGAAGCTCATCGCAAAATCATGCGTCTTGAAATAGAAAAAGAAGCATTGAAGAAAGATATTGAAAAAGAAATTGATACCAAGATTGCAAAGAGTCGCATTAAGGATATCGAAGCTGAAATTGCTAATTCACAAGAGCGTACAAAGGAATTAGAAATGAAATGGAAGACGGAAAAGACGCTGTTGCAAGATATTGGTAAAATCAAAAAAGATCTCGAGACATTACGTCTGGAAGCAGAAGCTGCAGAGCTTCGTGCAGATCTCGGTCGCGCAGCAGAGATTCGCTATGGTCACTTGCCGTTATTGCAAAAAGATCTTGAGGCAAAAATGGCTCGTTTGAAAAAATTACAAAAGTCTCGCCGTGTACTTCGTGAAGATATTACTTCAGAAGATATTGCAGAAGTTGTGGCGCGTTGGACTGGTGTACCATTAATGAAAATGTTGGAAGAAGAGCGTGAAAAACTTATGCATATGGAGACTGAGCTGCATAAGCGTGTTGTTGGACAACAAGAAGCGATTGAAAAAATAGCACATGTTGTTAGACGTAATCGCGCTGGTATTGGTGACCCAAACCGTCCTATTGGTTCATTCTTATTCCTTGGTCCAACTGGTGTTGGTAAAACTGAGCTGACTAAGACACTAGCTGAATTTATGTTCAATGATGACAAAGCACTCATTCGCGTTGATATGAGTGAGTATATGGAGCGCCATAGTGTGTCTAAGCTTATTGGTTCACCACCAGGATATGTGGGTCATGATGAAAGTGGGCAGTTAACAGAAGCAGTTCGCCACCGACCATATTCCGTAATACTTTTTGATGAAATTGAAAAGGCTCATCCTGAAGTATTCAATATATTGTTGCAAGTACTTGATGATGGCCGACTTACTGATTCAAAAGGGCGTGTTGTAAACTTCAAAAACACTATCATTGTTATGACTTCAAATATTGGTTCTGAATTTATTCAGAAAATGGAAAGTATTGGTTTTCACAATAACAATGAAGAAAGAGAATATGCTCAAACTAAAGACAAGGTTGAAGGCGCACTCAAAGACCATTTCCGTCCTGAATTCTTGAATCGTATTGATGAAATTATTGTATTCGATATTCTCAGTCAAGAATCTATCAAATCTATCGTAGGTATTCGTACCAAAATCGTACTTGATCGATTGTTAGAAAAAGGCATTACTGTAACTGTTCAAGAAGACGCGCTTTCATACTTGGCTCGTGTCGGGTATAATCCTCATTACGGCGCACGCCCACTCAATCGATTGATTCAGACAAAGATTCTCAATCCAATCGCTGAGCGTATCATCGCACGTACAATTAACGAAGGTGATACGGTGGATGTTTCAATGAAGGGTGACGAAGTTATTGTTACTGTTCATACCAAGAAAAAGCGCATCAGTTCTTTTAATCGCAATAAGGAAGTTACGACTTCCTAATGTACTAAATATTCCGCACTTTGAATTTTACATTTTTAGTGTAGAATATCCGCAGTCCTGTTACTATTATGGGGCTGCGACCTGCGTCGGTGGTAGAGCGGTCAATTACAACAGACTGTAAATCTGTCGCCTTCGGGCTACGAAGGTTCAAATCCTTCCCGGCGCACAAAAGGAAAAATCCCTAAACAAATTCGTTTAGGGATTTTTCCTTTTGTGCGCCGAAATTCAATAGTCGCACTGCAGCTAGTTGACTTCGGCTCTAAATGTAATAGAGTACAAAAAACAATTTTCTTTAACCCGATGTGTCTTCTTAGGTGAAGATGAGTCACAAATTTAAAACCATGGCGAAAACAAAAGATTTCGGTATCGGACTTATGCATGAAGTAGCGGTTGCCGCAGCCAAGCATGGCTGGAGTCCTGATGAATTATCAAGCTTATGCAAGCACCCTGAGCTGATGTTTCAGGTGAGGGGAGTGCTTTTGGGCACTCATCTTATTGACAGAGTTGAGTGCATCATAGATGCGGATGCACTCCCTTTTATCCCTGAAGGCTGTACAATCGAGTGTCATACAAAAAATGGCATGTACAACTGGTGGCAAAATATTCCAACCACATCTCTTCCTGGACAGACAAAATCCAGCTACGATGCTTATTTCGGCCATTTCATGGCTGAGTGGCGACTAACAAGATATAGCAGCGAGATTATATTAAACGCCACCATACTTGATACGCTTATAGTCAGTCAGTACTTAATCCCAAATATCTGGAAAAATTATTCTTATTGTAAAAAGGGAGTCGCATTTTACGGAACAGTATATCTTGATCCTAATGGAGACCGTTTTGTGCGAGGCGTGGTGTTTGAAAAAGGCTTCGGGTACAGCGAGATTAGGATTCCATTGGTAGACAAACCCGGCGATGTTTATCCTGGAATAATATATGTTCCAAAAGATTAGTTTATAGTTTTACTATTCAATGCCCAAGATCAAAAGTCTCGGGCATTTTTTTTGCGAAATTAGGTGGTTCCTAAGGTCGTCCAGTTGGGAGCACAAAAGCAAAATGCCTCACATATAATGTGAGGCATTTTGCTTTTGTGCGCCGGGTTTCAGTCAGTCGCACGGCAGCTAAAATAAAAATCGCACCCATTAATGGTGCGATTGTAAGTTGATACTATTAGGCCGGTTCAAATATCTTTGAAATTTCTTTACCAGTTTGTAGTAGTATTGGATGAAGTACCTCTAAGCGATTGTGAATCTCCTGATTCCTTTTTAGGCAAACGAAAGGGAGCCTTTGCTCCTCGATAACTCGAATATTTTGCCTTTCGTGATATTCACCCCTAAGGTTGTTTACTACATACCCGTAAATTTTGCCACCGAACGCTTCTATGATTGCTCTTACCTCAAACGTCTGGTTGATGGGCCCTCTTTCAGGAGTGCAAACCAATATGTAGCGCGCGTTTTTAATTATTTGCACGGCACTTTCAATGTCAGAAGTGTAGGAATCTATATTTTTTATATAGTCTCCCTTAAGGTATCCCGCAATGTCGGGCCATTTTGCCCCGAGTAACGTTAGGAAAACTGTACCCTTGTTCTTGAGGTTTCGTAGGCTTCTCACAGTAGAATTTGCATTTGAAAGCAATCTCTCAAGGCCAGCAGTTGGTTCAACGTCGATAATGATGTGGTCAAAATCTTGCTGCTGCATAACGGCCAGTGTCTGTACCAGCACTGCAAACTTTTGCAGGGTGGGAATGTCAGTTGGTACGCCAAAAAATTCATGAAGCATATCGGCATATGGGATGATACCCAGATTGCCTATAAACTGCTCGAGGTATTCATTGAGTTTCCATCCCGCCTCTTTTGCTTCGGTAATGTTTTTGTATACAGGGCTTTCTATCACCACCGCATATAAGTTCTCGCGGATAGGTTGAACTACGTTTGGGATTATCTCAATTTCCATCCCTAACGTATTCTTAACGCTATGCCCACCATCGTAGTCGATAATCCCAACTTTGCCCTGCAAAGAGGACGCTAAAGAAACGGCTGAAAGGGTCTTTCCGACACCTCCTTTTCCGCAGAAGATTGTTGTTTCCATATTGTTTAAGGTTCTTTTTGTTTTCTACAATCTATAGTGAATCATGATTTTGTCAATGTTTGATGAAGGTACCGGTACTTATTTAATAGGAAAGACCCACCCCATAAGGCGAGGGGAGACCGCCCTCCCTTTTTTTCAGGAAAAGATATAGTGTGCAGGGGTAGGGGGTAAAAACGCTTATTTTCTAAGCATTGGTATATAGGGAATAGTCCCTGACTTCATTAATTCAGTTCG
>CAIOXK010000018.1 GCA_903862255.1 Candidatus Nomurabacteria bacterium | reverse complement strand
GATACTTCACATCAAGTATCAGTACAAGACTTGGGCAGTACTAGTATTATCGGAAACTACCAGTCAGACTCATTAAAAAGTGGCGGGGGGTTAAAACCAGTTTGTGCTGATACTAATGGGGCATTCTTTCTTTGTGGTGGCTCACAATCTGTGACCCAAACCACTTCAGGAAATCAGAGTGCTGCAATACTGACTGCAAACTATCAGAGTATGAATGGCTCAACTTACGTAAGTGCCAAAATTTCTCAACCAGTTGCTGCAGACAATGTTGTTGTGACTTTTTCTTATATCCTTCCTTCATCTACCGCTGCCCCATCAGCGCTTAACTATATTAAAAATAATATTCTTGCCGAAGCTGCCGCTACATCAAGTCCTACTGACGGCACAGATCTTAATTATCAGACATCTAATCCTTTTGCTAATCAGCAAGTTATTCCATCTGGCGGAGGGGGGACAAGTGCTATTCCAGGAACAACCACTACTACACAGCCCCCTGTAGGTAATGCTGTATGTAAAGCAAATAGTACTCCAAAGGTACTAGGAACTGTAACTATTCCTTTTGGTAGTACTGTATCTGAAGCGATACCATTACCTGATGGCTGTGATCCTTCTGCGATACTTGTGTTTATTAGCAGTTTCGATCCTCATTTGTCAGGAGGAACAACAATTACTTCTCAATAATATGAAAAAAACTACCCTTTTAGATAACTTAAAATTCATTGCCTTTGGTCTAGTTGTTGCTGCAGGGCTTAGTCTGGTACATGCAGATTTTCCTGCTCCTACAACGACGCCACCAGGAGCAAATATTGATGTTCCATTGCACACAGGTCCATCACAGGTAAAAGATGGAGGACTATCTGTAGGGAGTTTTATTGCAAATGATAATGCACAATTTAAACAGCAGACATTTTTGAACGGCACTGTCTTTGGTGGAAGTCCAGCAAATGCACAGACATCTTCCACTGTAGCGATTGGTGATGTGAATAGAGCTAGTATTTCAGTAAATGGCGACCTATCTGCGATAGGGGGAATAAAAAATGATTCAGTTGCTAATGCAAATAGTAGTGCATTATGTGCTGATACAGGTGGAACGATAATACTTTGTGGATCTAAAAACGTCATTACTCCATTGCCTCCTACAACTAAACATTTCTTATCTGTGACAAGCCGCACTATAAGCACTACTCCACCTTCAATCTCTGGTGCGCAAACATTTCATAATACTGCAAAGTATTATAGTGCTAATCAAATAGGATGTATCTCAAGTCAAGAGATTGACGGCTTCTGTGCTCCTGAATATTGGGCTGCTTTTCTTAATTCTAATCCAGATAACTGTCCACCAACTCGTCAGTTTCCATACTGTCAGCCTTTTGTCGGAATAATTGGTATCGATAATGATAAGCCTTCTGGTTGGCAAGTAAATACACTTCCAGGTATCCAGGCGACTGCATTTGATAGCGATCATACACAATTGTTAAAAGCTGTCGACTCTGCCACATATCATGTCAAGATTTCATCTAATGGTAGATTTGTAGTTAATGGTTATACCGGTTTTGAAGCTGATTTTTATCTGAAGGTTCATCATGCTGCTACTAATACTGATGAATGGATACGTCTCGATACTATGCCACTTGTAGACCCTTTGGCTGCACCATGGGCTTCACCAAATCACGAGGATTATCCTATTGCAGGGCGGTTTGTGGGGAGCTATTCTAATGCAAATAGTAACAATGTATTGTTTAATTTTAGTTTCGATCAAAATATTGCGCTACAAGCAGGAGATACTCTCGATCCTGTAGCACTGATTTATGCCAGCGCAGGAGGTACAGACCCATTATGGACAGGATTTTACGGTAGAGCAGGCACTGCAAATTATTCAGTGTCATACTCAATGCAAACAAATGTTGGCGGCACTACATTTGATATTACTGAGGTACAATAATCATATGAATAAAAAACATCTTTTTTACAACATTGCATACGTTATAGGTGGAATTACTGTCGCTGTTGGTTTGAGCTACGTTGTTCATGCTGCAGGTACTTTGCCTACTCCACCAGATGGCAATACTCCGGCTCCTTTGAATGTAGGAATCTTAGATCAGATTAAGACTGGAGGCTTGGCTGTGGATGCTTTTGTTGCCAATGCTAATGCCGAAATGGATGGCAATACATACTTTGATGGAGTGTTGCACTCAGCTGATGCTAATGGGACTATTAATTTTGGTGATAGTACTAAAAATTCAGCAGTTTCACTAGCAATAAATGGCTGGTTTACTGACAATAATGGCACTATGAAGAGTGCCCCTCTTGCAAACAATACAATGAATCCTATCTGTGCTGATGAGACTGGTACTATTGTGCTTTGTACAGGCAGTGCTGCAACTATTACTACTACTCCTACAAAACAAGGTGCAATAAAAAACTTTTTGGCAATATTAACAAGTAATAAAAGTGCGCAATTTTTCAGTAATACTGTTGTTAATGGTAAGACAGTAACAAATTTTGCTGGAGCAGTTGGTCTTGATAATGACCACCCTACTGGTTGGCAGGTTAATACCATTCCTGGTATACAAGCTACTAGTTTCAGTCCACAGGGTGAAACACTACTTCTAGTGAGAGAGGCGGGTAGTTATGCATTTAATATCGCATCTAGTGGCAAATTGGGAATAAAAGGAAAATTTGGTGGGGATTATAATAGTTTGGCGGCGAGTTTTTGGATGAGAATTACTCATGCTGATGGCAGAAGTGACGACTGGATTGACTTGACTTCTAACCCTGCTAACAATGGTTTTGCATTTCATGAAGATCCGAAAAATAACACCACCCCTGACTTCAAAGCTGATAACCTTAGTACTCCTAATGGGGCAGCTTGGAATTATATGCCTTACAACTTCACTTTTAATAAAACAATTCAATTAGCTGTTGGTGACACTGTTGGTACATACGCATACATATTTGGTAGTTCTATTACTGGTTGTGACCTCTTTATTGCTTGCCCGATTCATAATAGCCCTAACAACTTCTATTATTCTATAGAGTCTGATACTGGTAATACTACTTTCAATATCATTGAAACAGCTCAATAGAACCATTTCTCTAATGGATTTTTAGCATGCTATAATCCAGGTATATGTTGTATCTTATCGGCAACTGGAAAATGGCCCCAGAAAAAAATATTCAAGTAATAGATTTGGTAAAAAAAACCAACGAAATTGCTAAGCTGTATAAAAAAAGTATTACTACTATTGTTTGTCCACCCGCTGTGTTTCTTCCAATAGTCAAAAAGAACATTAAAGTTCCACTTGGTATTGGTAGTCAGGGCGTAGCCGCGTCAGACGCGGTTGCGCAGACAGGGTTGATAAGTGCTTCAATGATAAAAGAGAGTGGTGCGCAGTATGTGATCATTGGTCACTCAGAAATGCGTGCCCGTGGTGATAGTAATGCCAATGTAAAGGATCAGCTTACTCGTTTATTTGAAAAGAAATTGACGCCAATTGTATGTATTGGTGAAAAGACTCGTGATGAACAGGGATGGTATTTGAGCGAAGTGAAAGACCAGTTAGAAACTGTGTACGGTGACCTTGCTCCATTGCAGGCAAAGAAAATTATTTTGGCATATGAACCAGTGTGGGCAATTGGTGCACAAGCAGACCGAGCTGCTACTCCAGCAGAATGTCGTGAAATGACAATATTTATTCGCAAGTTCTTATCAGATAAATATGGTGAAAAAATAGCTAAGGCTATGCCTATTCTGTACGGAGGGTCAGCAGATGAATTTAATGCCAAATCATTTTTAGAAGAAGGTACTGCCGATGGTTTTTTAATAGGACGAGTAAGCCTTGATCCGAAACGACTTGGAGCATTGGCAAAAACAATTAATAAATAATTTTATGAAATCAATCAAATCACTGCCAGCATTAAAAGGAGCAAAAGTACTTGTACGGGTAGACTACAATGTACCTATAGTTAACAATAAAATTCGAGATGTGCGACGTATCACTAGTTCATTTGAAACTATCGATACTATTTTGAAAAAAGGCGGTACTCCAATTTTGATTGCCCATTTAGGGGATGGTTCTGCAACATTACGTCCAGTTGCTACGTTTTTATCAAAAACGTACAACATCGTATTTATTACCCATGATGTAAATGATTCGCATATCCATTCAATTATTGAACAGGTTCCAAAAGGTACTATTATTCTTTTAGAAAATATTCGCCACTATGAAGGTGAGGAAAAGAATGATGCTAAATTTGCAAAGGCACTATCAAAACTTGGTGAATACTTTGTAAACGATGCTTTTTCTGTATCACACCGTAAACATGCTTCAGTAGTTGGTATTGCAAAATACTTGCCATCATTCGCTGGTGCACAGATGCAGAAAGAAATTACAGCACTTTCCTCTGTACTGAATAATAAAAAACACCCATTTGTATTTATTCTTGGCGGTGCAAAATTTGAAACGAAGATCCCTCTGCTGAAGCGTTTTGCAGCACTTGCTGACAATGTAGTTATTACTGGTGCAATTATGAACTCTTTTTATAAAGAAGCTGGTTTTGCTGTAGGCAAGTCTGTTGTAGAAGACGGTTTTTCAAAACAGATCACTACACTTTTGAAAAATCCTGTAGTGTTATTGCCAGCTGATTGTTTGGTGATTCGCGATGAAAAGTCTATTGCTGTTACTCCAGACGAGATACAATCACATGACGTCATTGTAGATATTGGTCCACAAAGTGTGAAATTGATTTCAGACAAAATAGCCAAGGCGAAACTTGTAGTATGGAATGGGCCAACAGGTTGGTATGAAAAGGGGTATGTAAAAGCTACTACAGCTTTGGCAAAAGCCGCTATTGCCTCAAAAGCACAGACTATTATTGGTGGAGGTGATACAGGGGCAGTTATTGAAAAGGTTCTGAAATATGAGGATGCAAAACACCTTTTCGTATCAACTGGAGGTGGTGCAACATTAGAGTACCTAGCAAATGGTACATTGCCAGGAATTACAGTTTTGAAATAATTTTTTCAGCAAATAGCGACATTTCACCATCCTCATATTTCATATGGGGATGGTTTGTTAGTAAGGCAGATTCAGAGAGCATGCGAGGAATGAGGTGAATATGAAAGTGTGGCACTTCATTGCCCACTACGCCAAGCTGCACATAATCGCACGGTAGGCCCTCTCGCATTATATTGATGAGTTCCTTAGCTTTTACAAAGATGTCTGATATGAGATCGTCTGGCGCTTCGTGGATCCATGTATACCGCTCTTTCGGAATTAGTAATGTATGTCCTTTTCGAACCGGGTTGATATCAAGAAATGCCAAGAATTGGTCGTCTTCGTATACAATAGTTGCTGGTATTTCTTTGCGGATAATTTTGCCAAAAATCGTGTCATTCATATGTTTAGTATATGGTACAATCGCCTCTATGCAACCAGCTTCGTTACGCTCAGATCCCACGACTCCAACTCCTGCAGAGTTAAAACAATTACTCTTAGAACGCCTTGATCTTTCAGATGAAGGACAAAAAACTTTTTTGGAGCCAGTCTATACACTTGGCGACCCATTTCTATTTCGTGATATGGATAAGGCAGTTGACCGTATTCATTTGGCAATAAAAAATAATGAACAGATTGGCATTTATGCTGACTATGATTGTGACGGTATTCCTGGGGCAGTGGTACTGATAGATTTCTTTAAGATCATCGGTATTATGGATCGCGTGCATGTATATATTCCTGATCGCCATATGCAAGGCTATGGCGTAAATGCATTTGGCATTGATGAATTATCGAAATTACATGTGACAACCATACTGACTGTCGATGTTGGTATTACTGCAATTGCAGAAATTGCCGATGCGCAATCAAGAGGAATTGATGTTGTACTAACAGATCACCATTTACCCATCGACCGCCATAGCTCGGAGAGCGAAGGAGGTAATAGTTTTAATTTGCCGGCAGCTTTTGCCGTAGTTCATCCTATGGTTGGTGATTATCCAGAAAAAAATCTTTGTGGTGCCGCTGTAGCATTTATGTTTGTACGAGCATTTATTCAAAAGTATGGAAAGACTGATTCTACATCACTCACAGGAGGTTATAATATCCCGGAAGGGTGGGAGAAATGGCTACTCGATCTTGTTGGTTTCGCAACACTTTCAGATATGGTACCGCTAGTAGCAGAGAATAGGGTGTTGGCATATTACGGTATGATGGTAATGAAAAAAACTCGCCGTGTAGGTCTGCAGGCATTATTTTCTGCAAACAATATTGATATGAATCGCCTAACCGAAAGTGATCTGACGTTTACTGTTGCCCCACGTTTGAATGCCGCATCTCGTATGGCGTCACCAATCCTCGCGTTTGAATTGCTGTCAACAGATGATCGTATGCGCGCTATGGAATTAACTAGAGAACTTACTGCAATCAACGATGAGCGTAAACAAGTTGTTGCAGATATTGTAAAAAATGCATACGCGCGAATTGCGGGAAAAGAATTGCCTAGCATTGTAGTTATTGGTGATGAATCATGGCGCCCAGCAGTGCTCGGACTTGTGGCAGGGAAGTTGCAAGAATCATATGGTAAAAGTTTCTTTGTCTGGGGAGAGGGTGGTGATGGTACGATGAAAGGATCGTGTCGTATGTTGCCCGCTCATAATGCTGCAACTTTAATGCAAGGACTTCCAGAAGGTATATTGATTCATGGTGGTGGGCACAAAGCCGCTGGCGGATTTGCTGCAACAAAAGAACAAATACATCTGCTCGAGCCAGCACTTAATGCTGTATTACAGAACTTACCATTCACCGACGCTGAAGCTATGGCGGACGAGAGAAGAAAAGATATTGTTTTGCCACTATCATGTGCAGCAGTTCGTCACCTTAATGCAATTCGCACATTTGCGCCATTTGGTGTCGGCAATCCAGAGCCAGTATTTTTATTCGAAAACGTATCAATTGAGAGTACAAAGAAATTTGGTAAAGCCAAAGATCATATCGAATGTACAGTGACTGATAGTACTGGAACCGCAATAGCTTTCACATTTTTTGCTAGTGATACTTTTGCCAAAAAAGTCGTGACTGGAAAAACAGTAAGCTTGCTCGGTACTTTAGAAGCCGGATGGAGAGGAGGGGTGAGAATACATATTAAAGAAATTATATAGCGAACGGGAGTTAAAACATTGACTTTTACTATAAAATGTGCTATTGTTGAAAACAAGTAATTCACCACATTTCCATAAACCAAATATTCATACAATGAAAAAGAAATTCCTCTTTTTAGTTCTAATTGTGGGAGGGCCCATAATTATTTTTTTCTTAATTCCAAGAGGGGCCAGGGTGACCTACATGGTTGTTACTGATAGCACATATTGGCATCCTAATGACACGCTCGGCATTGAATGTACCGATACTACGAAAAAAATCGGCGAGATAGTCTGGGTGAAAGATACCACAACAACAAAGGAAGAGCAGGAAAGTTTTGGGTTTTTTAAAACAAAACAAATCTTTGTTTCTCCTTCCAGAGTGCGTGAAGAAGAGAAAAATCACTTTTTTGCCCCCGTTGGCGATTATAGTGACTCTTTAGTCTTTCGCTTTAGAATAATTCAGAAAGAAAAAATAGAACGCTACCCATTTTAAACTAAAAAATGAAAATCCTCGAAAGCCTTTGCTATTTCTAGTAAGGGCTTTTTGTTTGCTGGTAAACGGGAGCTAAGCTCCCGGTAGTTACTTTAAAATATCTTGAAAATGATTTGCTATAATAGTACCTATGAGTAAAAAAGAACTAATTATATATACAGATGGTGCGTCGCGTGGTAATCCTGGTCCGGGTGGATGGGCAGCAGTTATTTTGGCAGGAGATGTTTGTATGGAGATTGCAGGCAATGCTACTCGTGCCACAAACAATCAAATGGAATTAGCTGGCGTGGAAGCCGTGTTATCAGATAGTGGTGCATTGTCATGGGACGGAGGTATTACACTCTATAGTGATTCGATGTATGTGATAAATGGTCTAACAAAATGGGCTAAGGGCTGGGAAAGAAACGGTTGGATCACTAGTACAAAAACTCCTGTGGAAAATAAAAGTCAATGGCAAAACCTTTTGGTGTTGATGAAGGAATACGGTTCACGTATTTCTATTGAAAAAGTGAAAGGTCATGCTGGTGATTTATATAATGAACGCTGTGATGAATTAGCAGTTGCTGCTGCACTTGGTAAAAATCCAGTGTTGTTTTCTGGTTCAGCAAAAGATTACAAAAGTTTTCTAGATGAAAACGGTTATTCAGCCTCCTCCGTTAAGGCTACGGCGGCCAAAGGAAATAGTGCTAGTAAATCTACTTCAGAAAATAAAGGCAAAGTTGCTTATTCGTATGTT
>CAIOXK010000017.1 GCA_903862255.1 Candidatus Nomurabacteria bacterium | reverse complement strand
GATCGTTCATACGATTTCCGTGTTACTACTCCTCCTGTTACCAGTCTTTTGCTTAAGGCAGCTGGTATCGACAAAGGTTCAGCCAAGCCTCGAACTTCAAAAGCAGGCAGTGTTACTCGTGAACAGGTACGTGCAATTGCAGAACGCAAAATGCCTGACCTGAACGCAAACGATATTGATGCAGCAATGAAAATTGTTGAAGGCTCAGCTCGCTCAACTGGTATCGAAGTGACTGGATAGGTTTATCCAATCATCCTGAGCGAATGCGAAGGACCGAAATAAAAACTCCCTCACATGAGGGGGTTTTTATTTTTCTCCATTTTGTATATGATTGAATTATATGAATATCAAAGTAAAAAAGCTCTCAGATATTGTTCCAGATTTACACTATGCGAAAGCTGGGGATGCTGGGTTTGATCTCTATACTAGCGAAACTGTTATTGTTGATCCTGGTCAGAAGGTTGTTATAAAAACTGGTATTGCTATGGAAATTCCAGAAGGGCACGTCGGTCTTATTTGGGATAAAAGTGGCCTGTCTGTGAAGCATGGTTTAAAAACTTTCGGTGGTGTAATCGATTCAGGATATCGTGGAGAAGTTGCTGTTGCAGTAATTAATTTGTCAGACGTACCCTATACATTCGAGGCAGGGCATCGTGTTGCACAGATGTTAATTCAAAAAGTTGAGACTGCTACATTTGAAATAGTTGATGAACTTTCTGATAGTGAGCGAGGAGACACAGGTTTCGGTAGTTCAGGAAAGTAGGAAAATCTGATATTTCTGATAGAATCGTGCTATGGAACGTACTATTATTTCTCTTATAGAACAAGCGATATATGCACTCTATGAACTAGAGCATGTGGTTTTTGCAGTAGAGCAGCCAAAAGAAATTACTCATGGTGATTATTCAACCAATATCGCACTAGTAATTAGTAAACAACTCGGCAAAAATCCAAAGGAAATAGCTGGGTCGATTGTAGAATATTTACAACAACAAAATACAGCAGCTATCGAAAATATCAGTATTGCTGGTGCAGGTTTTATTAATTTCACACTAACAAAAGAATATTTTGCTGAACAACTTAAGGTTATGCTGGTCCAGCAAGAACAGTGGGGTAGTAATCACTCTAATAAAGGAAAAACAATACTGGTTGAACATTCAAGTCCAAATCTTTTTAAGGCATTTCACATTGGGCATGTAATGAATAATGCGATCGGAGAATCGATTAGCCGTTTGGCAATATTTTCTGGAGCGGATGTTAAAAATATTTCTTACCCGTCTGATATTTCGCTTGGTATTGCTAAAGCAGTATGGATATTGATGCAAGACGGCGGTATGGAGAAATTAAAAACTCTGAGTGCGCCTTCAGAAATAATCGAATACCTCGGCGATTGTTATGTTCGTGGTACTCGCGCATATGACGATACTCCAGAAATCCAAGCTGACATTCGTCTTATTGCAGACAATATGTATAAGGAAGAAAAAAATACACCCGAGTACAAAGTCTATGAAGATGCTAAGGCTCTTAATATGGCATACTTCAAAACAATTACTGCCACACTCGGATCTACTTTTGATGATTTTATTTATGAGAGCGAGGCTGGTGAAATAGGAAAGAATATTGTTTTAGATAATATTGGCAGAGTGTATACAGAAAGTGATGGTGCTGTTATTTATGAAGGAGAGCAAGATGGTTTACATACTCGTGTTTTTATTAATAAAGAAGGTAATCCAACATATGAAGCCAAGGATACAGGGCTAATGGAGTTGAAGTTTGATCGATATCAGCCAGATATTTCATTATTTATTACTGATCACCAACAGACTGAATATTTTAAAGTCGTAGCGACTGCTGCTAGTAAAATAAGTCCGCAGTGGAAGGATAGGGTGAATAAGACTATTCACCGTACTCATGGACGTATGAGTTTCAAGGGTCAGAAGATGTCCTCACGTTTAGGTGGCGTGCCTTCAGCCCAAGCACTGCTTGATGCTATCTATGAAGAACTTAATGATCGTGCTCCAGATCTTGCAAAAGATACTGATGGTTTAGCTAATCGCCATATTGCAGTTGGTGCATTGAAGTTTGTTATTTTACGAACAGCGCCAGGCAAAGATATTAATTTTGATCCTGAAACATCATTATCATTTGAAGGCGATAGTGGTCCGTATTTGCAATACAGTACTGTTCGTGCAAGATCTATTATTGATAAGGCGGCACAAACAGTAATTGAATTTCCTGATGCTGTTCCAAAAGAGTGGCAGACAACTACTGTAGAAAAAATACTTATTCACTTTCCTGAAGTTGTTGAACATGCAATACAGGAATGGTCACCGCATTTCATCGTTACCTATCTATTAGAACTTTCTCAGGCATTTAATAGTTGGTACGGCAACACAAAAATTCTTGTTGATGGAGATGATTCTTCTCCATACAAAGTTGAAATTACAAAAGCATTCGCACAAACAATGACAAATGGCTTATATCTACTTGGCATTTCTGTTCCCGAAAAAATGTAAAAAGTGCGCTGCTTAGCAGCACACACATTGTGCATTGCTTAGCAGTGCACAGCGGGGTATCATAGTGCATATGAAACATGAAAAAATGGAACAAAGCTTGATCATTATTAAGCCTGACGCATTGCAACGCAGTTTGGTAGGGGAGATAATTTCTCGCTTTGAACGAAAAGGCCTTGCTATTATTGGCTTAAAAATGGTTCACCTTAGTGACGCTGTTGTAGAAGATCACTATGCTCATATTAAGGATAAGCCGTTTTTTCCACGTATTCAGAAGTTTATGACTTCAACTCCTGTTGTAATAATGGTAGTAGAAGGTATTGCAGCGATTGACGCTATTCGTATTATTGTTGGACCAACAAAAAGTTTTGAAGCAGCGGGTGGCACAATTCGTGGTGACTATGCACTTTCAATGCAATCAAATATTGTTCACGCATCTGATTCAAAAGAATCTGCTGCATCAGAAATACAACGATTCTTCAAAGATGAAGAGATTATGCAATACGAAAAAATAACTACAACATTTATTCATTCTGATGAACTGATGTAAGGGTTGTTCGACACTGTATTTAAGCGCTGTCTATCTTGTCAGTAACTTGTAATCAACTATACTTATTGTACGGCTATCTAAAATAGTGTCTAGAACACTTTGTTTATGGGGAGTTGGGTGAATATAGTGTGCGTCAGAATTTTATCGCGGCGTACCTATATTCCAAACACCCCACTTGGCTATACGCTAAGGCACTATTTCCGGATAGCCGTAACAAAAATGCCATTTGCAAATATATTTACAAATGGTTTTTTTGTTAATTCAATAGCGTAAAGACTAACTCATGATGGATAGGTGATATACTATTCACATGGAACAATCAAAAAAACTTACACTAACATTCGCAGGAGGGACAGGGTCAGTTACTGGTGCAAACTTTTTATTACAGGGCGAAGGTAAAAGTTTTTTGATTGATTGCGGATTGGCCCAAGGTTCAAAACAAGCAGAAGCTTCAAATTTAAAACCATTCATCTATGATCCAGCATCTGTTGATGTGCTTTTTATTACCCATGCTCATATTGACCATATCGGCCGCATACCAAAACTAGTCCACGACGGCTTTAAGGGTATTATTTATTCAACTATTCCTACAAAAGAAATCACAGAATTGATGCTTGAAGATACTGCAAACATTCTGTCTCATAGTGATCATGAAGGCAGTGAGCAATTAAAAGAAATTTACTCTAAGACTGTTATTGAGAAGGCGATGTCTCTATGGCAGGTGATTGATTATCATCAAGACCTAAAAATCGGGGAATTTATCTTTCGCTACCGTGATGCTGGCCATGTTTTGGGCTCAGGTATGTTGGAAATTATTTACAATAATAAGAAGCTTATTTTTACTGGAGATCTTGGAAACTCTCCATCACCATTACTGCGTGATACAGAGCCGATTCAAAACGTTGATTATTTGATTATGGAAAGTGTGTACGGTGATCGCAATCACGTCGCTCGTGATCAACGACGTGTTCGATTAGAAGAAACTATTCAGGATAATTACAAGCGAAAAGGAACACTGGTAATCCCAACATTCTCATTGGAGCGTGCACAAGAATTACTATTTGAGATTGATCAGCTCGTTGAGCACGATCGCGTGCCACAGATGCCAATTTTCTTGGACTCACCATTAGCTATTCGACTAACTAAGGTCTACAGTAAATATGGTCGTTATTACAATGACTTTGCTCGTAAGCAAATTGGTGACGGGGATGATATTTTCAACTTCCCAGGATTAAAATCAACATTGTTAACAGAAGAATCAAAAGAAATTCTCCACGCATCAAATCCTAAAATTGTTATTGCTGGTAGTGGTATGAGTAATGGTGGACGTATTTTGCATCACGAGGCACATTATTTACCAGATGCGAATGATACATTACTACTTACTGGATATCAGGCACAGGGAACTATGGGGCGATTAATCCAAGATGGTGCCAAAGAAGTACATATCAATGGTATGGATGTGCAGGTGAGGTCTCATATTGTTTTTATTGATGGATACTCTGGACACAAAGACTCTGATCACTTGGTTGAATTTGTACAACAGACAGCAGATAGTTTGAAAAAAGTATTTGTTGTTATGGGCGAACCTGCCTCAGCATTGTTTTTGACACAGCGATTGCGTGATCACCTTGGAGTAAATGCGTACGCTCCTGAGGAAAATGATGTGGTAGAATTAGACTGTAATTAACTATGAATGATATCAATACAAATACTGTAAACAATGCAGCGCCAATCTCTGCAAATAGTGTCTTAGAAAATAACAGTAAGCATAATCATCTTAAAATTAAGATCGGTGTTTCTGGTGCTGCAGAAACAGGGCACTGTGGCTTGCATGCCCTTGATAAGGCAAAAGAACTTGGACGCCAAATAGTAGAACAAGGGGCTATTATCGTTACTGGTGCTACTACAGGTTTTCCACTATGGGCAGCGATGGGTGCAAAGGAAGCGAATGGTATTTCAATAGGACTCTCTCCTGCGGAAAATGAACGCGATCATATTGAAACATGGAGAATGCCCGTAGATTATATGGATTTGATTATTTACACCGGCTTCGGCTTTCCAGGGCGCGACCTCTTGTTCACTCGTTCTTGTGATGCAGTGATCCTTGGCTGTGGCCGAATTGGTACTATCCATGAATTTACTATTGCATTTGAAGATAAAAAACCAATTGGTATTTTGCAGGGACCATGGTCAATGGGGGATGAAATCAAGGAAATTATCGCTCAAAGCAATCGTGCTGATGATGATATTGTACTTTTCGACGAAGATCCTAAGCGACTCGTAGAGCGCTTGATTGTTGAAGTAGAAAAAACAAAACAATCACTGCAGCACGAACATCCAAATATATAAGGTTCAGTTGGCGTGTTTTTTGCAGCTATGATATATTGACAGGAGCAGCGATGAAGAGGTTATCACCTTGGAGCTCTGGGAAGAAAAGTCGCCTCCGCCCTTCACTATGTTCAGGGCTATGGCGCACCAAAGTAGACCCCAGCGGGAATGCCCGTTACAGCAATAACAAGGTCGCGTTTGACGCGATAAAACAAGGTGGTACCACGAGAAACTCGTCCTTGAATTGTGACTTTTGTCATTATTCACGGACGAGTTTTTTATTTTCTAAAAACAAAAACAATTCAACATATTACTATTAACTAATAAAACCATGGAAGAGCAACAAAAAAGCCCGCGAGCACAAACAGAAGAACGTATCCTAGAATTCTGGAAAGAACAACAAGTGTTTAAAAAGACGCTGGAGAAAGACGCACCGAAAGGTGAGTACATTTTCTATGAAGGACCTCCAACTGCAAATGCAAAACCAGCATTGCACCATTTAGAATCACGTGTCTTTAAGGATGCAATTCCTCGTTACAAAACAATGCAGGGTTTTCGCGTACCTCGTCGCGCTGGTTGGGACACCCATGGTTTGCCTGTTGAATTGCAAATTGAAAAGAAATTGGGCTTGAAATCTAAAAAAGAAATCGAAGCCTATGGTGTTGCTGCATTCAATAAAGAATGTAAAGACAGCGTGTTCACATTTATCAATGACTGGGAGCAATTCACTGAGCGTATTGGATATTGGGTAGATAAGAAAAGTGCATACTATACATTTGATACAAACTACATTGAATCGCTATGGCACATTTTTTCTACAGTAAATAATAAAGGTCTTGTCTATAAAGACTTCAAGGTAGTGCCATGGTGTCCTCGTTGTGGTACTGGCTTATCAAGTCACGAATTAGCGCAGCCAGGTGCATATGTTGATGTAAAAGATTTATCTTTGACTGTTAAATTTAAACTAACATCAGAAGAAAATACGTATGTACTAGCTTGGACTACTACACCTTGGACTCTGCCAGGAAATGTAGGGTTAGCAGTTGGCGCTGATATTGATTATGTAATTGCTACAAAAGATGGCGAGAAGGTTATTGTTGCCAGAGAGCGACTTGAAGTATTAGGGGAAGAGTATGAAGTAGTAAGTGAAATGAAAGGTAAAGATCTTGTTGGTCTTTCATATGAACCATTATACTCATACCTTGGTGAATTAATTTCTGGTCTTGAAAAAGAAAAATTGGGCAATGCATACAAAATATATGCAGCAGATTTTGTGACAACTACAGATGGTACAGGTGTTGTTCATACTGCAGTAATGTATGGTACTGATGACTTTGATCTTGGTACAAAGGTTGGTTTGCCTAAATTTCATATGGTTGATGATTCAGGTCATTTTATTAAAGGTACCGGTTTTCTTGAGGGAAGGTATGTAAAAGAAGTAGATGAAAATGGTAAGCCGACACTTGCTGTTGATATTGTTAATGATTTAAAGAGTCACAATCTATTTTTCTCACAAGAAAATTATAAGCACTCATATCCTCACTGCTGGCGCTGCAAGACTCCTTTGTTGTATTACGCACGCGATTCTTGGTATATCGGCATGTCTAAGCTACGCGATGAGCTTGTACATGAAAACCAATCTATTAATTGGGAGCCTGCTCATATTCAAAACGGACGTTTTGGTGAATGGATTAAGGATGCAAAAGATTGGGCTATTTCTCGTGAGCGGTATTGGGGTACACCGTTGCCAATTTGGCAGGCGCAAGACGGTGAACGTATGTTTGTAGATTCTATTGCCATGCTTCGCGAATACATCAAAAAGTCAGGAAATACATATCATGTTATGCGCCATGGTCAGACTGAACACAATCTCAAAGGTCTGTGGAATAGTTCAATGAATGGCAGTGATGAACTGACTACAGAAGGTAGAGACCAAGTAGTAAGCTCGGCAGCGGCGCTTAAAGATCAAGGTATAGACATTATTATTTCTTCTCCATATGCTCGCACATTGGAAACAGCAACACTTACTGCTGCGCAGATTGGTTTGCCAGAAGAAACTATTATAGTCGACACTCGTTTAAGTGAGTGGAATGTTGGAGCGCAATTCGATAATAAGCCGCTTGATGATTTTTTTACCATTCGAAATGCACAAGAAGATCGCTACGGTTTCAAAGCAGAAGATGGTGAATCATATCTTGATATTATTAAACGAGCAGGGGATTTCATTTACGAGATTGAGCAAAAATATCAAGGCAAGAATATTTTGATCGTATCTCATGGTGCAGTAACTCGAGCATTGGAATTGATCGCTACTGGTATTTCAATGAAAAACTTATTTGAGCAAACTCGCCATTATCGAAATTTTGATAATGCAGAAGTTCGCACTATTGCATTTGTGCCATTACCGCACAATGAACGGTATGAGATCGATCTACACCGACCGTTTATTGATGATGTTGTACTTGTAAAAGAAGAACAAGAATACCGGCGCGTAAAAGAGGTAATGGATGTATGGTTCGACTCAGGTTCAATGCCGTTTGCCCAAGACCACTATCCATTCGCTAATGCTGAGGGTCTAGCGACCCCTGAACTGAAGTATCCCGCAGACTTTATTTCAGAAGCAATCGACCAGACTCGCGGCTGGTTCTACACACTGCATGCTGTAGGTATATTGATGGGTAAAGGTAAAGCGTACAAAAACGTTATTTGTCTTGGTCATATTTTGGACAATGAAGGTAAGAAAATGTCGAAATCAATTGGTAATATTGTTGACCCTTGGATTGAAATGAATCGCTTCGGTGTTGATACATTGCGCCTATGGATGTACTCAGTGAACCAGCCGGGAGAGTCAAAGAACTACGATCAAAAAACTGTAGCAGAGTTGGAGCGTCAGGTATTTGGATTACTCTATAATATTCTTTCATTCTATGAGCTCTATCGTGATATTGAATTAGAAAAAGAATCAGTCGAGACATCCCCAGACGTATTAGATCAATGGATTTTGGCAAAGGTAAACGTATTGATTGCAACCTGTACTGTCAGTCTCGATAATTATAAATTAATGGAACCAGTACGCGCTATCAAAGAATTCATTGGGGATCTGTCTACATGGTACCTTCGTCGTTCACGTGATCGCATGAAAACTTCTGATGACGCAAAGCGTACCTTGTATCGCGTGCTTAAAACTGTAGCTCAGTTGTTGGCACCGTTCGCACCATTTGCAGCGGAAGATATCTGGTTACAATTAGGTGGCGAAGCATCAGTACATCTTTCAACATGGCCTACCGTCGCTAAAGCTATGGCGGGCGAAGCCAACATTTCAATTGATGAAGTTGTAGCAATTGAACGCATGGAAGATGTTCGTAGTATTTGTACTATGGGAAATGCGCTCCGTAAGAAGCTGGCCATTCCAGTTCGTCAGCCGCTACTTTCTATTACTGTACGTGGTGAAGAATTATCAGCTGCACATCGCGCACTGATAATGGATGAATTAAATGTGAAGAGTGTACAGTTTGATACTGGCATGGATGAAGAAGCAGTACTTGATACAACTATTACTCCTGAATTAAAAGCAGAAGGTGACTATCGCGAGCTCATTCGTGCTGTGCAGGACCTTCGTAAGAAACAAGGGCTTACCCCAAGTGACACTATTGCTGTGACTATGAATAGTGAAGGGGAAGCAATACTCTCAGGATTTATTGATGACTTCAAGAAAACAGTATTGGCAACAACAGTTACCTTTGCAGATAATGAGGGTGAGACAGTAGAAGTTGCAGGACGTTCAGTGAATGTTTCTCTTAATTAAAAACGTATAATAACAGGTATGGCTATACAACAAATACTAGACAATACAGCAGAACAGCAGCGGCAAGAGATGGAAAAACTACTTAATAGATCGAAGAAAAATACAATGAAAATAAAAAAGATCGGACACTGCTGTTTGGTGATTGAAATCAAAGGGGTACGGATTTTGACTGACCCTGGAGCATATACTACAGAACAGAATGAAGAAAAGAATATTGATATCGTAGCTATTACTCATGAGCATGGTGATCATTTCCATATTGAGTCACTGAAAATAATTATTGCTAATAATCCAGGAGTGAAAGTAGTTACTAATACTGCAGTAGGTAAGCTGCTTGCAGTAGAAGGTATTGCTTTTGAATTGCTTGAAGATGGTGACGCTATTACACTGAACGATATTGTTTTCGAGGGGCATGGTGAGCACCATGCAACGATCTACAAAGAAATGGGTCAAGTACAAAATACTGGTTTCATGATCGATGACACACTGTTTTATCCAGGTGATGCATTTACTCTGCCAGGCAAGCCAGTGAGTATTCTCGCATTGCCAGTTGCAGCACCTTGGCTCAAACTCTCGGAAGTACTCGAGTATGCTTTTGCAGTAAAGCCCACTACAGCATTTCCTGTACATGATATTATTTTGAGCCATCCACAAATGATGCAACCTATGTTTATTCCACTGCTTGAACAAGAGGGAATCAAGTTTGTACCACTTAATCCTGGAGACACACACGACTTCGAATAGTTATTGATATGCACACTATGCATCACACAGAAGCAATAGTGGTTCGCAGTGAACCGTCGGGCGAAGCTAATAAGCGCGTCTGGCTTTTTACTAAGGAGTTTGGATTGGTCATTGCTATGATGCAAGGTGTTCGTAAGCCAGAAGCGAAACTGCAAGGACATGTTATGGATTACAGTATGATTTCTGTAGATCTGATTCGCGGCAAAAACACATGGAGACTTATCAGTGCCAAGGCAATAGAAAGTCCTGTGCAGGGGTATGAACGTGAGCCACTGTCTCGTGTGTATGTACGAACAGTTGCTTTTCTTGAGCGCTTCCTTGTGGGAGAGGGTATGCATGAAGAACTGTTTCAACATATACAAGACCTAGGTACCATCGTGAAGCAAAAAGGTGATAGTAAAGATATTGTACGGTCACTTGATGCCTTGTCATTATGGAAGGTATTAGTGTTACTGGGATATATTGCGATTGAAGATAACGAGAAGCATTTTTTTACACTGCCTTTGAGCGAAGCAGCAGTACTCCTTAGTGATAGCGATATAAAAAAACTTATTAAGGGTGCAACCGATGCGATACATTCTAGTCATCTTTGATATACTATAGTCATGCCTGAAGAAATAGATCACATTGCAGAATTAGAGAAAAAACTCTATGCCCGTGATCCAGAAAATGTTCCCCGCAGAAAATTTGGCATTCTTCGTCCTGAGCGTCAGAACGTCATTTCAACGTGGGGGCAAACATCATTGCCACCAGAAAAAAATATTCATAAAAGTCGCGTAGGCGGATATCGTAGATTTTTTATTTTCTCGCTACTGTTTTTTCTCATTGCACTTGGTGTAGCTGCATATAGTATTTATAAGGGGTCACTGACACTTTCTAGTAAGAATGTAGCTGTTTCAATTTTAGGAAACACATTTGTTGCTGCAGGGGACACACTGCCTCTACAGGTTGAAATTGCAAATAGTAATTCAGCGGCATTGCTTGAAACTAAGCTGGCTCTTGATTATCAAAAAGGTATTAATGACGGCAGCGGTAGTGATACTGCTCATGTTGAGCAAGACATGGGTACCGTAAGTGCTGGTCAAACAAAAAGCCAGGCATTTTCTGTTGTGTTGTATGGCCAACAAGGCACAGCACAAACTATTACTGCAACACTTTCATATCAGCTTAAAAACTCCACTGCTGTTTTTCAAAAGCAGACCACTTTTTCCGTACTCATAAGTTCTAGCCCCTTAACATTAACAGTTGATGGCCCTGTTACTATTGCCGCAAACCAGCAATTTGAATTAACGCTACATAATACATTCAATAGCACTACTCCATTACAAAATGTTATTACCCGCATCGAATATCCGAACGGTTTTGTTTTTGGCTCGGCTGATCCTGCTCCGAATGGAGGAAATAATGTTTGGTCATTGGGTAGTTTACAGAATGGGGCCGACAATACTATTGTTATTAAGGGGAAGTTGATTGGGCAAGAAAATGAACAGAAGTCATTTCGTGTGTATGTTGGTACGCCAGCGACGGCAACTGATACTGCTATTTCAACTATCTATAACTCCGCATTGCAAACCATCACACTAGCCAATCCATTCATTGCAGCTCAGATGAATATTAATGGGCAGAAAACTGACACGGTTGCTATTCCTGTTGGTGATTCAATTGGAGGAGTAGTTTCATGGACAAATAATTCTACTTCTACTATCACCAATCCCACATTCACCATTTCACTTGACGGTACAGGTATTGATCCTACTAGTATTACCGCAGTAAATGGATATTATAATGATGCAGATAATACTATCACTTGGACTGGTGATTCTGACAAAGACATTGCATCAATTGCTCCGGGGCAAACTGGACAGTTATCTTTTGGTTTTGCAACAAAAAGTAATGACAATAGTGATGTTAATTTACATCTTTCAGTACAAGGGATATTTCCAGACAATAATTATCAACAACAAAACATTGCCAATATTGATAGTAAGACAATTAAATTCAGTGGGCATTTGCAGTTTGCATCGCAGGCATTTTATTCAGTTGGCCCTTTCAAGAACACTGGACCTTTTCCTTCAAAAGCGGGGCAGACTACGACTTATACTGTCACTTGGACTGCACGGCCTTCTGAAAATCCAGTAACAAACATAACTGCAAGTGCTGTATTGCCAGCCGGTATTACGTGGCTTGGGGCAATTTCTCCAACTGCCTCAGTGATTAATTACAATACTGAAACTCGAACTATTACATGGAATGCCGGTGTATTGGCAAAGGCTTCAAATGTTTCTCAATTGAAAACTGTTTCATTTCAGATCAGTGTTCGACCAACGAAGGAGCAGGTAGGTCAAGTACTACAATTACTCGGTCAAACAACTATTGTAGGCACAGACGGTACTGTCAACGTTCCACTTACTGTGACACGTCCAGTACTGACAACTGGGCTCTCAAGCGATCCTCAATATAGGCAAGGTAAAGACCGTGTGATACCATAGCCCTATATGGAAAACGTTACGATGGAACAATTAATTAGTCTCTGTAAGCGCCGCGGCTTTGTATTTCAGGCCAGTGAGATTTATGGTGGACTAGCAGGTTTTTGGGATTACGGCCCTTTGGGCGTGGAGCTTGCCAATAACCTCAAGAAGGAATGGTGGAATGCAATGGTGCAAGATCACGAAAATATCTTTGGTATTGATGGGGCGATTATTCAGAATCCAAAATTGTGGGAAGCGTCAGGTCATGTTGCTGGATTTACTGATCCGTTAGTAGAAGACCTTGTAACTAATAAGCGTTACCGCGCTGACCACTTAGCAGGAGTAGACAGTAATGATGTTGACGAATTGAATCGTCTGCTCGAGGGCAAGAAATCTCCAGACGGAAATCCACTTGGTCCAGTTCGTACATTCAACATGATGATGAAAACGTTTATTGGTCCCATTGAAGATACTGATAGTATTGCATACCTTCGTCCCGAAACAGCTGGTTCTATTTTTGTAAACTACAAAAATGTACAAGAAACAATGCGTGCGAAATTACCGTTCGGCGTAGCGCAAGTTGGTAAGGCTTTTCGTAATGAAATCTCTCCACGTGATTTTATTTTCCGTGTGCGTGAACTTGAACAAATGGAAATGCAATATTTCATCCGTTCTATTGATCAAGAAGCGGCGTATGAACAATGGCGTGCATTCGCTTGGAATTTCTTGAAAGATCGCCTTGGTATTGCAGAAAGTAATTTACAATGGCATGAACATGCAGAAGATGAGCGTGCTCACTATGCAGCAGCTGCACATGATGTGTATTTTAATTTTCCACAAGGATTCAAAGAACTATGGGGAACACACAATCGTACTGATTATGATCTGAGTAGTCACATGCGTGTGAGTGGACAAGATCTGCAATATTTTGATGAAGAAACTAAAGAGCGATTCACTCCATATATTATTGAATCATCAGTTGGTGTGGGGCGTATGTTGTTGGCAGTTTTAACAAATGCATACCATGAGGAAACTATGGATGGGGAAACACGTGTAGTGTTGAAACTTAAGCCGTCACTTGCTCCATACAAAGCCTGCGTATCTCCATTGTTGAAAAACAAGCCCGAGTTAGTAGAAAAAGCTCGGACAGTGTTTATTGCCTTAAAGAAAAAATTCGGCATGGTGATGTGGGATGATAACGGTAATATTGGCAAGCGCTATCGTCGTCAGGATGAAATTGGTACACCGTTTTGTATCGTTATTGATTTCGATACACTTGGCGAAAATCCAGACTTGCTCGATACAGTCACTGTCAGAGATCGCGATACTGGTACACAAGAACGTGTAGCAATCAAAGATTTGAAACAATATATTGAAGAAAAAATGTAATTAAAAAAAGAGGGTGTTAACCCTCTTTTTGTTTTTTGCCAGGCAGTGCGCAATATATTTCAAAAGCTATCCGGGCAATAAAAATAATGACAACTAAAATTCCAACAAATTGTTCCATGGCATAAGATTTTCTTAACCATACTCTTTTTGACCAGAAGTTGTCAATTTTGCATTAAAGTCAGCTTTAGGCTTTAATGGTCATATGAAAATTATTCAAAAGACACTTCCATCAGGACTCCGAATTGTAATGGCGCCACAGGCAGATGCAGCAACAGCAACGGTTTTGATCCTTGTAGGTACTGGATCTAAATTTGAAACAAAAAGAGAGAATGGCTTGTCGCACTTTTTGGAACACATGTATTTCAAGGGTACAACAGCTCGACTGAGTGCTCGCATTATTTCTGAAGCGCTTGATAATCTCGGTGCAGTTTCAAATGCATTTACTGGACACGAATATACTGGCTACTATGCCAAGGGCAATCCAAAACATGTTGAAACATTTGTCGATATTCTTGGAGATATTTACATGAATTCAACATTCCCTGAAAAAGAAATTGAAAAAGAAAAGGGCGTAATTATTGAAGAGATAAACATGTACGAAGATATGCCGCAACGCAAAGTCTGGGATGTATTGTTTCCACTGATGTTTGGCGATCAGTCTGTTGCATGGCAGATTGCAGGCAGTAAGGAAAATGTGCTGTCATTTAATCGTAAGGATTTTATAAAGTATCAACATGATCACTATACGGCAGGGAATACAGTGGTAGTTGTTGCAGGAGCATTTGATGCAACAGTAGTTAGTAAAAAAATTAAGACTACATTTGCACTAATGAATAGCGCTTCGGCGCGCCAAGCAAAAAAAGTTAATGATAAACAAGTTGAACCGAAAAGTAGATTGCTTCATAAGAAGGCTGATCAGGCGCATATTGCACTATCATTTCGTTCTGTACCGCTCAACCATCCAGACGGAGCCGTATATTCTTTGCTTAGCACTATTCTTGGTGGAGGGATGAGTTCTCGTTTATTTTTGCACTTACGAGAAGAACTTGGTGCAGCATATTATGTTCAAGCAGAGCATGATCCATTTATAGATCACGGTATGTTTACTATCACTGCTGGTATTGATAAGAATCGCTATGCAGAAATTGTCGACAGTATTATTGCT
>CAIOXK010000016.1 GCA_903862255.1 Candidatus Nomurabacteria bacterium | reverse complement strand
CTCGTGAAGTGCGGGCGGGCATCTTGTGAATGCCCGTCATAATGTGAAAACATGTAATCATGTCTCTGAATTTACATCCAGAGCATCAGGCCACATCGTGGTGGATTTAGAACGGCAACAAGTTGTTTCATAATAAAATGATTTTTTTTAAAAATTGGGCCGCCTTGGCTTTCGCATGGCGCCCGGGCCGGTACTAAATGGTAATATTTTGTGATATGCCGAAGGCATTGGACAAAATACCCATAGAAGGTGATTTGTTTCGCATTTTTGGCGTATTAAAGAACTAAGTACATCATAGCACCTTTGTCATTATTTGTCAAGCACCTTTTTAATCAATAAAATAAAGGCTAAAAAAATTGCATCCTATACGTATTTCTGCTAGAATAGACACGTTTCACCTATGACAGCAACGCTTCACAGTCTTCAATTAATCACCGGCATCGCCCTTATTGCCTTGGTACTTCTTCAGCGCACTAGCGGAGATACTGGCAGTAACTTCGGCGACAGCATGTCAGCTTTTCAAACTCGACGAGGCCTCGAGCGTGTTTTGTTTATACTGACAATTATTGTAGCTGTACTTTTCGCTGCACTCTCTATTTGGGTAATCGCTCTGTAGTACTCTTTTGAGTACTCTTTTGAGCCCCCTGTTACCTAACAGATAAAGGTGAGGCACCATTCTATGGCGTCTTTTTCCTCTTTTATTCTTACAAAAAAAATCCCTTCTCGAAAAACTTGGCGTACTACAATACGCCCTTTGTTGCGAATGCCTCTTACACCTTTTGCAGTGTTATTTTATGGAATATTTTTTTTAATTTGTATAGCAGCTTTTATTTTATTAATTACAATCAATAATCAATATCTTGTTAACGTTCCTGCTCGAGGTGGCAATTTGACCGAAGGTGTAATTGGGGCACCGCACTTCATTAACCCATTACTTGCAACGACTGAAACAGATCGACGCCTCAGTGCATTAGTCTACGGAAATTTAAGTGATGATACTAGCGGCTATACTTTTTCACCTGATGGTAGAACAGTGACAGTGAATCTTCTTCCTAATTTACGCTTCGATGACGGCAAACCACTTACGAGTGATGATATCGCATTTACTGTACAAAAAATGCAAGATGCAACAATTAGTCATATAAGTACTTACTGGCAAAACATTACCGTTGATACACCAGATGCTCAAACAGTAGTATTTACCTTACTGTCCCCAGATACGACTTTTATAGAACAGATGTCTTTCCCTATTTTACCTAAGCATATCTGGTCAACAGTTACCGACCAATCATTTAATACTAGCCAAGAAAACCTTCATCCTGTTGGGTCTGGAGCATTCAAGGTCAGTCATATCTCATACACTGACGGTATGCCTTCTGTAATAACACTAAAGCGCAATAACTATTATGTTAAAGGTGCGCCGCTACTAAAAACATTAACAATAAACACGTATGCCAACCAATCAGAACTATTAACGGCAATAAAAAATAGCGATATCGATTTCACGTATTCATTCTCTCCTGACACACTTGCACATACAGCATTACCTTCATCACTTATCAACACTACCGTAACAACCAATGAGAGTGTAAACTTATACAGATCATCAAGTGATTCAGCTCTATCAAATCCCTCTACGATCAGTACTATTAATCAATCTATTGACAAAAAAGCTATAGTTGATACAGTTGTATACGGTTATGGAACTCCGTCAGGAGTGCTTACAAATCCAGTATCGAATACTGGTAATAAGAATATCTCGATTCCGGGATTCTCAATTGCAGTCGAAAATGATCCTCAAACGTTGCTAGTGGCACAAATACTTGCTCAGCAACTTCAAGCAAAAGGTGTCAATGTTTCAGTAAAAGCATTTGACCCTGGAACATTTCAAAAAAATATAGCGTCCGGTGGATTCTCAGTATTCTTAGCACGAAGTAATGACATTACTATCCCTGCTCAATATTCAATTGCCCTACCCTTATATACAGAAGCACTACCCTACGTTTTCAATACTACTACTCATACAATTATTTCTAACACTTTGGCATCCCCCACAATGGAATATGAAAAAGTGAAGGACTGGTACACCAATACTGATAAGCTCTGGAAATGGTTTCGAAAAGATACTAGTACCCAAAAGAAATAATAGAGAAATAATGATGAAATTTTAATAAAAATTATATGGAACCAACAAACAATCAACCTAAAAAAGAACTTTTTACAAGACCAGCACCGCGGACATCTACTCCGCCAAGTCGAGCAACTGACAACAGTTCCACCTTCGCTACCCCATCTTCGCACAAAGCTACGAACGGGCACGGCACTTCGACGGACAAAGCAAAACCAAAGCGTTCGTTCGCTAATGGTCGCCGCCCTCATGACAGACAACGTCGTCCTGCATGGCCAAAACCAGAAGCACGCCTTACTGAAGGGGCAGAAACTGCGGAAAGAAAAACAGCACACATTCCTGATCCAGAAGCGGGTACTATTCGTATCATCCCTCTTGGTGGCGTAGAAGAAATCGGCAAGAACATGACCGCTATTGAAATCGGTGATGACATCATTGTTATCGATGCCGGTATGCACTTCTCTAACGAAAATACTCCAGGAGTGGACTACATCATTCCTAATACTCGATATCTCGAAGAACGCAAAGACAAAATCCGTGCGTTGATTATTACCCACGGTCACCTAGACCACATCGGCGGTGTACCACTAGTACTTTCACGTATTGGCAATCCACCAGTATATTCTCGTAATCTCAGTGTACTCATGCTTAAGAAGCGTCAGAGTGAATTCCCTACGCTTCCAGCTATTAATACTGTAATCGTTGAAAAAGATGAATCAGTAACGCTTGGTAAGATCAAAGTTCGTTTCTGGGGTGTTACTCATACTATCCCGGATTCAATGGGTGTAATTATCGAAACACCATATGGTGATCTCGTAAACCCTGGTGACTACAAACTTGATCAAATCGATGGAGTAGTAAGTGCTGAAGAAGAAAAAGCATACAAGTATTTCGATACTGCAAACGTATTGCTTTTGATGACAGACTCTACCAACATCGAAAATGAAGGATTTTCACTAGCTGAATCAAAGGTACACACAGGCCTTGCAAACATTTTGCGTCGTATCAACGGACGCATCATTATTGCCGCCTTTGCATCACACATCACTCGCTTGATTGGTTTGATCAAAACTGCAGAAGAACTTGGTAAAAAAGTAGCACTTAACGGTCGCTCAATGAAAACTAACATCGATATTGCCATCGAAGCTGGTCTCTTAAAGCCTGCAAAAGATACTATTATCCCAATGACAGATATTGATAAGTACCCTGCTCACAAAATACTTATCCTTTCAACTGGCGGACAGGGCGAAGAGTTCTCTGGACTTAATCGCGCAGCAAACAAGACTGACAAAAACTTCTCTTTGAAAAAGGGTGACACTGTTATTCTTTCTTCATCTATTATTCCTGGCAACGAACGTGCTATCGAAAAAATGAAAGATGGTATTGCCCGTCAAGGTATCAAAATCATTGGCTACAGAACCCCTGGTGAAGAATATGTGCACGCAACAGGTCACGGCAACAAAGAAGATGTACGTTGGCTGCACCGCAAAATGCATGAGAAGTTCTTCATTCCAATTCACGGTAACCACTATCGCCTACAGCTCCACAAAGATCTAGTAATGGAAATGGGTATGGCAGAAGACCACATCGTTGTGCCAGATAACGGGTCTATAATTGAAATCACAGATGGGGGTACAAAGATCAGTGTTCGTAAAGAAAAAGCACCGGCTGCTCCTATGATGGTTGATGGTTTCTCTGTTGGTGATGAACAAAATGTTGTTATTCGCGATCGTCAAATGCTCGCAGAAGATGGCATGTTCGTTGTTGTAGCATTGCTCGATAGCAAGACCGGTCTTCTTAAGAAATCTCCAGACATTATCTCTCGTGGCTTCGTATACCTCAAAGAATCACAAGAACTTGTGCGTCACACACGCGCGTTGATCAAGCGTACTATTGAACAAGAAACAAAAGGTCAACAACAACCAAACATTGATCAGATCAAGAATATTGTTGCGGATATCGTTTCTAAGTACCTCTTCCAGCAAACTGCTAAGCGCCCATTAGTATTGCCAGTAATTCTGTCTTCATAATATGCAGAATAGTTCGAAATTACTACGACCTATTCTCTTTGTTTCATTTCTCTTCTTTGCGCACTACTCTGTAGTGATGTATATCAACTCAACAGTACTCGGACAATTTGTAAATGCAAAATATACTAGTCTTTTTTATGTGTTCGGCGCAACTGTTGGCGTTGTATTACTATGCCTACTGCCAAGGATTGTAAAATTATTTGGGCTGCGTAAAACATCAATAACTATTTATTCATTAATAGCAGTGTCATTATTGATACTTGGCCATACTACTACTTCTGTAGTATTCACAGCTACATTTGTTATATATTGCGCATTGATTAATACCGTGTGGTATTGTAACGATTTGTTTGTGACACATTACTCTGATGCACGAACTGCAGGAAATACTCGAGGCACATATCTAACTATAATAAATACCGCTGTAGCCATCATGCCTGTTCTAGCAGGCTTTTTGGTGCTCAAAATGGGGCTTACTAGCGTATATACCGTCGCAGCAGTACTTATTCTCATTGCGACCACTACTATTGCCTACAGCCAAAGAAAGTTTATTGATCGTGCCTATGCAGAAACAACAATTATGGCCGCATGGGACGCGGTCCGCCAGTCGCCATCACTGCGAAGGATAATTTCAATTAATTTCTTATTGCAATTTTTCTACGTCTGGATGACAATTTTTACTCCTCTGTATATGTCTCATGTTCTTCATTTTAGTTGGACTCAAATTGGTGGTGCATTTTCTTTTATGTTACTGGCATTCATCTTAATGCAGTACAAGATTGGCAAATTGGCAGACAGTATTGGTGAAAAAAAGTTACTGCAACTGGGTTTTGCAATTGCCGGAATTAGTACTATAACGTTTGCACTACTCGAAAAACATACACATTCTATAATTGCCTATGCTGTTACGCTGTTTTTTACCCGTGTGGGTATTTCAATGGTAGAAGTGTTGTCAGAAACATATTTTTTCAAACAAATTACAGACAGAGATGAAGGTGTTGTGGGCATATTCAGAATCATGCACCCGCTTGCATACATCACAGCACCACTAGTAGGCTGGATCATTCTTACTACGACTACATATAGTACATTATTTGTTTTCTTAGGAGTGCTGTTATTCGCTGGATTACTATACACAATCCGACTCGTAGATATTCGATAACTAGGCAATTGCAAAAGACATTCCCCTTTTTACAACTAGCTCTTCCTGAAGTAGTTGTTGCAAAGCCTGTTCAATACGATCAGTTTCAAATAAAAGGTGTTTTTCTAATTTCTTAATTGTGGCTGGTTCTTTAGTAAGAATTTTTATAATACCACCACGCACTTCTCGCAGAGACCCTTTAAATGATGTCTGTTTTTTGTACTGCGCACTTGTACGATGAATTTTTACACCTGTTGATTTCAAATACGAGCCATAGTCCATGAGTGCCCAATACCATTCGCGAGGATTTTTGCGATCAAGTGTCTCTTCGATTAAAGGTAGTAATTCTTTATCATCCTTCACTCCTGCTCCCATAGGTCCTGGATGTAATAAATCATGAAAATGATGAAGGTATACAGTACGAATATTGGTTTCAATAATTGCTATGGGTTGGTTATATGCAAATGCAGAGATAGCTCCAGCGGTATAGTGGCCTACTCCGGGTAATTTCAGCAATTCGGTGAATGTTTGAGGGCAATGATTATCCAAGTCATACACTATAGTTTGCGCCATCTGATGCAAAAATTTAGCACGGCGATTATAACCGAGACCGCTCCATTGCAAAAGTACTTGCTGTAATGGAGCATCAGCAAGTTGTTTGACTGTTGGAAATGTTTTCAAAAATTCGTGATACTTTTCTATCACGCGAACAACCTGTGTTTGCTGTAGCATTACCTCTGAAACCGCTATCTTATATGGGTCAGTAGTCAAACGCCACGGCAAATCATGGCGGCCATGTTTTTTATAGTAATCCTTAACAGTCTTTATAAAAGCTTTCTTTTGAAGCTCACTCATAAGGCTATTTTAGCATGATTCATTATATATAAAGGAAAAATCAAGAAATATTGTACCTTATCCTCTTGGATCATATTGGTACAGTTGTTATACTCATCTTATGAAAAAGCCTATGACAATTGAAGATTTGGCACTACAAGTGAAGCAAGGTTTTGATACTGTAGAAAAATTAGCAATAATCACTGCAAATCGCTTTGATGGAATTGACCAAAAACTTGGCACCCTTTCGGAGGATGCTTCAGAGTTAAAGCATGATGTAAATGATTTAAAAGAAGACGTAACAGGACTAAAAGCTGACGTATTAATTATCAAACACATCCTATTTACTCTTGATGAAAAATTTCTGACCCACAGCGAATTTGAGGCCAGAAATTAGTTGGCTGGAACAATTGGATCTATAGATGGTGTCTGACTGTCTACAGGAGGAGTCACTACCGGCAGCGAAGTAGTGATATCTGATACTGCTGGACTTTGAGTAGACGTATCAGGATTTTGTGACACTACTGTAGTTGCCTGCGGTGAGTTTGTCGAATCGGTTTGTGCTGCAGTACTTTCACTAGTACTTTGCTGTTGCAACAGATGATCAAGCTGATCTTTTGTAATACATGTTTTATTGTCATTTGTTCCTACGCACAATGTTGGAGTAGTAATTTGTTTACTGAAAATATTCTGAATACCATTTGTACTATTGCCAAACCATGCGATCAAAGAATCTCTCCATGTATTTGTTTTTGTAAGGTCTGCGATATTAATAATGTTGAAATTCATTTCTTTGATTGCCTCAACGGTATAAGGAATAAGGCCAGTGTAGTTGAGTGTTTTTTTGCCATCAGGATTAGTTGCCACTAGATCAGGGAAAATTTGTTCGACATCTTGAGCAATAAAACCGATGTGTTTCTGTGTATTGTCATTTTCAACATTGAAATTATATTGTACTGGCTTAAGTGCAGTAATCTTGTCGAAAATAGTTTGATTCGCAACGCCAATATTATTTACAAAATTCCACGTTGAATTATCAGCAAGGTTGGTAATATTTTTCTTAGCGTTCATATCAGAAGTACATGAAAGTCCGCCAACATTTGTTGGATCAAGATCACACGTACCAGCAGCTGTTTCGAAATGGGCAATGATACCTGTCGGAACTGATGAGGAACCTACTGTGAATAAATACCCTGGCGCGATATTAGCGATACCGATATAACCATTGATACCAGCAAACAAACGGACTGTGCCAGCCGTTGAAAGCTCTACACCACCAGTTCCCTGACTACTATTACTAAAGATATTTGTCACACCAGCTGCTGGACGCGCAATTCCACCGCCATAACTACTGCCATCATTGTTACCTGTATGGAATATGATTTGAGTACTTGGTTGGTCAATAATAATCTGCTGGGTTGCACCAACGTTTGTTGGAGTGTTAATAATAACTGCTCCACCAATACTGGTATTTTGAATAACCAATCCTTGTCCACCAGACTGCGCATCTTGAAAAATCTGCCCACCGAAAATTGCTTTGCCATTTTTGAGAACTGTAAGTGCGTTCGATAATGAACTGCTTGAAGCGCCATTACCAACCTCAAACAATGGATCGGTCCCTACCCATGATCCACTACTATTTGCGAGCCCAGTATTATTTCGACCGACCACAAAATCGTTATATGAATTTGCAGTGGTACCATCACCAAAAGCGGCAGAGGTTACTCCAGAAGCAGTAGTACCGTTACCAAAAGCAACGGATTGTCGGGCAGAAGCGATTGTGTTAACACCAAAGGAAGTAGATGCAAACCCAGAAGCAGTAGTGGTATCACCAAAAGCAGTTGCATAAGAATTAGAGGCAATAGTTAAGGCACCGAAAGTAGTAGAAACAGCCCCAGAAGCGGTAGTACTATTACCAAAAGCAGTAGAAAGTTGACCAGAAGCGGTAGTACTATTACCAAAAGCAGTTGCAAATTCGGTAGAAGCTACAGTATTGTAACCAAATGCTGTAGTGAAATTACTTGAAGCTGTACTGCCTTGACCAAAAGCTACAGAATATTGCCCAACATTGGCATCGTCCCATTCTGTACCAAATGCAGTTCCTGCTCGAAACGCAGACTTGCTTGGTATCCATTCCATACGTGTACCAGCACCGAGGTCTGGGACAGGTATCCCTGAACCATTTGTACCAGATGCAATGATTGCGCCATCACCTGCAACATTTAATGCTGCAATAGGTGTTGCTGTGTTGATACCGAGATTGCCATTTTTAAGTACAGTTAATGCATTAGACAAACTACCTAAACCAGTACCGTTACCAATTTCAAACAATGGATCAGTATCAACCCAATTTGTGGGATCACCACCGCCAACATTAAATCGACCGATCGCAAAGTCATTATATGAATCTGCTTTAGTATAATTTCCAAATGCTGCAGAAAAAGTACCTGAAGCAATAGATTGCTGACCAAATGAAGCAGCTGCGATACCTGAAGCAATAGTCTGAATTCCAAATGAAGTAGCATATTGGTTAGAGGCAGCAGTTAAAAAACCAAATGCTGCAGAATTATCTCCTGAGGCTGTGTTAGCTTGACCGAATACAACAGATGCCATTCCAGAAGCATTATTACCTGCACCAAAAGCAGTTGAAAGCTGTCCAGAAGCGATGTTATCAGCACCAAATGCTGTTGAATATTGTCCAACATTAGCACTATCCCAATCTCCTACCCCATCACCAGTGATTGTCCCCGCCCTAAATGCGCTAGCAGATGGAATCCACTGCATGCGTGTGCCTGTACTAAAGTCTGGCACAGCAACACCTGAACCATAAGTACCAGCAGCAATGATCGCACCATCTCCTTCGAGATCAAGTGCAGTCTGTGGTGTCGTTGTACCAATTCCAACTTTGCCACCTGCATAGTTAATACCGCCAGTAACTGTATCCCATTGTGAGGAACCGCCACCTCCGCCACTGATTGCAACAGTACAGTTTGATGATCCTGGTGCACATTGTGGATCAAGTGTTGAGCCGGCTGTGTAGGGT
>CAIOXK010000015.1 GCA_903862255.1 Candidatus Nomurabacteria bacterium | reverse complement strand
CATGCCGAAAAAAGAAAAAGAAAACAAACAGCCAATTCCGCCAATTCCTGAAAATGGCAATGAAAATAAAACCCCGAAAAATAAAAAGAAACAGCCGCTCTCTTCATACATCTTTTCAACATTGCTCGTATTTGCAGTGATAGTTGTTATTTATTCACTGTTTGCAGGGACTGGTGATAAAACTCAAACAGTGACACTGTCAGAAGTAGCTCGTCTTGCAGAAGCAGGGCAGGTGAAGACTATTGTGGTAGAAGACCAAGATCTGACTATTACAAAGACCGATAGTACCGTATTAAAATCAAAAAAAGAACCTGATGCATCATTGGTTCAGACACTCTCTGCATATGGTGTAGATGGCACTCATTTGAACGGGCTAGACATTAGTGTAGTAGCACAATCAGGCTTTGCATATTTTGCAATTAATTTATTGCCGATCATTCTCCCGATCTTATTGATTGCTTTCTTTTTCTGGATGCTAACTCGTCAATCAAAAGGTGCGGGTATGCAAGCCTTTAACTTCGGTCAATCAAAAGCTCGCGTAACAGATCCGAATGACAAAAATAATCGTGTCACATTTAAGGATGTTGCCGGTGCTCGTGAGGCAAAAGAAGAGCTAAAAGAAATTGTCGACTTCTTAAAAAATCCAAAAAAGTTTTTGGATATTGGCGCGCGAATTCCAAAAGGTGTACTACTGGCAGGCGCACCAGGTACTGGTAAGACATTGCTAGCGCGCGCAGTGGCAGGCGAAGCAGGTGTGCCATTTTTTCATCTTTCAGGTTCTGAGTTCGTAGAAATGTTTGTTGGTGTCGGTGCGTCTCGTGTACGTGACCTTTTCAAAATGGCTAAGCGTGCAGCCCCAGCGATTATCTTTATTGATGAAATTGATGCTGTTGGGCGCGTACGTGGCGGTGGTTACGGTGGCGGTAATGATGAGCGTGAACAAACACTGAACCAAATCCTAGTTGAAATGGATGGTTTCGAACCAAATGACAAAGTGATCATTATGGCCGCAACAAATCGTAGCGACGTACTTGATCCGGCATTGCTTCGTCCTGGTCGTTTTGACCGTCGCGTAATGCTCGATCTACCAGACCGTCGTGACCGTGAAGAAATTTTGAAAGTGCACTCAGTTACCAAGCCGTTTGATAAAGACGTAGATCTCAAGGTAGTTGCAGAACGTACTTCGGGGTTCTCAGGCGCAGACTTGTTTTCATTGATGAATGAAGGCGCAATTCTAGCAGCTCGTGAAAATCGCAAGACCATTATGCAGTTTGATCTTGTACGCTCAATTGAAAAAGTAATGATTGGTCCAGAACGTAAGAGTCACTTATTTACTAAGAAGGAGAAATTAATCACTGCATATCACGAAGCGGGACATGCACTTGTTGCATCAGTACTTCCTGACGCTGATCCTGTACACAAGATCTCTATCGTTGCACGCGGTAGTGCTGGTGGTTACACAATGAAGATTGCTCTCGAAGAACGTAAGCTTACCACAAAGAAAGAATATTTGGATGACCTCGCAATGTCACTCGGTGGCTATGCTGCAGAACAAATGATTTTCAATGATGTAACTACTGGTCCTTCGAATGATCTTCAGGTAGCAAGTAATCTTGCTCGTGCAATGGTAACTCGTTGGGGTATGAGCGATGCTATTGGGCCTGTAGCGTTGGAAAATGATGGCGGTCGCGCAATGTTTGGCCAGGGTGTAAACGATAAAGAATATTCTGAAAAAACTAATGCATTGATTGATAGTGAGGTGCAACGCATTATGACTGAAGCACTCGGACGCGCAAAAGATACTCTGACGACTTATCGAAAAGTATTGGACGACATTGCTAATAAATTAATAGAAGTAGAAACAATTGAGCAACCTCAGTACGAAGAAATTTTGACTGCTCATGGTATTCCTCTTAAAAAATTAGATCACTAATGAGTATACAAAAAGTTCTTTTTGCACTAACTTTGGCAGTGTTTCTTGGTACCGCAGGTGTAAGTCATACTATGGCCGCATCAAACACAGCTGGTGCAATTCCAAAGATTGTACAAAATCCTGTAACGTTTGGTTTTCAATCTACTACTACCGCAACACGCGCGGTAGATACTATTATTGTTCATGCGACATATAACCCAACACTGAAGACTCAGACATTTGCTGGGGCATTAGTTGAATGGAAAGATAACAAGGTTTCACCGCACTATGCTATTGATAAAGCTGGTACTATCTATCAGCTTGTAGCAGAAAAGAATATTGCATGGCATGCGGGGGTGAGTGCATTGCCAAATGGTGATACTAATGTTAACTCACGTTCTATTGGTATTGAGCTTGTGTATTCAAATAAAGAAACACCTACTGCAGCTCAGTATGCCTCTTTACAATATCTCGTTAAGAATATTGAGAGTCGTTACACAATCAAATACGTACTCGGTCATGAACAGATTGCACCAGGCAGAAAAATTGATCCGTGGAATTTCGATTACACAAAAATCACTGATGTGTTCAAACCTGCAACAACAGTATTTGAAACACCTATTACTTTGAGTGCAGATATTTTCCAAAGCGCAATCAATCCACTGACTGCTGATCAGCAAAGTGTTATGAAAAATTATTCATATCGTGCGAGCTGCCCAGTTTCACTCAGTGATCTACGTGCAGTAAATGTTTCGTATATTAATTTCAGTGGCGCGACGCTGCAAGGTACATTGATCGTGAATCAATCGGTTGCTGGTAGTACTGTAACAGCTTTCAAAGCATTGTTTGAGGCAAAGTTTCCAATAAAACAAATTCAGCCTATAGATAGCTATGAGGGTATGGATGCAATTTCAGTTGCTGCCGATAATACCTCAGCATTTAATTGCCGCACTGTTGCGGGCTCTACGATATTTTCTGAGCACTCTTCAGGTACGGCGATTGACATTAATCCAAAAGAAAATCCGGACTACGCTAAAGCTATGCCCGGCACTGCCCCTAAGGGTAAGGGTGCGATTACAGCAGCAATTGCCAAAATACTCAAAGATACAGGGTTTAAATGGGGAGGTGATTGGATTACTAAAAAAGACTATCAGCACTTCTCTGTATCAGGAAAATAAAGAAATTAAAAAAATGGGGCCTACTCCCATTTTTTAATTGACTTTATAGATGGCAAGCGTAGACTTAGGTAAACAAAAACCAAACTTAACCATCATGAAAAAGCTCGTTGTAATGATCACGGCAATGTTACTGGGGACAGTAAGCAGTGCCTCCGCACAAACCTTCAAGACAGATTCAGTGTTGTTGATTAAAAAACATAAAAGTTTCTTTAAGGACTATGTTCCTGAGAAAAATTTTTCTTTTAAAAAAGCAACTGATGAAAAAACTATTACTGTTGGAGAAATACCTATCTCTTACATTACTATCAGTGATGAGCAGATGGAAGTTCGCAGCAGGGGGTACTTCTTTAACGACGGTCTCAAGAGAGGCCTGGTAGATCTGCCGCTTTCATTTTTACTGACGAACATGCATGGTGATTTTGGCGGATTAAAAATTTTTTTCCGCTGATGTTATCAAAAAGCCTCCACCTGTTTATATTGATGGAGGCTTTTATTTTGCATAGTATTAAACGTAGTTTTTATATTGCTGAAGCCTTGTCTGTACCGATAGATTCTAAATGACCTTCGGCAAGCTCAATCATTTCGTAATGCCAGTTCACACCTTCTTCTGTAAGTGCTAACAGTTCATCGTTGCCTGTGCCAGCAGCAGCACCGCGCATCAATGCCCAGTGAACAATTGCAGCACCTTCGAAGAAGCCACTCCATTCCATCAGTTCAGTAGCATTGTCCCACTGATCTGCAACATAGAGGTCACGCATACTACGAAGTTTAGCTTCTGTAGTTGTAGCTTTTGTTTGAGTAATATCAATAACACCACCTTCAGTTGCAATACGAATAATTTCTTCTGCGTGCATGCGGTTCTTTTCTTCCACATCAGTAACAGTTTCTTCTGTTAGTGCCGTAACCAACGCTGGACGGCCTTTTTCATATGTTTCAGTACCAATACGACTAAATGCTAATAATTCTCCTAATTTTTTTCCAACGAATTCATTCATATTAATTATTGCGATTATCTGATAATCCTCCTATAGGGTAGAGGAAATTGCGTATTTATACAAGACTGCTACAATCTCAGTGCCCGCCGATGCTAAAGCTATGGCGGACAAAGCAATAATTTCCGCTCTTAGCTGTTTGGTTAGGGGCCCGTGTAGCGGAGCACAAAGCTTCCTTTGCGGTACCTTCAATCCATGAGGGTAGGACAACCAATACTCCCGCTCTTAGCTCAGTTGGTTAGAGCACAAAGCTTATACCTTTGCGGTCCATGGTTCGAATCCATGAGGGCGGACAATCTATTGACTAGATATAAAAATCATGTTATTATAAAACTATACATATAGCTCTTTGAAGTATTGATTCGAGTGAACTTTTGAGAGTTTCCTGGCTAACTAATTTTTTTTGGTTTGTGTGGTAACTTTCAAACGCTCATAACATAATTAATAAAAAATGAAAAAGATCACAGTATTATTCGTATGCCTTACCATAGGCAGTTCATCTTTTGCAAAACTGAAAACTTTGGTTACCGAGACAATGGTAAGGGTAGAAGTGAAAAAACTTGTTCACTTGCTTGAAAAAAAGATATCAGAAAAAAAATACCAGGGCCCCAATGAGAATACGTCTAATATTCAATACCTTCACACCATCTGTATTGGAATTATATAACTGATTCCTCCATGCACGCGTTCGTAATT
>CAIOXK010000014.1 GCA_903862255.1 Candidatus Nomurabacteria bacterium | reverse complement strand
TGACATAAGTGGGATAGTTACGAAACCAAACTGGAATACGTATTGATTAAGACAGCTTACTCCTGTAGTTCCACAAACATCGATACCACTTTCTGGGAAGATGGTGATGTAGTTATGAAATAAGGCAAAAAGAAATCCTGCACCAGTTAGTAGCAAAATCTGAAGTTGCAACAATGCGCTCTTGCGAATATCATCAGTGAACAACAATATTGCTGTAGGGAAGATGAAAATACGCTGATACCAGCAGAGTAGGCAAGGTGCATATCCGAAATAGTTTGAATATATCAAACTACCAATAACAGACGTAACGAAAATAATACGAAGAATAATATGGGCATTGTTATTTACCCAGTCGGCGATCGGGTTGTCAGTAAGCCATGCCACAACCAATAATACTAACCCAATAAGAAGTCCAAGGCTGCCAATTGCAAGAATAGTGTCAAACATATATTGCATTAGTTAGTTGGTACAGGACAATTTGTTTTTGCGCCGAGCTGTGCAAATGTTTGTTCGCCAGTTGCTTTTGTTCCATCTGCAAATATCCAAGTAGGGTATCCAGTAATGCCTAGGTCATCACATTGCTTGGTTTGTTTTGAGTCTTTGGTCTGACATTCAACATACGGCAATTTTTTTACAGATTTTCCAAATAGTGCTTTTTGAGCTTCACAGTGAGGGCACCACCATGCTCCATAGAACTTGGCACCACTATTGGTGATACATTGTGCGAAGCTGTCGTATTTGCCTGGCTTCTTTGCTTCAACTACTAAAAAGGCAATAAGTGCAATAATGATTCCTAGGGTAACAACGATCCAGATCCATGTATTTTTCTTTTTCATATATATTACCGTAACGCACGAATGCATTTTCTGCAAGTGCCTACAAACGCCAGTTGGTGACTATGAACTTTGTTAAATTGACGAGAAACTTTTATTGCTTGTTGATCAATGGTTTTTATACAAAAAGGGATTGATTCAACCGCACTGCAAGTATCGCAAACAATGTGATGGTTATGTATTTTTTCCTGTACTAGTTCGTACAATACTTTTGTTTTGTCTACAGTTAGTGCATGTACCATGCCTGCTTCAACAAAGGCATTCAGAGCTCGGTATATTGTTGCAGGGTCAGCTGCGAGTTTCTTAGTTTTACGAATTAGTTTTGCGACAGGTAGTGGTGTAGGGGACAGAGAAAGCACTTCGAGTAACATAATACGAAGGGGTGTTTTTTTGAATTCATGCTCATGCAGCAAGGATTCTGCATCTATTGGTTGCAATTGTTTCTTCATAACTGTAGTATATACAAATGCAAACCATTTGCAATTAGTAATACTTTTTAACTCATGTATATAACACTACTTATTGGATGTTGTGCTCTCATTGCCACTATGCTCGGTGGGCTTTTTGCATTACGGTTTCGTGACAAGCTCCATCTTATTCTAGGTTTCAGTGCTGGAGCTGTACTTGGTGTAGCGTTTTTTGACTTAATGCCAGAAGCAATTGATCTCGGTACAAAGTATTATAGTTTAACTACTATGTTCGCATGCGTGGTAGGTGGTTATTTATTTTTCACTATCATCGACCGTTCGATTGGCAGCCATAGTCACGATGTCATTGCGCCAAAAGGGGAGATTGGGGCAACCAGTCTCAGTCTCCACAGTCTTCTTGATGGGGTAGCTATCGGATTAGCATTTCAGGTTTCTGTAACAGTTGGTGCTGTTGTTGCTGCGGCGGTTTTGGTACACGATTTTTCTGATGGTATCAATACTGTCAGCCTAATTTTAAAAAATGGTGGCACGAGAAATCATGCCCTACGCTGGCTATTTGTAGATGCAGTTGCTCCAATTATTGGGGTAATAGTAACGTTATTTTTCTCTCTACCCGCATCATGGCTAGCAATTATTTTGGCAGTATTTTCTGGATTTTTCCTCTATATCAGTGCGAGTGACTTATTGCCAGAAAGTTATCACGGTCATCCAACTCGCTGGACAACGTTTATGACGGTTCTCGGTGTAGCAGTATTGTTTACTGTTATCAGGTTCGCAGGTCTGTAAAGATGGTCAGGATTCATTGACATTTTGTCTAAAGTGTGATACTATTTACTCCAAAGAAAATAGTTACTTCACACTTAAAGAATAATAAAATGGACTGGAAAAAATTGGCGATTAAGGCTGCCTGGATCTTAGGAATAATTGTAGTAGTTTGTATTTTGGTTTACATGTTTTTTCCCAGTGTAAATTTGGGTGGCGCAGATGAGAATCAGCAAAAAACGGTGGTAAGTGAAAAACACCACAAAGCAGGGATAAAAATTAAAACCGCGGCAGACACTATTGCCGACCTTAAGCTTCAATTGAAAAAGGCTAGCGATAGTCTCGACATGAAAAACAAACTGGTTGCCGTGTGGAAGCCGGTGGTTACAAGGGTTGATCAATACCGGAGACAGAATGATTCTTTGCAAAAGAAAATTGATACCTTGGGTATTAAACTCTCGCTTGCAGGCGCGTCGGGTAGTAAAAAACCTGGTACGGATCCTCAAAAAACACAACCGGTTGTGGTTACTACGTTGGATTCACTGTCTTCCAGAATAAACGCTCTTGAAAAAGAGGTCGTTAAACTAAAGGCCCGTAAGTCTGTTCATACAACGACGCAACCACCCAGGTGGTAGCCCTATGACCCTCGCATAATAATGCGGGGGTTATTTTTTATCGCGCCGTATATTAGAAGGTTGATTTATATACCTAACATGCGAAAAAGTGCGACACCTCCCGCAACAGAAACATTAAGAGATTCTTTCATGCCACTTATTGGTATTTCAGCAACGATGTCTACTTTTTCTAATATCTTTTCCGGTAGGCCATCAACTTCATTGCCCATAATAAATGCAACAGGATAATTCAACTTCACTTTTTTATAATCTATAGCAGTAGCTGATTGTTCAATTGCTATCGTTTGGATACCTTGTTTTTTAAGACTAGTTAGTAGGGTAGAGAGGTTAGAAACTTTCTTCCATGGAATAGTTAGTTCTGCACCAAGGGCTGTTTTTGCAATTGCTGGGTTGGAACGATTGAATTGGTCTAGTGGCGTAGGGCTTATACCTACTAAATATATGAACTCAATACCGCAGGCATCAGCGGTGCGGAATAAAGAGCCGACATTCTGGGCACTGCGAATATCAGGCAAGATAAGGATCTTTGTAGCAAAAGCCGTTGATTTCATGTATGCTCCATGGTATAGTTTCCAACGCAATTTGCAACTGTTGTGAAAAGCTAGTAAACAGATGCGCCCATAGCTCAGTCGGTAGAGCAGCTCCCTTTTAAGGAGACGGTCGCGGGTTCGAATCCCTCTGGGCGCACAAACAAAAAGAAAGATCCTCACACTATGATGTGAGGATCTTTCTTTTTGTTTGTGCGCCCTTGTGCGCTGCTAAGCAGCGCACATAACATTCTGCAGAGGGTTTATAGCATCTGATGCGCCGGACAAAAGTGCGCACCTCTTCCACTAAATGGAATGCGCTCAATAATCCCACCATCATTTTTCTTACACGGTTTACCAGTCATGCGGTATGCATTATGTGCTGCTTGAAATTTTCCGCGCTCGCCATTGATGTCTCGATAGTCAGAAGTTGAGTCACCACCGAAGTCGATACCTTTTTCTAATACTACTTTTATTCCTTCATACAAAAGTTTCATTTCAGCAGGGGTAATGTCTTTTACTAAACGTAACGGGTGAATGCCTGCTAACCATAATGCTTCATCAGAATATATATTGCCGATACCAGAAATTATTTTTTGATCGAGCAATACTTCTTTGATAGCACGGTTCGAACGTTTCAATAATTGTGAAGTACAAACATCCAAAGTAAATTCTTTTGTTAATGGTTCTGGTCCAATATCTAATTCATTATCAATAGTGTCAGTAGGGAGAATCGTCACTTTGGCAAACTTGCGAACATCAGAGAGTACTAATTGCCGTAGGTCCTGAGCGGAACCGAAGGGTTTGTCTTGAATAGTAAATACGGTATGCAAATATCTATTATAGGGATCTCGTAATGCAGCATTCCTTTCAGTTGCGGCCGGTACCCACTGATTATTCTTTTTGTCTAATTCGTATGAGCCGTACATCATATGGCCAGTCATTTTCATATGGATCCAAATACTTTGTTTATTGTCGAGGTGTATGAAAATATTTTTTGCTCGACGCTCAGCTTTTACAATAGTTGCACCGACAATAAGTTTTTTGAATTCATTAAAAAACTTCGTACTTTTTGTACTAGTAAAATGGTGGGGCAGTGAAGGAGTCTCAACTGCAATATCGGTCCAGACGTCCACAATCTTCTTACCCTTAACAGTTTTGTTAAGACCGTTAACGGTAGTTTGTACTTCTGGTAATTCGGGCATAGTAATTACTTGCCAAGTAGTTGAAGGGCAGTAGTGATTTGTTTCTCGATGGTAAGAGTATTATCAATAGAAGAGACAACTGCACGGATTGACTGTTCTTTGTAACCAAGAGAAAGCAGCGCTTCCATTAAGTCACTTGATACGCCATTTTCTGCAGCTGTAAATCCATCAAGTTTATCTTTCAAATCAATGACTACTTTTTCGGCAGTCTTTTTGCCAATACCTGGAACAAGACTAATTGCTTTTGCATCACCGTCTTTTATAGAGCGTACTAATTCAGGAAGGGTATAGAGAGTTAGCATTTGCAAAGCAGTCTTTGGGCCCACCCCACTTACACTTATTAATATTGAAAAAAGTGCTTTTTCAGCAACGGAGGCGAAACCATATAGTTCATGGGCATCATCACGGATCACCATGTGTGTATGAAGTGTGACGGTGTCACCTAGTTGTGCTGGGGGAAAAGGGGTTGAAACAAGGTACCCAATACCGCCTGTTTCAATAACTACGCCTTTTTCTAGTATGTCTACAAGTGTTCCGGTAATTCGGGCAATCATGGCTGTATCATACCAGGTATTGTCATTTTGCAATATATTTGTTACAGTTCTGTCGTTATGCCAATCACCAAATCAGCAAAAAAGGCTCATATAGTATCCCTTACAAAAAAGGCTGCTAATGACCGTACTAAGAAAACACTCAAAGAAGGCGCTAAGTCAGTGCAAAAGCTTGCAACTGCAAAGCAATGGAAGGAAGCTAAGGCTTCACTTGCATCTGCTTACAGTGCGATCGACAAGGCAACTAAGAAAGGTGTTATCAAGAAAAACACTGCATCTCGTAAGAAAGCCCTTCTTTCAAGAATCGCAAAAGAGAAATAGATCCTACGTTTCAAAAAAATACCCCATAAGGGGTATTTTTTTTATTATTTAAAGGGTACACGAATGCATTGACTTTTATTAAATTAGTGTTATATTCAAATAAACGTCTTTAAAACAACACTAAAATAAAACGACATGACAACAATCATTTTAATTACATTCGGCTTTTTCCTTATGCTTGGAGCCGCAGGAAGTCTTATTCTAAACAAGGCAAAGTGGCTTCCTAGAATCGGATCTTATGAAATATTAACTCGCGGACAGTATGTCTTCAAAGGTACCACTGACTTATCTTCCTACGAAAATGATTATGGTAGGTGGCAAAATAACTATTCAAACGGGCCGTTACTTTCTTCAGGCTTCTCGTATGGAGGAAAAAAAGCCAACCAGTTAAGTCTTAGTTGGTGGATAAAAGAGGTGATGATAGTATTTCCACTCCTCGGTGCATATAATTTTATTCTTACAGTGTATGCACTGTTGACGGGTATTTTCTTTTCGATTTTTGTCTCCACAGAAATCTTTGGTGTATCTCTGGGGTTAAAGGCAAATGGTTATCATTGCGGCAAGAGGTTAATGCTGCAACCATGGTCATATTCCTTGTACATGTTTCATGTACGCTATCCTCTAATTTTTTAAACAAAACCCCTGCTACGGAGAACCCCATAGTAGGGGTTTTTCTTTTTCAGCATTTAGTGCTTCTGATATAATAAGGAAATGTTATACGAATTTTACGGTCTCGAATGTCCTCACTGCGATCTGATGCGTAAGCTCACAGATAAGCTTATGGCTGAATATCCTGAGGTGCATATTGAACGCAAAGAGGTTTGGCACAATGATGCCAATATGAAATTTGTAGAAGAACTCGATAAAGGGGAAGCTTGTGGCGGCGTACCGTACTATTTTAATGGGGCAAATAAAAAATGGCTTTGTGGTGAAGTAACGTACGAACAACTCAAAGATTGGGCTGGGGTGTAATAATACCCATACATTGACAAATGTCAATATTTATGCTATCATAAGGCCAAAGTTAAAAAACGTAAAAACCTTAAAAATTAAATATATGATAACAATCATTGTCCTTATGGCAGGCATTATTGCCTTTTTCACCATATCTTATGCTCTATATAACAACTCGCAAAGAGCGAAAGATTATATGGACCGAAGATTTTCTGCGGTTGGGCGTTGGTTTATTGTGACCAAAGACAGCCCGAATGCTGCACCGATAAACATCTATGCCCGGTTTTTTGCCTGGTATGGTGGTGCAGACATTAAATTGTTGAGGGAGCTGCCCTCTGCGACAGTCGCGAAAAAAGCAGGTTTTGGTTTCATAATGTTAGCCTCTGTATTACTGTCTGCAATCATTGCGGGAGTATCTTGGTCAGACATTGCAAATCCTGATTTTGGCTTACGTACAGGAATCATCTGGTTCTTCGTAATGGGTGGGCTTGAGCGGGCAATTATGGTCTTTATGGATCATGATGCTGCACGTGTTTTACAGGCTACAACTAGTAGTCATTGGTTCACTCAGATAGTTGAGCATAAGATGTTTAGGTTTACCCTGGTAACATTATTACGAGGGGTCATAATTTACACGTTGTCGTACGTAAACTCAACGATGATGGAAATGAGATTTTTTGATACTGAAATAAAGACTTATGTGTCTGATCAGAAACAAATAAGATTCAATCGCATTAACGATTCAACTGCTAATTTGATAAAAACAAATGATCAGCTAAAAAAGGATGCGGACAAAAATTATGATGAAAAAAACCTAGCATATCAAAACGTGCTTGGTGAAGGCCAGAAAAAGATTGATGATTTGAGAGATACAATCTTAAACAAAAGAACTCTGCTCAACAAAGAGATAGAGGGAATTGTTGGTTCTGGCATTAAAGGCTTAGGGCCTGCAGCTCAAACAAAAATCAGTGAGCTCAAGACTGATTCTATTTTGTTGGAAAACATGACGAAGGATTTTGAGGCGCAAAAAGCCAGCAGTCCTGAATATCTGGCAATGCAACAAGCATTAAAAGATAAACAGTCAGCTGAAGCTGATGCTACTAGTCGCAATTTACAAGTTCGTACAAGTACTGCGAACAGATCGGCGCGACTTGCTGATGCAAGGATGGACGGTTTTTATAATCGTAGTGAGGCCTTGGAAAGCATTGCTAAAAAATCTCCACTCGCAAGAGTGTTATTCTTAATGTTTTTTGTGCTTGAGGCCATCCCGTTACTTCTTAAGATGTTAATGGGCGATGACTTGTATATTAAAGCACTGG
>CAIOXK010000013.1 GCA_903862255.1 Candidatus Nomurabacteria bacterium | reverse complement strand
TATGATCGAAGTATTGGCAGAATACTCACAGCTTATTGTGGTAACTCACAACCGCGAAACAATGTCTCGTGCCTCAGTACTATATGGCGTAACACTGGGAACAGATGGCGGTTCAAAATTGCTTTCTATTAAATTTGACGAAGCAGTGAAGGTGGCAAAGTAAAAGAAATTGCGGTACAGTTATATCAAATTCACCTAATTTAATAACCATGCAAATAGCAAATGTGAACAAAGAAAGTATCCTTACACTTTTAGCAGGCGATGGGTTTACTGAATCAGTCGTGCGCCCTACTGCACCCTCAGAAATTATCGATGTCACTCATCCGGAAAAAGAAATTACAATGGTTCTTTTTTTGGAGGGTGAAAAAGTCGTCGCGCTCAGCTCAAAAGTTAATCACAGTAGATATACAGATCCAGAGCTATATGCTATGGAAGAAGAGTTTGCTGATAGATTCAACCAAATTTCTGCCATCGCATGAAATTAAAAAGGCATCATTTTTTTAATCAAAATGATGCCTTTTCCACTGCTTAATTTTTAAATGCTTCTTTTAAAATATCTCTATCACTAAAAGCATTTTTTTGCTCACCGATTATTTGATACTGTTCGTGACCCTTACCTGCAACTATAATTGTGTCGCCTGGATTACTAATTTCTACTGCATGTAGAATTGCTGTTTTTCTATCAACGATAATTTCATACGTGATAGCAGGATCAGTAATGCCCTTGGCAACTTCTTCACAAATAGTCCCCGGAACCTCATTACGAGGATTATCCGATGTAATAATTATTTTATCTGCATAAGTCCCCGCAATTGCTCCCATAATAGGTCGTTTAGATGTATCGCGATTACCACCACAGCCAAATACAATAATAACTGAAGTACTTGGCGTTTTCATTTCTTGAATAGTAGTAAGGAGTTTTTCTAAGCCATCAGGGGTGTGTGCGTAATCAACAATACCTATTTTATTTTCTGAGCCCTTAATTATTTCTAGTCTACCAGGGGGCGGAAGAAGTTTTTCAAAGAGGGAAATGACAATATCTTTTGCATAGCCTAGTTCTCTCAATGTTGCATATACAGCAAGACTGTTTGAAAGATTGAAGCTGCCAAGAAGCATTGAGTAAACTGGTGAATTTTCAAGTTCAAACGTACTACCCTGTGTATTGAGAGAAATGTTTTCTGCCTTATAGTCAGCGGCATGTGAGATCCCATAACTAACCTTTTTAGCAAAAGTCGTATCTATCATGTAGGCACCATTTTCATCATCACTATTAGTAATCGCTATTGAGTTAGAAGAAAGGGTTGTAAAAAACTTCTTCTTTGTGTCACGATAGTTTTCCATAGTTTTATGAAAATCCAAATGATCTTGAGTAAGATTGGTGAAAATACCAGCCCTGAAATCAATACCGGAAATACGATCTTGGGCAATAGCATGAGAACTTACCTCCATTACTACATGGCTACAGCCTGTATTGAGCATGGTGCGAAATAGTTTTTGCAAAACTAATGCTCCAGGGGTAGTGTGAGTGCTCGGTATTTCTTTATCATCGATCCAGTAAGAGACAGTAGAAATTAATCCAGTTTTATGTCCAAGCAATCGGAATGATTGCCATAACAAAGTAGCTACCGTGGTTTTACCATTAGTACCAGTTACACCAATGATTGTAAGTTGTTTTGCAGGAAATTCATAAAACCATTCTGCAATAATGCCTGTAGCATGATGAGTATCAGTGACCTGAATATAGGTAATAGTATCTTTAATTGCACTAGGCAGAATTTCGCAAACAATTATTTCAGCCCCCTTTTCTATAACACCATCGATGAAATCATGCCCGTCAACAGTTTCCCCTTTTTGTGCAATAAATAACATCCCTAAGGCTGCTGTCCGAGAATCAATTGTAAGATCTTCAATAATCTTTTCTTTACTGCCGACGCATGTAATAACAGGAAGTGTTTCTAGTAGGGATTGTATGGTTTTTGTAGTCATATTAGTTATTGTTTTCTGACCACTGCACTAATGCCGGTCCTAATTGTAATGCTTCACCTGATGTTAAAATTAAAATACAGTAGTCATTTTCACAGTCTTTGATTGTTGAAAGAATCGCCTTAAATGCCATTTCTTTTTCATCAAACCGTTCTTTTGATGCTACCGGTGAACCGATGTGATCAAGAATGTCTTGTGCAGATAGTTGTCCAGCAGTATCTTTGCCGTGACTTGCTGGTGGGGTAACAATTGCTACATTGGTTACGCTATTAAAGACATCGTTGTACCAAAAAGACATAGCAGGATCTCTCCAGCTAAATGTATGAGGTTCAAATACGCAATAAATCTTTTTTGTAGGGTAGTGCAAGGCAATTGCTTCAATAGCGCTACGCGCCTTAGCATATGAAGAACCAAATCCCTCATAAATAGGAATAATTCCTTTTGTATCTATGCGATCAAGTCGACGCTTCACACCTTTGAATGTTTTTATGCCAGCAGTAACTTCTACTGCAGTAAGTAGATTGGTTTCAATGACTAATGCAATAGTGCCGATACAGTTCTGGACATTGTGCTTACCTAAAAGCGTAGTAGTAGCAGTAATAATGAAAGTTTCGTCTTTGTATACATCAAATGAGGTTTCTTCACCCCAAACAATATTTTTTGCATGCCACGTACCCCTGTCTACACCGTACGTAATTGTATTTGGGGCAAAAGATAATAATTTTTCAACAGAATCATTTTCAATACAACCAATGCAAATACCATCTGCGGGAATTTTTTTTAATAAAACCTCAAATCGTTCAAGAAATGATTTATGAGTAGGGAAAACGTTTACATGATCATGTTCACCAGAAGTGAGGAGAACGTGGTGAGGGTTATAAAATTCAAACTTAGAGCGGTTGTCCCAATTTGCTGAAGGATATTCATCACCTTCAAAAACAAAAGGTCCAGTGCCTAGTACACATGGGTCCTGCATACCATACACTTGAGCACCAATGAAATAACCTGGATTTTTTTGTGCTACAGATAGGCACCATGCCAAAAGAGCGGTAACTGTAGATTTACCATAACTGCCAGCCACAACAATTCTATTTCGATCAAGTGTTAACTCTTGAAGTAGTTCAGGGAATGATAATATACGAACCCGATTTTCATTTTGCAACTGAAATGCGTAAGCTACCTCCGGATTTTCTTCAGGAATAAGTTTGGCATGTTTACCAATAACAATAACATCAGTATTGTCCGGAATATTCTCAGGGCGGTATCCAGGTTCAAGGTTGAAATTATTTTTTTTTAAATAAGAGGCGACGGGATCATAAAATCCTTCGTCAGAGCCGGTAACGTTATATCCTGCATTCTGTAGCATTACGGCAATACCTGCCATACCGGCCCCACAAATACCGATAAAGTGAATATTTTTCATAGTCACAGTATATCAGATTGCACCTTTGTCTTTCGACTGCTTTAATTGTAGAAATATAAACCAATTATGATCTCTATATATACCGGAGAAGAAGTGTCCAGGACGCTCGCTCCACATTGCTCTTGTGCATATTGCTGTGAAGCCGCCTTTGAAATTGTTAATGGCGTTCCATTGTGTGGTATACCTGGCAACCATGCAGATATGGAGCAAAAAAAAGCTGCTTAAAATAAGTAGTACAAAAATATTACTCTCCCGATTAACACCCGGGAGATTTTTTATTCTAAAATAGTTTCTAACTTAGTCCCTCGTGAGGCTTTTAAAAACACTTTCTTGCCTCTTATGTCTAGTGAGTTGAAATATTCTTTTGCATCAGTAGATGTTGGGAAGAATGTGTAAGGAAAATCATTTTGATAAGTAGAAAAAAGCTGGCCTACGGCAATAACTTCATCACTAGGAGCTATATGGCTAGAAATTAACTGCAGGATTTCTTTATGCGCATCAAGTTCTGTTTCTCCGACTTCGCGCATGTCACCGATAATGATAACTCTTTTGTTTGCTTCAGAGCTTTTGAAAAAATCTTTTAATGAAAGCTCCATACTAGTAGGATTAGCATTGTAACAATCCAACACAATTGTATGGTCATTTTTTTCAATAATTTGAGAGCGCTTAAGTGTTGGCTGATATTCTGCAATAGCACTGCTAATTTTTTCTAATGGAACATTAAAATATTCACCTATCGCAATAGCTGCAAGTATATTGTTTTCATTAAATGAGCCAAAGAGTTGAGAAGCAATGTCTGTATGGTTATATGTTAAACTCGCCAGGAGAGTAGAGGTGCTTTCATATGATTGTAGTGGATATAAGGTACGATTCATGTCAGCACTGTCTACAACGAGGTCTTCAATATATTTATTTACAAACGCTGCGCCGCCAATAGTGCGGCAACAATCATAGATCTCTTTATTTGCCTTGCGTACCCCCTCAATACTCCCAAAACCTTCGAGGTGGTCTTTGCCGTTATTGGTAACCACTACATGGGTTGGGCAAACAATATTCATTAAACGAGTGTGCTCATCAGCATGGTTTGCGCCGATTTCAATAACTGCAATATTAATACCTGGTTTCATCGCTAAGATGGTGAGCGGCACACCGATTTCGTTATTTAAATTGCCTTTAGTTGTATGAACTGTATGTGTGCTGCTAAGCACCGCACTGATTAATTCTTTTGTTGTTGTTTTACCATTTGACCCACCAATAACCAGTATGGGGATCATAAATGTTTGGCGGTGAATTTTTGCTAGTGCACTGAGTGTTTGGTACGTATTTTCAACCAGGATACATCGGTCATCAATTTTGTAAGCCTCGTTATCAATAATTGCTAATCTCGCACCTTTATCCAAGGCCTCTTGAACATAGGAATTACCATCAAATTGATCTCCTTTAAGTCCAATATAAATATCACCACTACTGATAGTACGAGTATCTATTGAGATGTTTATATCGCTACCGTTAGAGATCGTACGATAAAGTTCCTCCATAATCATATTCTATATGGTATCACATCAAAAAAGTACTATAATTCATATATGAAAAAAGCGACAGCGGTTCACTTTATACATAAAGAAAAAAACGAAGTGCTTTTGGCCGATCAGCAGTTTAAGATTATTGGGCTCAAAGGATTTGGTGGAAAGATTGAGGAAGGGGAAAGTGCGCTGGTTAGTACTATTCGAGAAGTTGTAGAAGAGACAGGTGGGATCAGTGTGTACGAAGAAGATCTTATACCAGTCGCACTCATTGATTTTTATAATGGTCCAGAAGAGCTTATTCCGTTTGGCCACCCATCTTTTCGGGTACTTTTCTACAATTGCTATATTTTCGAAGGAGAAGCTATAAGTACTGATGAGATGAAGGATCCGAAGTATTACGATATTGATAACTTGCCAATCGATCGACTTGTCCCAGGGGATGATTTATTTATCCACCAGATCCTAAAGGGGAATACAATAAAAGGCTGGATTAGAAGAACTGCAGACTTTAAAACCATTATTAATTACGAAATGTACCCCTGTACTTTAGCAGAATTAGTGATCTAAATAGCCTTATAAATAAAGGATTTTAAGGTTATTTAGCTGATTGGTAAAAGTGATAAGATTATTCCTCGCTAAAAGGTTGACTTTATGTTTGAGACGTATATACTAGTGGTCGCTCACAGAGGTGGGTTAGTTATTTGAAAATTACATAGTAAATTGATGCAATCAAATGCAAATCTATAATTAACATAAACACACAATTGTCCTAAAAATAGGAGACAAAATAAGAAGTCATTTTTATTTTGTCTCAGTCTAGTTCCACATATTTATATGGGAACTTTTAAGAAGAGTTTGATCCTAGCTCAGGATGAACGCTGGCGGCGTGGATAAGGCATGCAAGTCGAACGAACCTTGTTCTTCTGATCGATAAAGTCGAGTTGAGTAGCAATACGATACAAAGCGATATTTTGAAGAAGGACGCTGGTTAGTGGCAGACGAGGTAGTAATATATAGGTACGTACCCCCGAGTCGTGAATAACGCACCGAAAGGTGTGCTAATACACGATAGTCCTTCCGAGGTAAAGTTTTTCGCTCGGGGAACGGCCTGTAAGATATCAGCTAGTTGGTACGGTAACGGCGTACCAAGGCTATGACGTCTAGGGGAGGTGAGAGCCTGACCCCCACCGATGGGACTGAGACACGGCCCATACACCTACGGGTGGCTGCAGTCGAGAATCTTCCACAATGGACGAAAGTCTGATGGAGCGACGCCGCGTGATTGATGAAGTGGTTCGCCACGTAAAGATCTTTTATGAGGGAAGAAGTATATTGACGGTACCTCATGAATAAGGGGCTCCTAACTCTGTGCCAGCAGGAGCGGTAATACAGAGGCCCCGAGCGTTATCCGGAATTATTGGGTGTAAAGGGTGTGTAGGTGGCGTTGTTAGTCGTTTGTGAAAGCCCGGGGCTTAACCTCGGAAACGCGGACGAAACGGCAATGCTTGAGTATGTGAGAGGTAAGCGGAACTCATGGTGTAGGGGTGAAATCCGTTGATATCATGGGGAACACCAAAAGCGAAGGCAGCTTACTGGCACATTACTGACACTGAAACACGAAAGCGTGGGTAGCGAATGGGATTAGATACCCCAGTAGTCCACGCCCTAAACGATGACAACTAGCTTTTCGGAGTATCGACCCTCTGAGAGGCGAAGCTAACGCGTTAAGTTGTCCACCTGGGAAGTACGGCCGCAAGGCTAAAACTCAAAGGAATAGACGGGGACTCGCACAAGCGGTGGATTATGTGGTTTAATTCGTAGGTAAACGAAGAACCTTACCCAGATTTGAAGCGTACGGGAAAGCCTAAGAAACTAGGCCCTCGCAAGACCGGTACGCAGGTGATGCATGGCCGTCGTCAGCTCGTGGTTTGAACTGTTCCCTTAAGTGGGCTAACGAGCGCAACCCTCGTTGTCTGTTACAAGTGTCAGGCAAGACTGCCCAGCCCAAAGACTATATCCTTCGGTGTCTCTAGAAATAGGGCCATCGGATGATGTGATCCGGATGTTCTGTGGAAGAACGAAGTATTTATATTTTGTTCTTCCATTGAGCATCTGGAACTCTACGGATGCTTCATGGTAGAAATAATGTATTTATATGTTGTTTTTACCATGAAGCATCTGTCCGATGTAGTTTTCGGGCTGGGAGGAAGGAGAGGATGACGCCAGGTCAGCATGTCCCTTTGATATCTGGGGCCACACACATAATACAATGGTTATTACAATGGGATGCAATGGAGCGATCCGGAGCCAACCCTCAAAGATAGCCCTAGTTCGGATAGCAGTCTGCAACTCGACTGCTTGAAGTTGGAATCGCTAGTAATCGCAGGTCAGCCAAACTGCGGTGAATACGTTCTCGAGTCTTGTACTCACCGCCCGTCAATTCAAGGGAGCCGGTAGTACCCGAAGGCTCTCCATAAGGAGGGACTACGGTAAGATCGGTGACAGGGAATAAGTCGTAACAAGGCACGGCTAGCGGAAGCTGGTCGTGGATTAACTCAAATTGAGATAGTTATACTATTGCTTAGGCGTAGTATGATTGATACGGTTGATTCTTTTGTACATTCGTACAAGAGTTAAGTCATGGTAGTTGACTGAAATACTACTCCTTGCAGCAAGGTTATGCTGCGCAAATCCATTGCGTGATTCTATAGAGCACACAATGGTAGACTGAGACAAAATAAAGATGATTTTATGAAAATTATAGATCTTACTCACAAATACATTTACTATGTAATTTCAATACTATTAGCAATAGGAGCAGCCTGTATTGGTTTGCTCTTTTTGCATTTTGGCTCTAATGGTTTTTCGGGCGCGCCTTTTTCACAGAGCAATTCAATAAAAACTGTAAATGGCGGCGGGCAGCGTGTGATAAGTAGTGTACTTCACGCGCCAACAGTAGATATAGCTATAACCATTGCTGATACTGAACAAAGTCGCGAGCAAGGTTTGTCAGACACAACAAGTTTACCTACTAATAGCGGCATGCTTTTTGTATTTGATACAGCTAGTAAATATGGTTTTTGGATGAAGGATATGAAATATAACCTAGATATCGTATGGCTTGATGAGAACTTAAAAATAGTAGATATAACTACAGATGTCTCAGCTAATAGTTATCCAAAAATTTTCTACCCATCTCAACCCGTACGGTATGTATTGGAAGTAAATGGAAAGTTTTCCACAGCTCATGATCTCAAAGTAGGGCAAATAGTTACAATTTTGTAAAAATAAAACATCAATTTATATACTTACATTGAACGATCGTTCAAAAAGACTTTCCTTAAAGGGGATGTAGAAAATTTTCTTTACAAGAATTTTTTTTTATTTCATTAAAATCAAAAAAATATGTTACCGGTGAAATTGTTTATATACTGAGTTTACATTAATAGGTAATTGGGGAAAAAATATGGCAATCAAACTCATCAAGAAGCGTGATGGATCAGTCGTCGAATTCGACCGTGCACGCATTGAGAAAGCAATCGCTCGCGCATACGAAGCAACTAAGGTACTCATTGATATAGTCTCGCTCATGGAGCTTGTTGATAGTATTGTTGCCACTCTTGAGAGTACATATATAGATCAAGTCCCAGAAGTTGAAGATATACAGAACGTGGTAGAAAAAGAAATCGCAGGAAAAGGAGATTTTGAAGTAGCAAAGGCGTATGTACTGTACCGAGAAGAGAGAAATAAGGACCGCAAGCGTGATATTTTCAAAAAAAGAGTGTATCTAAAACCTTACGAATATCCCGAACTATATGAATACGTAGATGCTGTCCGTCATTCGTATTGGATCCATACTGAATTTAATTTCGTTGGTGACATACAAGACTTCAGGGTAAATGTCGACGAAAAAGAGCGTAATGTTATCCGAAACACTATGCTTGCTATCGCTCAGATCGAAGTAGCGGTGAAAACTTTTTGGGGAGATATTTACAAAAAGATGCCCAAACCAGAGATCGGGGCTGTAGGTGCTACATTTGCAGAGAGTGAGGTTCGCCATACTGATGCATATTCTCACTTACTAGAGATATTAGGATTGAATGATGCCTTTAGGACAATAGATGAAATACCTGCACTCATAAAGCGTGTTCATTATCTTGATAAGGCCCTGGCAACTGCCAAGAGTGAAGATAATAGAGAATATAGCCAATCAATCTTGCTCTTCTCATTATTTATAGAACATGTTTCACTTTTTTCTCAGTTTCTAATAATGATGTCCTTCAATAAGTACAAAAACTTGTTCAAAGGTATATCAAATGCAGTCGAAGCAACATCAAAAGAAGAACAAATTCATGGACTGTTTGGTATAGATCTTATAAATATTATTAAAGAAGAACACCCAGAATGGTTTGATACAGAATTTGAAGAGGCAGTAATTAGGCTTTGCGAGGAAGCATTTGAATCAGAATCACAAGTGGTGGATTGGATTTATGAGAATGGGGAGCCAGATTTTATTACCAAAGACGTAGTACTAGAATTCATCAAGCAGCGCTTTAATAATTCTCTACAAAGTATCGGTATACGCAAAATCTTTACCCTAGATGAGGCTCTAATCAAAAAATCTGACTGGTTTTACGATGAAGTTATTGCTACAAAGCACGGGGATTTCTTCAACAAAAGATCAATCAATTACAACAAGAAAAACAAAAGTATTACCAGTGACGATCTCTTTTAGGAGAAAAAATATTACCATAAATAATTACGACACATCATATGTATTGGCTAAACGAAAACAGTAGAAAATTTTTATCAAAAGGCTACTTAGTAGGCAATACTACTGCCGAAGAGCGTATTCGCCAGATTGCAGAAACTGCAGAAAAATATCTCAACAAGCCAGGCTTCGCGGATAAGTTTTATGACTACATGTCAAAAGGTTTTTATTCATTGGCTTCTCCTGTTTGGTCAAACTATGGCTTGTCTCGGGGGCTTCCTATTAGTTGTTTCGGTAGTTTTGTTGCAGATGATATGTCTCGTATTTTGTTTACACATGCTGAGGCAGGAATGATGACGAAGTATGGCGGCGGTACATCGTTGTTTCTAGGTGGACTCCGTCCCCGAGGTGCTGCGATCAAAGATAATGGTTTTTCCTCAGGATCAGTCCATTTTATGGAATTATTCGATGGACTTGTTAGTGTTGTGAGTCAGGGCAGTACTCGTCGTGGACACATTGCGCCGTATTTGCCAGTTGAACATGCCGATATTGAAGAATACCTTAATATCGGCAAGGAAGGTCATGCTATCCAAGACTCTACTTATGCAATAACAGTTGGAGATGCATGGCTCAAAGAAATGGTTGATGGTGATCAGGAGAAGCGAAAAATTTGGGCAAAAATTATTCAGCGTCGTACAGAAATTGGCTACCCGTACATTCTTTTTAGTGACACAGTAAACAATAACACTGTTGATGTATATAAAGACAAAAAACTAACGATTCACGCAAGTAATCTTTGTTCTGAAATAGCATTGCCATCAAATGATGATATTTCATTTGTTTGCTGCTTGTCTTCAATGAATATGCGCCACTACCAAGAGTGGAAAGATACCGATGCGATAGAAACAATGGTAATGTTTCTCGACACAGTTATTTCTGACTTTCTAGTGCAGCTTGAGAAATTGCGGGATAGTGATGATTCTCAAAAAAATACAGCATTCTTCTTTATGCAGCGTGCATATAAGTTTGCAAAAGAGCACCGCGCACTTGGTCTTGGTGTATTGGGCTGGCATACATTCTTGCAGGAAAGCAATATTGCGTACGAAAGCCCTGAGGCAATGCAACTCAATACAGAGATTTTTTCTTTGATCAAAGACCGAGCATACAAAGCCTCAGAAGATCTGGCAAAAGAATTCGGTGAGCCAGAAATTTTAAAAGGCTATGGTCGTCGCAATACTACATTGCTTGCCGTTGCTCCAACAACTTCTTCAGCATTTATTCTCGGGCAGGTGTCTCAAAGTATCGAACCATTAATGTCGAACGCTTTTGTAAAAGATGTAGACAAAATGAAGGTGACAATTAAGAATCCGACACTTGAAGTACTGCTTAAAGAAAAAGGTCAAAATACTTCAGATGTATGGGCAAGTATTCGTGACAATGACGGCTCAGTACAGCATCTTGATTGTTTGACTGCTCATGAGAAGCAGGTGTTCCGAACATTTAGTGAGATCGACCAGAAGATTATTATTGATCAGGCGTCTGATCGTCAGAAATATATTGATCAATCCCAATCTTTAAATATCATGATTGATCCGACTGTTTCTGCAAAAGATCTGAACTCACTCTATCTGTATGCCTGGGAGAAAGGAATCAAAACTCTTTATTATCAGCACAGTATGAATGCAGCTCAACAGTTTGGCAGAAAGAAATTACAGGAACAAGAATCAAAAAAGCCAAAAGTTGTTTTTGTTGCCGAAGATAATGTCTGTGTAAGTTGTGAGGCATAGTAAATAATAGAACATACACAAAAGACCACTGGTATTGCCAGTGGTCTTTTGGTATGCATAATGAAAGGGCTGTACCGAATGATCGTGCCGCAGAACTCGTAAGAGCGACGTGGTAAGGAAAGTCCGAACACATAACGATTCAATTCGTGAGGGTAGTGGGTAATTCCCATCATCAGCAATGATCGAGGTGCGAACAGTGACGCCGGAGTAGAAATACAATGGTCCCGCGCGACCGCGTCTGACGCGGTGTAGTGGGAAATTTTTATGGAAACATAGAAAGTGAAACGGCTAAATCCTTACTTGTGTGCAAGGCCGAGCCCCGCGCAGCTTGTAAGAGCGAAGTGGGGAGTGCCGCTATAGGTGACTAGTAATAGTCATCACAGATAAATGATCACTAAAACAGAATTCGGCTTACGAGTACAGCAACATGAGAAAACATCCTTAGCGGGATGTTTTCTTGTTTTTTATTTTTAAAATTATTATTATTTTATGCAACTATAATCTTTCTGTTTATTTAAATGCAAGTAATTTGCGTTTGAAAAAAGAAGAGTTATCCACAGTTTTTTTATTATATTTATTGCACGTAGTTGTTGCACAAGAGATAATATAAGTACGAGTGATGATAACGCGTTATCACAATATAGTGGTCGATCATCACCGAAGATTAATAGAACAATATTTACATTTATGGCAGCAAAAAAGAAAGTAGCCAAGAAGGCAGTTAAGAAAGCTGTTAAGAAGGTTGCTAAGAAAGCAGTAAAGAAAGTAGCCAAGAAGGCAGTAAAGAAAGTAGCAAAAAAGAAAGTTGCTGCTAAGAAGAAAAAATAATTTTTCTCTTTACTCACTCACTCTCTTTCCACTTAACGAAAACCGATCACGTTCTACGTGATCGGTTTTCGTGTTTTGGGATTAGTGCGCACTTAATTTTCTATAGTATGGCCATCTTCCAAAAAAGGGCTCAAAATGCTATACTGCAATCCTATGGCATTCTCAATACAATCATTTTTTGATGGAAATAAAACAAAAGGCTATGCAAAAAGAGCAGCAAAAATAGGCGATATAGAGGAGCGTTTGACTGGCTTAACAGATGAGGCCTTTCCTTTGGAAACAGAAAATCTCAAGGCTCGCTTAGCAGCAGGCGAAACACTTGATGCTATTTTGCCAGAAGCATTTGCCCTTGTTCGTGAAGCAGCGAAACGCACGATGAATAAACGTCACTATGATGTGCAACTTATCGGAGGTATGGTGCTGCATGAAGGCAATATTGCCGAAATGCGTACCGGTGAAGGTAAGACAATGGTAGGAACACTGCCTGTATATTTAAATGCATTAACTGGTCGCGGCGTACACGTAGTTACTGTGAACGACTATCTTGCTCGGCGTGATGCCACATGGATGGGGCAAATTTATAGTTTCTTAGGATTGTCTATTGGTGTTATCAATGATCAAAACCAATCCTTTGTCTATGATCCTACTCATCAAGAGTTAGACGAAGAGCGTGATGAAGAAGGTTCATTCAAAGTGATTAAACAATTCCTTCGCCCGGTAAGTCGCAAAGATGCGTATCTTGCCGATATTACGTATGGTACTAATAGTCAGTTTGGCTTCGATTATCTTCGTGACAATTTGGTAAATACAAAAGAAGAGATTGTCCAAAGAGATCACTATTTTGCTGTCGTTGACGAGGTGGACTCAATTCTTATCGATGAGTCCCGTACGCCTCTTATTATTTCTTCTGCAATCAGTGATTCAGAAAGTCTCTACAAAACTGTACGCGATGTCGCTGGCAAGATGGAGGTTGAGAAGGATTATATTGTTGATGAGAAACTTAAGGCAATTACTTTGACTGATGATGGTATTACAAAAGCCGAGAAGCTTTTGGGTATTGATAATATGTATACTGAAAAGGGCATTAAATATGCTCACTATTTAGAAACAGCTGTACGGGCTCGGGCATTGTTCCAGAAGGATAAAGATTATGTAGTTAAGGATGGTGAAGTAATCATAGTTGATACATTTACTGGTCGTATGCAGCCAGGCCGTCGCTGGTCAGAAGGTTTGCACCAGGCCATTGAAGCCAAAGAAGGGGTAAAGGTCGAGCAGGAAACTCGCTCTGTTGCTTCAATCACTTACCAAAACTATTTTAAACTATACGAAAAGCTTTCAGGTATGTCCGGTACAGCCAAGACTTCTGAGGAAGAATTTATGAAAGTGTACAATATCGGTGTTATTTCTGTGCCAACACATCGCCCAGTACAGCGTATCGATCATAATGACTTAATATTCCAAACAGAAAACGGCAAGTTTGAAGCAATCGCTCAAAAGGTAAAAGCTTTGAATGCAAAAGGTCAGCCAGTATTGATCGGTACTGTATCTATTGAAAAAAATGAATTGCTTGCTGCGTACCTCAAGAAAGCAGGTATTCCTCACCAAGTATTGAATGCCAAGAATCATGAAAATGAAGGTTCAGTTATTGCCCAGGCTGGTAAGAAAGGAAGTGTAGTTATTGCTACCAACTTAGCTGGTCGTGGTGTCGATATTATACTTGGAGGTACCACTTCTACTCCAGAAGAGCAGCAAGAAGTCAAAGATCTTGGTGGATTGTTTGTTATTGGTACTGAGCGACACGAAGCTCGTCGTATCGACAACCAGCTCCGTGGACGATCTGGTCGCCAGGGTGATCCGGGTGAAACCCAGTTTTACGTCTCTTTGGAGGATGAGCTTATGCGCGTATTTGGTACAAATGACCGTTTGAAAAACATGATGAGTCGCTTTGGCTTCCCAGAAGATCAGCCAATCGATAATGGTTTTGTCACCCGTGCACTTGAAACAGCTCAAAAGAAAATCGAAGGATTTCACTTTGACGCTCGTAAAAGCACCCTGGAATACGATACTGTATTATCGTTCCAGCGAACGATTATTTATGGTCGTCGACGCGCAATGGTAGAGGGGGATAAGGGGCACATTATGAGCAATTTCTTTGCTTTGGATAGTTTAGACACCCTCGATCCAATCGTCAAAGAAAAGATTGCAATCATTGGCGAAGACGCTTTTTGGGAAAATGTTCGCCGTATCGTTCTCTATACTACAGATACCTTATGGGTAGAGCATATTGATACTATGGAGCATATGCGTCAATCAGTGGGATTGCGATCATATGGCCAGCGTGAGCCACTAGTTGAGTATAAAAAAGAGGCCACAAAGCTATTTCGCGAGATGGAACAACGTCTAAAAGACCAAGTTATTGCTATGGTTTCAGCCATTTCTAAGTAATTACGCTATATAAACTAAAGATTGCCAATATACCCTTTAGTTATAGCATTACAAGACAATATATTTGCTATATTGTCAAACAATGTTTCCTAAAATACCCTTATAATATAAGGGTATTTTTAGTTTGACACATAGTTTTTTCATTGTATAAGCATTGACATTTAATGTGCTTTGTGCTACTATATAGCTAGTTCATAAGGTACTCGTATCTTATGGATTTTGTTTAGAACCAACCTGAAAGGGCGGAACTCAGACAAATGTACTGCTGTGAAGTTCCTCCGGAGCTCAACCGGAACCTATGAGTTCAATAAAACATTCAATCACACGATCATTTATCATTGTTCCGTTGGTTGCAACTACATTATCGATGAGTGCCTTTACGACATCCGTTAATAATGCGGTTACACCGACATTATCTTCACAAAATCAACTAAGCGCTTCGGCCGATACGGAACCTCCGGTCTCGGACGATGCATTACTCCAACAGGAAAGAGAGGAGAAGGCTGCGAAAATTGATACCTACTTTAAACAGAACGGTATGCCGCTAGCTGGTTACGGTATGAAAATGGTTACTGAAGCTGAAGAACATGACATCGACTGGCGTTTGATCCCTGCGATCGCTATCCGCGAATCAACAGGCGGTCTCCACCAATGTAAGTCAGTGACTTACAGTCCATTCGGATTCGGTTCATGTCACATCAATTTCAAGAGCTACGACTCTGCCATTGAGACTGTTGCTACCAACCTTGGTGGTGACAACCCCAATACAGCGAAGCATTATGAAGGTAAAACAACAAAGGCCATCTTACAAACGTACAACCCCCCATCAGTGGTACCAACCTACGCTAATGAGGTGATGGCTTTAATGAATAAAATCGACAACACGCAAGTGTAATAGTTGGATTATCTATAACCCAAAACCCCGCAATGTGAAAACGTTGTGGGGTTTTGGTATGTATGGTTGTTTACAAATACTTATTGACATCTTGTCAATAAGATGCTATTTTGTAATCAAATACTACACACATTAAAATTAAAAAAAATGAAAAAAAGAACCCTTTTCGCAATCGCCGCCTTGATTACTATCGGTGGCATGTCCTCGTGTACAAAAGAAACCATTGTTGCGCCGGTCGTTGTACCAGCCACAACACTAACGATTTCAAAAAACCTCAGATATGATACCGATGGCGGTATCACAATTTCGACCGGCTATTTCAATACCGGTTATATAATTAAAAATGTGCAGGCTGGTGCAATAAACCTTTCCACAAATGGCAAGGATGTCATGCTTGATAGATTACCATGGACGACAATTGTCGGGAGTAACTACGCAGGGTCAAATAAGCTAATTGGCTTGGTGCATCTATACGACTTGTCCGGTGATGAGTTGGACTATGAGCCATTAAGTGTTACACCTGACGGTATCGGAACGGTGGTGTTTGTAAAGTTGGCCTTTTTAATTCAAAAACAAGTGACTTCGTTTACTTACACGATAGATATCCTTGTGCCTGCTAACACTTATCAGAACACACTGATACAACCATCAATTACCCGAAATAATTGTGATAATATCGTCGCATACACAGCCGATGATAATGTTCGTCTGAAAAGTAACCAGATAGTATCAACTTATCAGGGTTCTTATTTTTCGATTACTTGGCAATACTAAAACGTACTCTGTAAACAAAAAACCCCCAGCTCTATGCCGGGGGTTTTGTTATGGGTAATCGATACAAAAAGCCATTATTACCTTTGTAATAATGGCTTTGACGTTTGTTAGTGGTTTATAAACGTAAGATTTTCAGAGTCTGGATCCCTGAAGAATGCAGCTCGTACTGAGCGCATAAACTCAGGAGGGACGAATGGTTTTTCTTCAGACGCGGGAGAAGGGGGAGTTGTTTTAATTTGCCCTTCAACAATGGCGGCCTCAATTGCTTTTATTGTCGCCCCAATCATATTCCATTGAGTGACGTCGTTCGAAGTACCAGTAAACCGTTTAAATTTAAATTTTTTTAAAATGACATAAAAGATTTTCTGCTTTTTCGCTACGTTAGTAGTGTTGTATCTTAATTTAACAAGTCGAAGCAGTTCTTTTTCATCATTTTCGGCGGGCTCTGTTCCTTCTTGCAGTGCGGTAATTATTGCCTGCTGGAAAAATTCGAGTTTCGGTTGGAGTGTTTTCATCTCGTGTTTTTGTTTAGTATAGCAAATATTGACAAAAAGTCAAGATTAGTGTGCTATTCTAAGACTTTGATATCGTCAATCATGATTGTTGGCTTGTCGCCGCGCTGAGCAATTGAGCATTTCATAGCAGCAACAACACCTTCTTTAATCATTGGAGCTAGTTTTTTATACGCTTCAGGAAATACTACCGCTTCTGCTACAGCACTTTTGTCTTGAATAGTAAGAAATGCCATTTTGGAATTATCTTTCTTGGTCATAATAATACGGGCAATATCTATATGAGCCACAATGAGTTGGTTTTTTTCGAATTTCTTCTTTAAAAGGCCACTGATCGATGTAGTCGCACGGCGAAGTTTGTCTGAATATGAGTCTAGTGGATGACCAGAGACATATAGGCCAAGCAATTCTTTTTCCCAAGACAGCTTTTGTTTCATCGTAGCAATAGGTGCTTCATTAAGTTTCAGTATACTTTTTGGCTTGTCTGCCAATGCTTCAAAAAGTGAAACCTGATTTGAATTATTAAACTGCACCATGCCCTTATGAAATGCTAGGAGGTTTTCAATGTTGGCACAAAGTATACCGCGATCACCAAAGTCATCCATCGCCCCGCACATGATCAATGCTTCAACAGATTTCTTGTTAAGGTTCTTGTGCTGGACTCGCTCCAAAAAGTCTTCGATAGAGGTAAATTTACCGCGTTCTTTACGTTCCGCCACAATAGCCTTACCAATTTCTTCGCCGAAGTTCTTCACATTGCGAAGTCCAAAACGAATATTGTCTCTTTTGCCGGTCTCTTGCCCTGAGGTATTTGAAGGGTCAACTACTACAGTGAAGTCGAGGAATGATTCGTTGATGTGCGGGGGAAGTACTTTGTATCCCATACGGTTGGCCTCGGCAATGTATTCACTACATGTTTCAATATCACCAGACTCAGCTGTCATACAAGCAGACAAGTATTCAGCGGGAAAATTAGCCTTTAAATATGCGGTTTTATAAGCCACCATACCATAACTAGCAGCATGGGCTTTGTTGAAACCGTATGCAGCAAATGGTTCAATTTTTTTCCAAATGTCATCAGTTTGCTCAAGGGTAAGGCCGCCGTACTCTTTGCAGCCTTTATAAAACTTTTCTTTTTGCTCAGCCATTTCAGCTGGGATTTTTTTACCCATGGCCTTTCGGAATTTATCAGCATCAAGCCATGTATATCCAGCTAGACGAATAGATGCCATCAACACGTCGTCTTGGTATACCAAAAGGCCGTAGGATGCCTCTAGGTCGTCGACAAGTCGTGGGTCGGGATAATTTACCAATCTCGGGTTTTGTTTGCGCTTGATGTATTCTGGGATCACCTCCATAGGTCCAGGGCGATATAGGGCAACCATGGCCATCAAGTCTTCAACTTTTGTTGGTTGCAGTTCTTTGATATAGGCAGTCATGCCGTCGCCAGCCATTTGGAATACGCCAACAGTTTCGCCTTTTGAGAGCATTGCGAACACCTTACGGTCATCTAGTGGAATAGTTTCAATATCAATATCAATACCGCGAATTTTTTTTACACGTTCAACAGTCCCAGAGATAAACTGTAGGTTGCGAATACCCAACATATCGAATTTTGGTAGATTTACAACGCCATCGCGACCACCAGAGAACATGTCGTATTGAGTGATGATTTTATTGTCGCCCTTAGTATCGTACTGAATTGGCGTGTATTCAGTAATATCAGGAGTAGGGGCTACGATTACACCTGCAGCATGTACGGAGATATGTCGAACATTGCCTTCAATTTTTTTGGCCATATCAATAATCTCTTTTGTGCCACGGTCATTGTCATACATTTCCTTCAGTTCCGGAATAATTTCCAGAGCATGGTCAATGGTCATCGGGAAGCCCTGAGAGCCAATAGGGATTAATTTAGAAATCTGATCACCGACAGCATATGGATATCCCAATGCTCGCGCTACATCACGCACAGATCCTCGTGCTGCCATTGTTCCAAAGGTACAGATTTGAGCCACAGCACCCATGCCGTATTTGTGACGCATATAGTCGATCAAGTCATCACGACGGTTGTCTGCAATATCCAAATCAATATCAGGAATACCGGGACGCAGTGGGTTCAAGAAACGCTCAAATGGCAGCTTGTATTTCATAGGGTCAACAGTGGTAATACCAATGAGGTACGATACCAAAGATCCCGCAGCAGAGCCTCGAGTATTTGTCGCAATACCCATATTGCGAGCAGCTTTCACGAGGTCGGCCTCAACTAGGAAATAGGATGGAAATCCTTTTTGAGTAATAACATCAAGCTCAAATTCAATACGGTCTTTAATTTTGCCTTCGAATGCATAGCCCTTTTCAGGTAAGCCCGTCATTACGTCTTTGCGTAATTGTGAGTCATATGTTTCGCCTTCTGGAATAGGGTAGTTAGGGAATTTCCATGGTGATAATTCAATTTCTAGATCAACGCTGTTTGCTAGCTTTACTGTATTTTCTACGGCCCCGGGAATGTCTTTGAATATTTCAACTGCTTCAGCTGTAGAAATAAAAGAGTAATTACCAGCTTTCATCGAGAGTTTCGCACTACCAACTTCACTGCCAGTATTAATAGCTACAAGCGTATCTTGTGCGTCTTTATCTTCAATATTGAGATAGTGTGAGTCCCAGGTACCGACAATAGGCAGATCTAATTCTTTGGCAATGCTTACGATTGTCGGAATAAGTGGCATGTACCACTCCACATCTTCGTGCTTCATTACCTCTACGTACACATTTTCTTTACCAAATGTTGCCACGTACCAAAGCAATAATTTCTTTGCTTCCTCAACATTGTCATTTTTTAAATGATTGATGAATTTACTACCAGGACAACCAGACAGACAAATAACTCCTTCACTGTGAAGCTCAAGCAGTTCAGTGTCCATGCGTGGTTTGTAATAATATCCTTCAATGTTAGCTTTTGAAACTAATTTCATTAAATTCTTGTAGCCCGCATTATTTTTTGCGAGCAGTGTCAGGTGGTAGCGCTTGCTATCGATACCAGGCTCTTTGTCGAAACGGCTTCGTTCCGCAACATATGCTTCAACACCAACAATAGGTTTGATGCCGGCCTTGCGACATTCATTGTAAAATTCAATCGCACCATACATTGCTCCATGATCAGTCAACGCCAATGCAGGCATACCAAATTCTTTTGCGCGCTTCACCAGGTCCTGTACTTTTGACAGCCCATCGAGGAGAGAGTAGTGAGAGTGAGTGTGGAGGTGGACGAATTGCGGTTCCATAAGTGTCTTATTATAACAGTTGGTTGATACCTAAAACAGATTGACAGATGGTATTATGAAAGCATGAAATGGGTTATCGGTATCGATGAAGTTGGCAGGGGGCCATTGGCTGGGCCTGTATATGTCTGCGCCGTTGCAATACCACATATTGCGTACAAAAAAGTTGCCTGGAGCACACTTACTGACTCAAAAAAAATGACAGAAAGGGCTCGAGATATTTGGTTTGCCAAGGCAGAAGTATTATCAAAACAAGGCAAAATTCGTTACGCAGTAAGCTCTCGTACTGCTGCTCAGATAGATAAAAAGGGGATCGCTGTATGTACTCGTGAATGCATTGCAGAAAATTTACAGAAACTCGAATGCGAAGCCACACTTTGCACAGTATTGCTTGATGGTGGATTGAGAGCGCCGGCTGAATACAAAAATCAACGAACTATTATTAAGGGTGATCTTCATGAAAAAATAATTTCATTGGCATCTGTTATTGCTAAGGTTTCTCGCGATGCGTATATGGTAAAGCTTCATAAAAAACATGCACAGTATGGCTGGGATAAGAATAAAGGCTACGGCACACTCATTCATCGTACTGCATTGAAAAAACATGGTATCACTACCATGCATCGCAAGAGTTTCCTCACTCGCTTATTGCCACAATAAACTATATACACCGAGTATAGCAGCGGTTTCTGTGCGCAGTACACGGTCTGTGATTTTAAGATGAATAGTATCGAAGCTATTAATAACTTCTTCATCTTTTTCGTCCCAGCCACCTTCTGGGCCAACATAGCACACTACTGTATTTGGCAGTACAGAAAGTGAAGTGTTTGTACTAAGTGGATCAAGTACTACGCTTTGGAAAGGGAAGGCGGCAAAACATTCTTTCAATGTCAGGGGTTCAGTAATTGTTACGCGCTGTGTAGCACCGCACTGCTCAACCGCCTCATCACTGATGGTCTGTAGTCGATTAATACGAATAGACTGTTTGATAGTACGACCGCTGATAATCGGTACGATGGTATACACACCAATTTCTGTTAATTTTTGTACCATCATTTCAAAAGCATCGCCTTTAACAATGCTTACTGCTGCAATGATTGATCGAGGGGGTGTTGTGCGAGGAATTATCTTATTGATAGTAAGAGCTACAGTAAAGTCTGTTGTATGTGCAATGGTTCCAGCATAGGTATCCCCACCATCCATAAAGACTTCAATTTCTTCTCCGGGGCGAATTTTTAATACGCGATTAATTTGCTTAGCAATACGATCATTGTTAAGTGTAATAGTAGTACCAATACTTGCTAAGGGAATATCTTCTACGTAGAAACGGTGGATTTTTTTGTGACTCATCATTGTGGTAGGTGTATGAAAAATGGTACGTGTAGCGAAGTAATATTGTGCAATATGGCAACGACTGCCAATATCATGATAATGCCTCCAATAATCTTATTAAGAAAGACTGCTTTCTGATAGCGATTTTTTTGAGTAAATGCAATGAATGCAAGTAGTGACCACCAAATAAATGCGCCAATGAAGAATCCGATTGCAACTTGTGCGCGAGTAAAAAGCGGACGATCAATAAATCGAGTTAAAAAAGCACCGATCACGCCAAATGCTAAATATGTAGAGGGATTAGTAAGTGCAAGTACTATTGAAGCAAAAAAATGTTCATGCCACGGCAGGTCGCGTTCAATTGTTTTCAGAGGATCTGCAAGGAGCATTCGTAATCCATAAAAAAATACGATCAGTGTGCCGATAATAAATAACCATCGGGGAATATGGTTGAAAGTTCGAATCGAATGATGAAGCCCAAGTAAGATAATGACTGTTGCAATAGTATCAAGTAGCGCAATTGCTAGTCCAGAAATAATACCAGCACGTAAACCGTGCTCGACAGTGCGTCTCATTGTAATAAGTGCAACAGGTCCAAGGGGGAGGGAAATAATAATACCAATACCAATACCCCAGAGTAAATCAAGAAAAGGAAGAATCATGAAGTGACTATTGTACTACAATTTGTCGGTATTCTCGACTAATAAAGAAAATAGTAATGATATTTACGGTCAAAAGCAATAGTGTAAAAAAAGAAAATCGAGTAATGAGGTCATACATCTGGTACAGCGTAAATCCTGATAGTAATAAAATTGCAAATGGATATGCCCATAAGCGATTAGTAAGTAGTCCCCATACAAGAATAAGTTTTACTATACCGTGGCTAAAAAAATAAATAATCCCCATTATTTGGTTTTGGGTAGAGATGCTCATTACTGCTGATTGTAATGTGTGCGAAACAGGATTGTTGGCGAAATAAAGGTACGCAGTAATTTGCTGTTTGAAAAGAAAAAAACATCCAGCGGTAATGTCAGCCAATGCAATACATCCATTTACAAGTACGGTAGCAAAAAATACCTTATGAAAAATATACTCTTTTCTAGATTGTTCCATGGTTATTTAATGATCAGTTTGGTGAGGTATATAGCGATTAGCGATACAAGTGTCGTAAAGGTCATACCCCAAGCAATATCAATCAGTGTAATAGGAATAGACCATCCTTTTAATACTGCAAGATTAGTAAGATCATATGCGCCATAAATAATAAGGCCGAGTAGTGCCGCACGAAAGATTATTGCACTAGTACTCCAGCTATTACGAATCGCAGGGTCAATAATAAATACTACAGTTGCTGCACCGTAGATCAAGTAGAAAAGTAGGGCAGGGATAAGATGAGGCTTTTCAAGCATTAAATCACCAATGTATTTTTTGTACCAAGATTTAGAGATTACACCGAGCCATACACCATCTAGGGCAACTGAACCAATTAATGCAGCTACGTACTCAACAATTACTATATTCATATAGGCCTAGTATACGTCATTAGTCGTGATTCAGCACGCAAAAAGCCTCCTTTCGGAGACGTCAAACCAAGAGTAATGCTTAAGGCTCTGTCATAGTGGTTGAGAACTCGCTTCGTATGTAATGTAAACACTACATATTCCCCGGGCCTTCCGATCAAGAAAGAGTTGAATAAGATATATTCCTATATAGAAGGTATCACACATCGTATGTAATGACGATACTATTATTGCTGCAATTATGTGTCATAACAAAAATGACTTGCATTAGTGAACGATCGTTCAGTATACTGAATGGGTGAAAAACTCCTTTCCTACGCCAGCTGAAGAGAATCTTTTAGATCGCATCACGCTTGATGCGTATTTGATTGATAATAGAGAGGCGTCATTTATGTTGCGTGTTGGCGGCAACGCTATGCAGGAAGCAGGTATTTGCGAGGGCGATTTTGTCATAGTTGAGAGAGCGCTTGAAGCTAAGCGCGGTGATATTGTTATTGCTGTAATTGACGGTGCCTGGAAAATGAAATACTTCGACAGTATTCAAGCAAAAGAAAGTTTGAGTATCACTGCTGTGGTCAAGGCAGTAGTAAGAAAATATGTATAACAAAAAACAATGGATCCTTCATATTGATGGTGATGGCTTTTTTGCATACTGCGAAATTGCGCGCTTTCCCCATTTGCACGGCAAACCAGTTGTTGTTGGCGAAGAACGTGGTATTGCTATGGCCATGACCTATGAAGCCAAAAGGCTTGGTATTACGCGTGGTATGCCAATGTTTAAAATACGAGAGCAATTTCCTGGTGTTACAATTTTAACTTCTCACTTTGAATTGTATGATCACTACGCAGTGAAATTATGCACATTGCTTGAAGCAGATGTTTCAGTACTAGAAAAATACAGTATCGATGAATGTTTCGCATTGGTATATTTGCCAAAAGACTGGTCCAAAAACCAGGTCTATATATGGCTCGCTATGTTAAAGAAAAAAATACAGAAACAAATTGGCCTTACGTATTCTTTTGGTATGGCGCGAACAAAAGTACTAGCAAAGATTGCTTCAAAGTATCAGAAACCTGACGGCGCAACAGTAGTGATGATTGAAGATGAAAAAGAGCTATTACAAAAAACGAGTATTGAGTCAGTGTGGGGGATCGGCTGGAGACTGTCTCGACGTTTTCAAACATTACGAGTCACAACTGCATATGAATTCAGTCAATGGCCAGAACAACGAGTAATGGATAGTTTTAATGCGCCTGTGCAGGAACTCTGGCACGAAATGAATGGCCGTAATCGTTTTGAAGTTTCAAATGACCGCAACCAGTCAAAATCTTTGCAGGCCACTCGATCTTTTGTGCCAGCATCTGTTGATCCTTCATATATTGCAGCAGAGCTACTGCATAATGCTGATGTAGTTTTTGTTCGTATGCGCAAACAAAAACTTTTTACAAATGGTGTCAGTATTTATATCAAAACTACCGATCAAAAATATAGTGGCGTGGCCATTCCACTACCTCGCTATACCAATAATGTACTAGATGTGACTACTATCATTCGTGAGCAAGTAGTCGCATTATTGCAAAAAGGTATTCGGTATAAAGCGACTGGTATTACTGTGCTAAATTTACGAAAAGATGTACATGTTCAAGAAGATCTTTTTGGGGAGCAAAAAGCTAGTACAGAAGAAGGTAAGTTGATGGATACCATTGATGCTATTCGTAGACGGTATGGTCAAACTAGTGTGACAGTACTTTCTACTATGCCATCAAATAAATACCGCTTACAAAAAAGTATTGCCCGCCAGACTACAGATAAATATATTTATGGTTTGCCATTGCCATACTTAGGAGAGGTCCAATAAAAAATCCCCACATCATCGTGATGTGGGGAAATCTCTTAGAATGAAAAAGTTAGACAGTTCGCTATTCTTTTTGCTCGTCGGCCTTTATAAGTGAAGGATCAGTTTGATTCCTCGCTAATCGCGGATGATCATCCTGGATGTTGATGGTGGGTGATATATTTATCTCCGCAGCCTTCAGGTAATTACTTTTGTTTTGCACCAGGGGGCTGTTTATCGAGGCTGCATGTACACCG
>CAIOXK010000012.1 GCA_903862255.1 Candidatus Nomurabacteria bacterium | reverse complement strand
TCGTCAAATTTAATAGAAAGCAATTTTGAACCGCCATCTGTTCCCAGTGTTACGCCATATAGTACTGAGGCACGAGACATTGTTTCGCGGTTGTGAGTTACCACAATAAGCTGTGAGTATTCTGCCAATACTTCGATCATATCGCCATAGCGACGTGAGTTTGCCTCATCAAGCGCGGCATCAGTTTCATCGAGAACAAGGAATGGTGGTGGATTTACTTGTGAAATAGCAAAGAGTAAGGCAATTGAAACCAATGATCGTTCCCCGCCAGAAAGCATGTTAAGTTCTTTTACTTTCTTTTCTGGTAAGTTCACATGTACTTCAATACCACGTTCGAATTGGTCCTCCTCCCCTTCGCTTTGCTCAGGGTCTTCGCCTTCGGCGTCGATCTCTAAGTCAGCATTCTTTCTTCTTCGTTTCTTTTCAAGTGTAATAGAAAGAAAAGCACTCCCCCCTCCAAACATTGTTTTAAAGAAATCACTAAAGCGTTCATTGATGATTTTCACCCCTGATGTAAATTGTTCATCGAGTACGCGCTTCAAGTCAATAATCAATGTTTCTAGATTACGAATACCTGATTCAATATCAGTTACTTCACGAGCAAGAAATGCGTCACGCTCTACTGTTGACTCATATTCTGTTACTACTTCATTACCAATACCAGCATGTTCATCAAGGCGAATTTTCAAGCGGTCAATATTTCTCTTTTGTGTATGAATATCAAATTCCGGTATTGCATGTGCTGCAGCAAGTTTCTGTGTAAAACCAACACCAAACATAAAGCCAGCTTCTTTTAATTCTGTATCAAATAGTTCTTTGCGCTCCAAGAAACCACTCTTAGAAACTTCAAGGATTTGCACCTCTGATTCGCACTGTTTGATGTCACTGATGATTTCATAGCGCTTGCGAGTTGCAGCCTGATTTGCCATCATTGCAGCGTCACGGGCCCGCTCAGCCGCCTGTAGCTGCTGTTGTAGCCCCTCTTCTTGATTGATATACGCTTTCAATTCTCGTTCAAGATCTTCAAGTTCTAATGCTGTATCTGAAATACCTGTATCGAGAGGAGTCTGTTCAACATGAACAGGTCTCTTTTCTTGACGATTCTTCAACCGACTCACTAATGACTCAATTTTATTGAGTGACTGCCTTACCAATTCTAATGAGACCGCTGCTCTAATAGCGTGTAACACATGTTCAATATCATCCAATAATGTTTGATATTCATCTGGAGAAAAAGTAATAGCCTTAGCAATAAACTGTTGCTGCTTAGTTTGCGCAATCAACATCTGGCGCTGTGCTTCTACCATTCCTTCCAAGCGACTAATACGACTTTCTGTAGTGCGACGTTTATCACGGATAATTTGTAGTTGTGCAGTAATAGTTGAGCGTTCTGTTGCAGTACTATCATGAACTGTTTCTTCAGGAATAGTTGCGAGCAACTGCTCTAATTGTGTTTTCTTGCTGACAATAAGGTTAAAAGCTTGGGCCAAACGATTATCTTCGCCATATATTTTTGCTCGCTCTGTTGCAAGATATTGTAACAGTAAGGATTCAAGCTCTTCACGAATAGCACGACCTTTTTCAACTTTTTCTACCTGCTTCTTCAAAAAACTTAAATGCGGGGCTAGTTCGCGTCGCAGTGACTGCACTTCTTTCAAAGTATTTGTTGCCTTAGTTAATTTACTTTCACTTTCTTTGATACGGTAATGATAGATTTTTAACCCTAATGCATCTTCCAACATTTCACGACGATCACGAGATGATGCACGTAAGATACCGTCGGCTTCGCCTTGAGAAATAATGTGATGACTCGATGTACCAATGTTCACAGAAGAAAGCAGTTCTACCATTTGCTTCAAGCGAATTTCTGTTCCGTTCATTAAGTATCGACTTGTGCCATCAGCATAGAGTTCGCGTGTAAATGTAATTTCATCAAAAAGTAATGCTTCACCTGCCGTAGATTTATCGGAAGAGGGACCAAAATTGAATACCTTATCAGTATTATCAAAGGTAATTGATACTGCTGCACGAGAAAGTTTTGGTGCATTTGGCCCACCTTTAAAGATTAAATCAGAACCACTCTTGCCGCGCATACTCTTCATTGATTGCTCACCGAGCACAAAACGGAATGACTCAACAACGTTACTTTTACCAGAACCATTTGGACCAACAACAGAAGTTACTGGTGCAGTAAAACTTAGTGTGGCTTTTTTAGCGAATGACTTGAAGCCTGAAATCTCTATATGTTTGAGACGCATAATACTATAAGTATAACAATCCATTGTCGCTAAAGCTATAGTAGAGCAAAGCAAAATCCCTCTTTATGAGGGATTTGATTTATGCTGTGTATTTTTCAAGATATTTTTTCTAAATATTTTTTCCTGCGTCGAGGCGATCGAGTTATGACACGCTTGCAACAATGAGGAAAAATATAAAAAATAAATACAAACGAAAATATGAGATCCGTAGCCAGACTAGCAAACATAATGTGGATACTGTTATGTAGTAGCCACAGTATAGTTAACGAAGGAATAGTTAAGCAGAGCAATACTGCAGCGATACCATGCATAGGTCTTTCATTGTGCCAATCAATAAATTCCTGCCATATACCATCGAATATATGTTGATCTGGATGTGGTTGTTTTTGCTTGTTCATATGAAGTTGTGTTTTTATTATTAAACCACAACTTCAGAAAATTACAACCAACCTTTCTTTTCCAATGCAGCAAGTGCTGCTGTCTGTTGAGCTTCTTGTTTACTCTTCCCTTTTCCTTCAGCAATCTTCTGTTCACCAAAAAACACACCAATAGTGAAATACTTATCGTGATCTGGACCTGATTCAGCAACTACTCGATATGAAGGGGTTAGACCGAGACGTTCTTGTGCCTCTTCTTGTACCTGACTCTTGGCATCTTTCCAAGACTTCATTTTCAAAATTTCTTCTAGACGAGGAATCAATGTATCAATGATAAATTTCTTACATGGTTCATACCCTTGATCAAGATAAAGCCCTCCAACAAATGATTCATACGTATTGGCGAGAATAGTTTGACGTGCACGGCCAGTATCTTTTGATTCGCCTTTTGAAAGCAAAAGGAAATCATTCATGTTTAGTACTGTAGCAACTTCCCCCATAATGACAGCATTTACTAACGCTGAACGGTATGCAGTTAGGTCACCTTCATTGTGTGTAGGAAAATTACGAAAAAGATAATCAGTTACGATTAATTCAATCACTGCATCACCAAGAAATTCAAAGCGTTCATTGTGTTCGAGGCCAGAACGAGGGTTTTCATTGATAAAAGAACGGTGCGTAAATGCCCGTTGGATCAACGACTTGTCAGTAAAGACAATGCCGAGAGATTGTTCGAATGGAGTAAAGTCTTTCATTGTAGTGTTATAAATAGTAGCTATTTATGCTTAATAAGCTCGATTGCTTTAGCTATCAGAGGCAATATATCATCATAAATCGTAAGGTCAACTACTTCATGTAGTGGGAACCATGCAGCTTTGTCCAAGCCACCATTACTATGGAGATCAAGCTCTTGGTATGGCGCCTCTGCTAAATAGAAGGTTACCACCTTTCTAATTTTGCCTTTTTCAGGATGAGAAGCTACATAATCAATTGCTCCGATTTCTGGACCAAGCTCTACTGTAATACCAAGCTTTTCTTCGATTTCACGCTTACCTCCTTGTTCATTATTTTCACCTTCTTCAAGACCACCCTTTGGGAGAGTCCAGTAACCGAATACATCATGCACTAATGCCACATAATCAGTACCTTCATGACGAGCATGTACAATACCGCCAGCCTTAGCTTCGATAACGAGCTTTGAGATATCAATAGGCTCTTCAGGGAACTTATTTGCAACCTTTGGTTTAGTAGCTTGGTCTTTGCCTGGTTCGCCGATTTCTTTGTATACAGCACCAAGTACACCATTAACGAACTTGCCGCTGTTTTCACCACCGAAGTTTTTTGCTAATTCAATACTTTCATTAATTGCCACCTTTGGAGGAACTTGTTCCCTGTCACCAAAAAGCAATTCAGCCAGACCAAGACGGAGGATATTGCGATCAACATTAGAAATCTTATCAAGGGGCCATTCTGGGGCAGCCTTCATGATAATGTCATCGATGATGGTACGCTTGCGCTGTACTGTCTCTGCAAGTTCATACATAAAAGCCGCATCAGAATGTCCTGGTGCGAATTCTACGATATCACGGTCAATAATTGCCTTAAGCTCCTCTGGATGTCCAGAGAGATCCCATTCGAATAGTGCCTGAAGAACAATTGATCGTGATAAGTGGCGATTGGCCATAATAATTATTTTGAAGTTGATTTACGTTGCTTTTTAACCACTGCCTTAACAGGATCACCGATAACTTGTCTGCCTTTGTATACTCCATCAATGCTTGCGCGGTGACGTAGGTGTACAGTACCAGTTGTATCTGTTGTGAGTGCTGGGGCTTTTAATGCGTGGTGCGAACGGCGATTAGCCGTATGCGCGCGCGTATGTCTCATGCGTACTACCATATCCGAACATAGTACCCTACTTTGAAAAAAAAGTAAAATAAGAGCCCGTTTACGTTAGTAAACGGGCTGTAATTTTGTTTTTGAAAAATTTGGTAAATTTTTTAAGTTTAGATTTTTGTTAGGCTGGTAGTTAATGTATGTCCTGACATCTCTAATCATCCACTTATGTGATGGGGCAATAAACGCTTCAAGCTCACCATCCAACTCTACCTCAAAAGGTATACCGATTGTTTTTTCGGTGAGTGAAAATGTAGTGCGCATATTACTGGCATCAAAGTATGTAGCGAGGAAATGATGTTGAGTATGCTTTTGACCTTTATGAGTCGAACGATCATCATCGAAACTATGTACTCCGATCTGAGCATAAATAGCTTTAGCAAGTGAGATACCTGTTTCTTCTAGTATTTCTCTTTCTAATGTCTGCTCCGGTATTTCAGAAAATACTTTTTCTTTTGACTGTGGTCGTGACTGACCTTTATTCAGTGGAATATATGGAATTACTGTAATAAAATACTTATAATTTCCACCGTCAACGTATTCTTTTCTCAACAATGAAGCAAAAGAAGAATGGTTGCCATCTCTACTAGTCCCCCCTGGTAACTTAATTAAGTATCCTTTTGCAATCAGCTTTAGGATACGCTTTTTAGTATATGTATCCATTTTTTTTAAATTTAAGGTAGTTTACAAGTATCATGTTACATAAAACATTATTTGTCAATATCTGGCAAAAACCCTTAGAAATGCTATAGTTTTTAGCATGACTACCAATAATATCGAACATCAACGACACTCACTTGCCCATCTTTTAGGAGCTGCTGTGACGGCACTCTATCCAGATGCGAAGTTGACGCTGGGCCCAGCAGTTGACGATGGTTTTTACTACGATATTAAGTTTGCCTCTGGATCAGTAACAGAAGCAGATCTCGCAAAAATTGAAGAAAAAATGCGAGCAATTCTCCCTACTTGGAAAACAGTGTCTCATAAAGAACTTTCAAAAGAAGAGGCCCTGGCACAATTTGCGGGAAATGAATTCAAAGAAGAATTAATTAACGAAATTGCTGAACGAAATGAGCCAATTACCATCTATACTATGGGCGACTTCGTCGACCTTTGTCGCGGAGGGCACGTTGATGATCTAAGCAGTATTGATGCAGAATCATTCAAACTTGACCGTATCGCTGGTGCATACTGGCGTGGTGACGAAAAGCGTCCAATGCTAACTCGTGTCTACGGTTTAGCTTTTGACACAAAAGAAGCTCTTGCACACTATGAATGGCAGCAGGAAGAAGGCCGCAAGCGTGATCACCGTAAACTTGGACGTGAATTAAAACTTTTCACATTATCTGATCTTGTTGGATCTGGCCTTCCCCTCTTCCAACCAAATGGCATGATCGTACGCAAAGAAATTGAAGACTACCTCTGGAGCCTACATGCCAAGAAAGGATATAGTCGCGTGTGGACACCGCATGTTGCCAAAGAAGCACTATATATTGCATCAGGTCATGCAGGTCACTATATGGAAGATATGTTCTCAGTACATGGAGGAACTTCAAAAGAAGACTTCTATTTGAAACCAATGAACTGCCCTCACCATATGCAAATCTTTGCCGATAACCAATTCTCTTACCGTGATATGCCTGTTCGTTATTTCGAACCAGCAACTGTGTACCGAGATGAAAAAACTGGCCAGCTTAGCGGTCTGACTCGCGTGCGCTCTATTACCCAAGACGATGGACACCTTTTCTGTCGCCCTTCACAGATTGGCGAAGAATTTGCAACTATTGTCGGCATTATTAAAGAGTTCTATGCCACCATGGGTATGCTTGATAAATATTGGGTAAGTCTTTCATTGCGCGGTGACGATCATTCGAAATACCTTGGATCTGATGAGGTGTGGAGTACTGCAGAAAATGCATTGACTGAAATATGTAAAGAATTAGATCTTCCATATAAGGCAATCAAAGGCGAAGCAGCATTTTATGGACCTAAGCTCGACTTCATGTTCAAGGATGCGATTGGCCGTGAATGGCAACTCGCTACAATTCAATGTGACTTCAACCTTCCAAATCGTTTCGACCTCTCTTATATCAATGAGCAGGGTGAAAAAGAACAGCCTGTTGTTATTCATCGTGCTATCTCTGGATCACTAGAGCGCTTTATGGGCGTAATGATTGAACACTATGCTGGAGCATTCCCTGTATGGATGGCACCAGTACAGGTAACCATTCTCCCTGTTGGGGAAAAATTTGCTGAGTATGGCGAAAAAGTAAAAATTGCGTTACTAGATGCAAATATTCGCGTAACAATGAATACAAATGAAAGTCTTGGTAAGCGAATCCGTACAGCAAAGACCGAAAAGATTCCATACCAAATTGTTATCGGCGAAAAAGAACAAACATCTGAAACACTCACTGTTGAAGGTCGTGCAGATCTGAAACTTGAAGGTATTACAGTAGACGATTTCATTACTCGTATTATCGATGAAATTAAACATCGTACTAATAATTAAAAGAATTGGTTAAGAAAACTCTCACAAATGTGAGAGTTTTCTTTTTTAGATATCCAAATTAGCCATTTTGGCATTTGATTGGATGAATGACTTACGTGGGGCAACTTCTGATCCCATAAGCATATCGAAAGTTTTGTTTGCTTCTTCTGCATCATGAACAACAACTTGCTTAATCACACGCTGCGCAGGATTCATAGTTGTTTCCCATAGTTCGTCTGAGTTCATTTCACCGAGACCTTTGTATCGCTGAATTGAAATCTTAGCGGCACGCTTTGTTTTCACTGCTTCTTCCTCCCCTTCTGCATCTTCAGAGTCATCATGCGCATCACCTGAATCATCGATTTCTTGCACTATGCCATCACCAATGTTCTTAAGAATAGTTTCTTTTTCTTGATCAGTATATGCATAAAATAGTTCACGGCCTTTCTTGATCTTATAGAGTGGCGGTAATGCGATATAAATAAATCCAGCGTCAATAACCTGACGGAAATACCGATAGAATAATGTCAGAATCAATGTAGTAATGTGAGAACCATCGACGTCCGCATCAGTAGCAATAATGATCTTGTGGTAACGCATCTTTTCTAGATCAAATGTATCACCAATAGAAGTACCCATAGCAATAACAAGGTTCTTAATTTCTTGTGAACCAAGCATGCGGTCGAGACGAGCGCGTTCTACGTTCAAGATCTTACCGCGCAACGGAAGGATGGCCTGTGTGCGGCGATCACGCCCCATCTTCGCTGTACCACCAGCAGAGTCTCCCTCAACGATAAAGAGTTCTGATTCTGACGCATCCTTAGTCTGACAGTCAGCAAGCTTACCAGGCAACGTCATACCTTCAAGCGCCCCTTTACGGAGAATTGAATCCTTAGCAGCTTTTGCAGCTTTACGAGCGCGCAAAGCAAGCAGTACTTTCATTATGATAGCCTTTGCTTCATCTGGATGCTCTTCGAGGTATATAGCAAATGATTCACCAAAAGCCGTAGCAGTTGCACCCATGGCCTCAGTAGAACCAAGCTTAGCTTTTGTTTGACCTTCGAATTGAATTTCAGCCAGTTTCACTGAAATAATCACAGTAAGACCTTCGAGCACATCATCACCAGAAAAAGCACCATCTGCCTCTTTTACTAAATTATTTTTCTTTGCGTATGTGTTAATTAAACGAGTAAGTGCAGTCTTGAAACCAGTCACATGAGTACCACCTTCTGGTGTGTAAATATTGTTAGCGAAAGCAACAATGCGAGGAGTCATATCGTCGATGTACTGTAATGCTATTTCTACACCAACATTGTCTTGCTCTTTTTCAACATAAAAAATTGTTGGATTAATTTGTTTTTGGCGATCATTGTAGTGTCGCACCAAAGACTGCAGACCTCCTTCGAAGTAATATGTAATAGAAGGCGCTTCAAGATTCAGCTCCTTAAACCAATATACTTTGTCCGCATCAAACTTATCTGTTACCTGACGAGCATCAATAACTGTTACTCGCAAACGTTTTACCAAATATGCCTGCTGTCGAAGACGGTCAATGATAGTTTTCCAATCAAATTCTACAGTGTCCTTAAAAATTGTTGCATCTGGTTCAAACGTAATAATAGTACCGTTGTTTTTTGTAGTACCAATTTTCTTAACACTGGCTTTTTTATTACCTTGAGAGTATTCCTGCGCCCATACCTCACCATCCTTGTGAACTTCAGCTCGAGTATAAATAGAGAGTGCGTTTACAACAGAAGCACCCACGCCGTGCAAACCGCCAGACACCTTATATCCACTAGCATCACCACCAAACTTACCACCGGCATGAAGTGTGGTCATAACTGTTTCTAGGGCAGATACTTTTGTCTTAGGGTGAATACCTACTGGAATTCCGCGACCATTATCAACAACACGAATGCGATTACTGGGTAACAATGTTACTTCGATACTGTCTGCGTGACCAGCCATAGCCTCGTCACGTGAGTTATCAAAAATTTCCCAGACCAAATGATGTAGACCGTCTACACCAGTTGAACCGATATACATGCCGGGACGTCGCCGAACCGGCTCCAGACCTTCAAGAACGGAGATTTGATCAGCACCGTATGTGTCTACTTTTTTTACTTCTTTTGCCATAATATGCTGAAATTATAGCATATTTACCCCATTTCAACGAGTTGACGAGTTGCCTTTTTAGGCCATAATAACCCTCAAAAACTTAGCTCCCGATTTTAATGCCAAAACGTTGCGCCATTGTGCAGTATGGACAATTATCTGCTTCTCCATATAACTTAGTGTGACAAGAACGATTGATCCAGGCACCGCTTTCAATTAACGTCATATAATCAGCAATGTCTTGTCGTAATGCAACAATATCATCACCAGTGATTCGACGTGTATGCACAGCATGTTTATCGCTTTTTTTTGCCTCAAGAAAAACCAGTCGCGACTCTGTTACTGTAGTACTACCCCCAGTACTGCCATTAAGTAAAAATGAGTACATTGCGAGCTGTCGCAATAATCCCGACATTCGCCCTTCTTCATCTCGCTTATCAATTTCCGTACTAGTTTTTACTCCGCCTGTTTTCCAATCAGTAACGCAAACATCTCCATTACCAACTTCTTCAATTAAGTCGATTTTGCCAAACATTGTTAATCCAGGATATGCAGTATCGCGATATGTTAATGGTCGCTCTGTAGAAAAACCTGTAGAAATAGTTGATATGTATTGCTCAACCCATTGCAATACAATCGGCAGCGCCTCACTAGCAAGTTGTGCAGTGAGCCGTTCATCATAACGAGCTTCGATACTAGCCGTAGTTAGCACTTTTTCTTTTATTGTTTCAGCAGTAGGCCGTGAGGTTGCGTTTAATACGTAATCGATATTCTTATGCACAATGTTACCCACATGTAATGAATTATTTAATCGCTCAGGCAATTGTAAAATATTTCGGAAATACCATTTCCAAGTACATTCAAAAAAATTATTAAGCAGTGTTACTGACACATTGTGGTCTTTGTAATTATCGCCTACTAATGCTGTTACATCATATGTATCAGTGGCAACATCAGTAGTAACAAATAATCTTTGGTCGGCGTTGAGAATACTCTCTTCTGTTTTACTTGCAGTTTGACGCTCAAACATTGTCTCAGGCAATGCCGCGATAATATGTGCTAATTGTTGATCACTACCAGTGTAACCGAAACGACTAAACGAAATAGTACAAAAACGTTTGGCGCGAGTAATGGCAACATAGAGTTCGCGTTTTTTAACAAGTTCATCTTCTGCATCTACAACTTTTTCTATAGTTGAGGGCAATGTAAAAGCTTGTCGTTTTGTGGCATTAAAAGAACGCTCATCCATATGAGCAATCCACACTGCATCAAACTCTAGCCCTTTTGAACCATGAAGTGTTAATACTTTAATACCTTTATCTGCGCCGAATACTGCCAACGAAAGATCTTCATCGTACTCTTGCAAGCGATCAACAAATTCAAGAAAGCTCTTCAGATCAACCCGTGTTCCCCGCTCTGCTTGTGCTAATGCTAAGTGCAACAATGTACGAATAATTTCTACCCTCTGTCGAAGCTGCTCATCACTTTGTGCGGTGCTAAGCAGCGCACATTCGGCTATGGTTTGAATAGTGCTGTATGCATCAGCGGCTTGTGAAAGCTCTAGCCATTCGTTAAGCTGATTACCCCAAGCAACAATAGCCTTATCTTCTGCATCGAGTAGTGTTTGTACCGATAGTTTGCGAGTATCAACCTGTGCAAGAAATGCATGACCTGACAATGGCGCAATACTGGAAAGTGGATCGAGTATTGTGCGAGAAATTTCAACCATATTGAATGGATCTACTACTGATCGTAATATAGTTAAGAAAGCTTGCGTGTCGGGTAACTCAAAAAGACGTAATGATGCGGCAGCAGCAACCGGCAACCCCATGTCTCGCAAAACTTGAATCGCACCCTTTACCTGACGATTCTTAGGTACCAAAATTGCACAATCATTTATATCTACCCCGGATTCAACTTTGTTTTTAATATCAAGTCCTGCAGCAATAATTTCGTCTCGGGCATAATCACCTTCGACCAACTGTAATGCATGGTTTTCATTTTTATTAGACTGCAATCTACCCTGCGCTAAGTGACTTTGCAGTAAATAGTCTGCCGTATCAAGAATAATTTGTGTTGAACGGTAATTTTGAGTCAATGTAATCATTGCCACACTATCAAATGTTTTCACAAAATTTTCAAAGTGGGAAATTGAGGCTCCACCAAATCCATAAATAAGCTGCCGATCATCTCCTACCACAAAAAGGTTTGGCTGTTCTATATCACCCCATACCAATGAAAGAAATTCGTTTTGGATACCACTTGAATCTTGATGCTCATCAACAAGTACATACAGTGATCGTTCACGTACGGTATCACGTGCGTCATCAGAAATTTCAACGAGCCGAACCAGTAATTCTAATACATCATTATAGTCAATAACGTTCCGTTCTTTTTTTAGAGATTCATATTCTTTGTAAAAATCTGCTAGCTCAAGTGTGCGATTAAGACTTTCAATATTCTTCTCTACTTCTTTTTTTAATTGCCCTTTTGATTCACCTCGAGAAGAAATGCTCGTCGGATCATTTTTAATTGTTACGATATCTTTTTCAATAGAATCTTTGAATTGTTCAGGACTTATGCGATCACGCTTCAACAGTGAAATTGTTGACTGAATATCGTGTACAAACATCGCGCTATTTGAACGAGGGCGTAAATACTGCCATTGTTTGATATGCAGCAATTCATCATAGAGCACTACTGTTCCGGCAGTATCAAGTAACACTGGTACACTATCGAAATCTAGTGCTCCATAAAATTCTTCGATCAAAGAAAAGGCAAAGCTATGGAACGTACTGATTTTTACTTTTGTAGCAGAAGGGCCAATAACGCGTATCAAACGCTCTCGCATTGCCTTCACTCCAGCATTGGTAAATGTTAGGCAAAGAATACCATCTGGTGGCGTATCGGTTTTTGTTAAAATATTTGCAATGCGTAATGTAAGTACTTGAGTCTTACCCGTTCCTGGCCCAGCAATAACCATTACTGGACCTTCAATAGTATCAACAGCCTTTTTCTGTTCTGTGTTTAACTTATCATAAGCTACCTGAAATGAGTCCATGTGCCTTGATTATACCATGAGGATAAGAGCCCAAAATGCTATACTAGAGACATGAATCCACGAATTATAATTATTATCTTTGGCACAATAATAGTGTTTATGATCTGCCTCTTTACCGCTCGTATGTATATCTACGGACTTAATGCAGGCAATCATGTAACAAAAAGTATCTGGGCATTAGCAATCCTCATACCCGTGCTTTATATTGCAAGTTTTGCTAGTACAAAAAATGCCAATAAGTGGGGCAAGCTTTTTTACAATGTAGTTAATATTATCGCTGGTATTGTATTTTATTTATTTTTGGGTGCCGTAGTACTCGGTATTGTAAGTATATATTATGCATATAAGGGTATTTTTATTCCTAATCTCTTAGTACTAGCAATCATATCGGTATCACTATTAGCAGCTTTAGTCGCCTTTGCCCAGGCTAGATATATTCGTGTCAAAAAATATACAGTAACACTGCCAGGCGCACCAGTATCATGGGAAGGTAAAACTGCTGCAATGGTTTCAGACACTCACTTCGGCTTGATTAACTACAAAAACTTTGCACATAAAGTAGTTGATAAAATTCTTTCACTCGAGCCAGATTTTGTACTGCATGCTGGAGATTTTTATGACGGACCGTTCATCGATACAGTACCAATCACAGCTGCTTGGAAAAAACTGACTGCAAAAGTGCCGATGTTTTATACACCCGGCAACCATGAAGCATATGGTGACTATAGAATGTTTATTGAATCAGTTCGTGCCACAGGAGCAACGGTATTAGAAAATGAAAAAACTGAATACGAGGGGGTAGAAATCGCTGGAACACTATACCATCCAGGCAAAGAGCCACATGATATTGGAGATACTTTGAAAGCATTACATCTTGATAGCACAAAAGCTACAATATTAATCAATCACCCACCAACTGCATTCGAAGCTCCACACGAGCATGGTATTAACCTTATTGTTTCAGGACACACACATCAAGGACAAACATGGCCATTCCGTTATATTACCCACAAAGTCTATGGTAAATATGACGCAGGCATACACCCTTACAAAAATCTTACGAGCATTACCAGTGTTGGTATTGGCACATACGGACCACCAATTCGTCTGTTTAACAGTCCAGAAGTAGTATTGATTACTTTTAAGATTGCATAAAATCCAACTTCGTCAAAACTACGCTGGGCGTAATAAAAAACCACCAGATAGTTGGTGGTTTTTTATTGCTAGAATAACGCCAATACCTCAGCAAGATTTTTTTGAGGAAAAATAAATATGATTTCTGTATGCGTAGTAATTGTTTCAGCCAAAGGAATTCTCTTCTTAGCTATGCGTTGTATTAAAGAATAGGTAATGTTTGGCATTGGGTAATACTTTGGATCGATTGAAATGCCCAATGATGCTAACTGCGGCTCTATCATCCGTGGCGTATCTTTGAAATGCTTCAAGATTGCATCCTTAATTTTTTCAGAACAAATAACAGTAACCTCTGATGTAGAGAGTGTCATTGTTAAAAAGTCATCATTAGTTGTCTTTATTTTTTCATACATAGATGAGAGTTTAGCTAATATCTGTGGAGTTTTTTCAAACACAATTTCAGACAAAGGAGATTTTGTAGTGATATTGTTTATGACAATATCTTGTATAAGGGGCGGGATCTTTTTAAGGTCATGTTGGATACGCGACAAAGCAACAACAATACCTGTCACCTTTACACCCTTCATTGTTTTCCTTTCAACTTCTCTCTGGATCTTTTTGGCATATGCAGACAAGTTCATATAGCCCTGAGAAAGAACATGTAGAGCCTCCCCATCCCCTTGAACAATTTCTCTTACAACTTCCTGTATTTTGATCATTATTAGAAATATAGCAAATATAACAAAAAGATACAAATATGATTAAATTGATATAAAATTTCACATTGTTACCTGCACTAATTATACTCAAGAAAAGTTCATTTAAATCAAATAATTATGAAAACAAATTTCTTCAAACAACCACTTACCTTTGATATCTTAAATCAGATAGCCAAAGGCTTCCCTCAATACGCAAACATATTGAGACTAAAACTAACTAGTGATGAATTTATGGGTGGGCCACCTATCCCCTACGGAACATTCAGTGCGACATTAACGGACAACGATGCAATTGTCGCTGCACAATCTTTCAATCGATTTATTCTTATTGAGGATTCAGATTTACGCTTAGTGCCCAGCAAGGATTATTCAAAAATTTCACGGGACATGAAAAAAGAATACTTTGTTACGGTAGTGCATATTACTGGAGAATATAAAGACTATTTCTCAGTTAGAGATTTAAGTGATGGTAATATCACTACAAAAATTTCTGACTTAACAATTATAAATCCTTGGGTTCAAAGTATTGCCGTACTGCAATATAAAAGCCCTCAAACCCGGTTCGCCTTCTCAGAAAAACCATTCAACTTAGTATTACTAATTCCTTACAAAAATAATACTCGAGAAAATACAGTAAAGGTTCTTGTCGGACAAGCTCAAGATGGTTCGGTATTTATAGAGTATAGAAGAAATGAGTCAAATACTTCGTGGAGTGAAGATGTAAACCTGTTCGAAAAACGTGATTATTGACCCACCCAAGAGAGGCTTAATGCTTCTCTTTTTTATAAAAAACTAATACGATTACTGTATGGAAAACACATTACCTACAAAACAAGAAGCCGCAGAATTATTACAAGAACATGTTACCGATACCTATCTCAAACTACATTCATTAATGGTTGGTACAACATTAGAAGGTTATGCAAAGTTATTTAATGAAGACCCACATCTTTGGTTTATTACTGGATATCTACATGATATTGATTTTCAAAAACACCCTACACTACATCCAGGCGAATCATTGAAATGGTTTAAAGAATGGAATTACCCTAACGAAATTATCCACGCTGTTCACTCACATGCGTATGGCTACAACGGCTATACACAAGAACCCGAAACAGTACTAGCATCGGCACTTATCGCTTGCGATGAGCTATGCGGAATATTTTATGCCTATAAAAAACTTAATCCGATACCCTATAAAGAAATGAAAATTAGTTCTATTCTTAAACGATTAAAAGATAGAACATTCGCTCCAAATATAAAACGTGAAGATATTGAATACGGCTGCCGAAAATTAGGAATTACCATGGAGGAACATGTTAAACATATGATTGAGTTTCTTGGGGTGCTGAATTAGGTAGGACTGCGGCGCGGGCGAAGCCGAGATATGGCGAATCCCGCCGTCGCTTCCCTGGCGGAAAAGCTATGGCGCGGCAAAGGAGGAGGATAGGAGATTCGAACTCCTGAAGGTTTTGACACCTTACTCACTTTCCAAGCGAGCGCACTAGACCGCTATGCGAATCCTCCCTACCCGGACAATCCCGGGACTATACACTTATCTTACTATTCTATTGTCGAAGTTTCAGGATTTTTTTGATAATCACGATTAACAACAAAAAGAATGATTATAACAATAGCACTTGTCAGCATTGTTCCAGAAAATCCTAGTGGCAAAGCAATACAATCAATTACCAATGCTGGAGCTAGTGCATACACAACCTGTCTATAAAGTTGTTTATAAGAGTGTGGTGTTTTCATTATTTTAAAAATAATCCACAAAATAAATGCTATAACAAACAGCCCAATTAGTTTAGAACATATAATAACAAGTAGTGTCAGAATAATTACAGGAATAATTGCTATTAAAAATATCTTGGCGCCCATTTTTTCAGCAGAAGCAATAGAGGTACCGAGTGATTCTTTTGTGATTATTGTATTTAATTTTCCATATGGATATACTCGAAAATCACTAGTAGTCTGAATCAATAATGCCTTCCCCGTTGCCACTGCAGTAGTATTGTATTTATTTAATACAGAAATATCAGCACTCTCATCTGGAGCAATAACAAGTAAGTTCGCAGGCTGATCAGTATCTTTTTTCTTACCCAAGTCAGGAACCGGAATAATTACTGGAGTGGTACTATTGGTTGTTAATGTGCCATCTTTAATGGTAACAACAAGTGCATCAGGATAACCAGTAGCAATATATGTTGCTACTGCATGTTTTAGTCGCGGTAAAAACAAGAACCCTACTATCATTGCTATGAGGCCAAGTACTACACCGATTACAACACTTAGCTTAACAAGAAATCCTACACCATTCCACGCACTTTCGCGGGAAACCTTTGTATATAACGTTTTCGAATAAAATGTTTCTTTGACAATTCTAAAAAAGTTTTTCATACCACAATACTACAGTAAAAGTGCTTTTTATCAAGACTGACTAGATCGCCATATCACGAAGTATTGCAATGCGCTTTTCTGTAGATGGGTGTGTCATAAATAGCTGTGAAATACCACTAATAGCCCGTGAGCCAAATGGATTACTAATATACATGTGGGCGGTAGCATTATTTGCTGTTTGCATCGGAGCATTGTAGCCTTCAATCTTTTCTAATGCTGTTGCAAGACCTTCGGGGTAACGAGTCAATAATGCACCTGATGCATCAGCTAAGTACTCGCGCTTGCGAGAAATTGCCAGCTGTATAAGAGTAGCAATAATTGGCGAAAGTATAATAAATACTATTCCGACAATTGCTAAAATATTTCCGCCCTCACTGTCGTTATTGTTACGACGATTCATACCTCCCCACCAGAAACTACGGGTAAAAATATTTGCAATAATAGAAACAAAGCCAACGAGTATAGCAACCATACTTTGCAACAAAATATCACGGTTACCGATGTGACTTATTTCATGAGCAAGTACACCTTCAAGTTCTGTTTGGGTCATCATATCAAGCAATCCCTGAGTAACGGCAATACTTGCATGCTCAGCATTACGACCTGTTGCAAATGCATTAGGGGCATTATCAGGAATGATATAAATAGCTGGTTTTGGTAACCCTGCAGTAATAGCAAGATTTTCTACAGTATGAGTAAGCACTGAATATATAGCAGGATCAGCCGGAAACGCCCGCGCCATTGATAATGCAATTTTATCCGAATACCAATACCCTGCAATATTCATCACAACAGCAAAAATAATCGCAACAATTAGAATGCCTGGTGACTGGTAGGTATAGCTTAAGAAATACCCAAGACCGACTACAACGGCCAAAAACACCGCTACGAGCAACCATGTTTTGTTAATATTTTCAGAACGATGAGTATACAGTGTTGCCATGTGCTCTCAGATTATTTCGCATTATCACCCTTAATCATTTTGAATGCTTCTTGTACAGTTGTCATAAACTGAGCTGGGAAAATGATTGTAGAATTTTTTTCTACACTAATCTCCGCCATAGTTTGCAATGTACGGAGCTGTAATGCTACCGGATGAGCAGACATTATATCTGCAGCTTCAGCAAGCTTAGCGGCTGCTTGCATTTCCCCTTCTGCAGCTACGATCTTTGCACGACGTTCTCGTTCTGCCTCAGCTTCTTTTGCCATAGCACGCTGCATATTATCTGGAAGCGAGATGTCTTTAATTTCTACAGCAGTCACTTCTACGCCCCATGGCTCTGTGTGAGAATCAATCACATTTTTGATTTGTGTATTGATGTTAATTGTTTCTGCTAGCAATTGATCAAGACTAAACTGTCCTACTACATTTCTTACAGTAGTCTGACTGATTTGATTTACAGCGTTATTCACATCTTCAATGGCAACTACAGACTTAAGCGGGTCAACAATATGATAGTAAGCGACTGCGGCAATATCAATTGAAACATTATCTTTGGTGATAATTTTCTGAGATGGAATATTCATTGTGATAGTACGGAGTACTACTCTAGTCATTGTTTGAAATACTGGAATAATAAATGTAAGTCCTGGTCCGTATGGCTTATTTTGAGCCTTACCAAGGAAAAATATTACGCCTCGTTCATATTCCTTTAACACCTTTAAACAAAGTGAAAGAATAAGTATTATTACTACAAGAAGTATTGCTATCATATATTAAAACTTAACTTCAACTGGATTTTGAGCTGCGTCGCCATCAGGAAGATCAAAATAATTTTTCTTTTGGAAGCCAAAGGCATGAGCAATGATATTTGAAGGGCTCACATCAATCTTTGTATTGTAGTCACGAACATTGCCATTATAGAAACGACGTGATGCTTGGATTTTGTTTTCTGTATCTGAAAGTTCTCTCTGTAATTCAAGGAAATTAGTATTTGCCTTCAATTCTGGATATGCTTCTGAAATCGCAAACAGTGATTTCAATGTTCCTGAGAGCTCCCCTTCTGCCTGTGAAGCACTAGCTGTACCCTGAGAAAGCATAGCTTTTGTACGAGCTTCGCTTACCTTTTCAAACGCAGAGCTTTCATGTGTAGCGTACCCCTTCACAGTATTTACTAAATTGGGAATAAGATCATAACGACGCTTCAGCTGTACTTCAATATCAGCCCATGCTTCTTCAGAACGATTGCGTCCTGTAACAAGTCCGTTATAAGTAATAAATAACCAAAGTACGATTATTACGATAATTGCAATTAAAATCCATGTCATATTCTGGATTATACCACTAAATACAGGGTTTACAAATACTTTTATATATGGTTATATAAAGAAAAACATCAGCTTTTATGAAAAAAATATCAAGATTTTTCAGGATATGTAGAGCATTGTTTTTGCTCCGTATTTGGCCGAAAGATGAGATGAAAAAATGGTATACAGCAATTATGATTATTGTGTTAGTGATTATGACCATTGGTTTTGTTAGAGCATACTACCCAGAAAACTTGCTCGCCAATATCGCACTTATACTCGCAATTGTTTCCCCTTTTATAATCGCATTTCAGGTAAAACAAAAAAATAAAACGGCTTATACAAAAAATTAAGTCAAACACAAAGGCCTCCTTCTTTTTCAAGAAAGAGGCCTTTTATGTTGTAAATTTATTTCTTCTTTTTCTGAAAACCTTCCATTACTACAAGCAATGGTGAGGCAAGAAAGATAGATGAATATGTACCGAAGAACATACCAATTGCTAATGTGATAGCAAATAAACGAGTTGTACTTGGGCCAAATACTGCCAAAGTGATCACCATTACCAACACTACTAATGAAGTGTTAATTGAACGCACAAATGTTTCAGACAAACTTTCTCCCACCAATGCTGGAAAAGGCATATTTGATTTTGATCCACGGAGGTGCTCGCGAATACGGTCAAATACAACAATAGTATCAGCAACTGATAGTCCTAATGTTGTGAGTAGTGCCACAATAAACAATGTATCCACCTGAGCCCCCATAAAGTGGCCTAGTAATGCAAATGCGCCTGTTGGAATAATAATATCGTGAACCAGTGCAATTATTACAGCTAGACCGTATTTCCAAGATGAGACAGGTTTTGAAACATTGCGAAATGCATATGCAACGAAAAGAATGATTGCAATCAATACTAAAATAATTGAAGCAATAGCTTTTTGTTTAAGTTCATTTCCAACTGATGGGCCGATAGAAGTAAAGCTTGTTTGTATTACTGTCTGTGTAGCCTGCCCGACTGAGTCATTCAGGCGGGGAGCAATACTAGCTGTCGCAGCTACTACAGTAGCGCGCTCTGCATCAGTTAGTTGACGAGTTTCAATCATATACCCTTGTTCCCCTACTGGCTGTACGCGGGCATTGGTAAACCCTGCTGCACTGATCGCAGCTGCCACATCTGCCGTCGCAGGGCGAGGACCACTGTATTGCACATCTAGAGCAGAACCTCCTTTGAAATCAATACCAAGTGGTAATTTAAATATAAAGAGAGAAGCAATAGCTGCAACAACAAAGAAGATTGAGAGTCCGATAAATAATTTTCTAAAACGAATGACAAACATATATGTATTTTACCCTGAGGAATTCGAAGGGTTATTATTTTTTACTGATAAACCCACTACTAAATAGAAACTCGCCGAAACTGCGTGGAGCTTGCCCCGAACGTAGTTGGGGAGTTGGTAATGCTCGAAGGAACAGGCGTGTAATAGTAATTGCAGATAATAGACTGATAACAACACCGAGACCAAACGTTAGGGCAAATCCTTTGATCAATGAACTTCCGAAGAAAAACAAAATAATAGCAATGATGATACTTGAGATATTTGCATCACGAATCGATGTCCATGCACGTTCGAAACCAGTAGCGAGTGCATCAGCAACGTTACGGCCACGAATACGTTCTTCGCGAGCGCGTTCAAAGATGAGAATATTCGCATCAACAGCCATACCTATCGAAATAATAAACCCAGCGATACCTGCAGCTGAAAGTGTTACAGGAATAAGCTTATAGAGTACTAACGTAATAATCGTATAGAGACCAAGAGCTACTACTGCAACTAATCCTGGAATACGATACCAAAGAATAAGAAACAGTCCAACAATAATGAAGCCAATCATTGCAGCCATAACGCCAGCATGTGTAGCCTGTGCACCAAGAGTAGGTCCCACAGTCTCTGTTGAAATCAAACGAATTGGTACTGGCAACGCACCAGAGTTTAGACTACTTACCAATGCACGAGCAGCCTCAGGAGTGAAACTACCGGAGATTTCTGCTGTACCTGTAGTAATAGCCTCACGTACTACTGGAGCTGAAATAACCTGACCATCAAGATAGATTGCTACTACCTTACCAACATTGTCTTTTGTAATCTGCGCGAAGAGTTTTGTACCTTCATCATTAAACTGCAAGCTAACTGTTGGCTCATTTGTACCTTGTGCAAATATTAGTTGTGCCTGTTTCAAATATTTACCATTCAAGCCTGTTGAAACAAATTGATCAGAAACATCAATGTTTACCTTACCGTCTGCTCCTACAGTAGCTTTTTGTGGTGCATTTGACTGGACTTTGAATTCCAAAAATGGTGTCTGACCGATAAGCTCTTCGGCTTTTTGAATATCTGTAACACCAGGAAGTTCAATTGAAAGACGGTGGCTATTAGTAGCACCAAAACCGCCTGACTGTACCTGAACAATTGGCTCTGAAACACCGAAAGCATTTACTCGACGCTCAATAACCTGATGTACTGATTCCATGGAAGCATCAATATCTCCAGCAGGGATCTGACTTACATCAGCCTCGTATACAAGATGACTTCCTCCTGATAAATCCAACCCCAAACGAAATGGGTACTTAGCAAGAATCGCTGGAGGGTTTGGCTCCTGAGAGCGTACAACAGCGTATCCGAGTGCAATTCCAATAACTAATACAACAATGGCAATAATTCTTCTTTTCAGCATAGTGCCGTCATTCTAGCTTTTTTTAGGGCTAAAAACAATAGAATCAGTGTTTGACAAAAACTACATTTATTGAAGTTTGAGGGTTTCTTTTTTAATAAGAAAATGCCCAAACAATTTAACAATACCAAAACCTAACAAAAAACCAACACCGACATCAAGCGGATAATGTACACCTACGTATATGCGTGCTAATCCTACAACAAAGGCAAAGGCAAAAAGTACTGTACCTAATTGTTTATTATAGAAGTACACAGCGGTCGCAAATGCCATTGTTAGTGCAGCATGTCCAGAAGGAAAAGAATAATCATTTGGTAATGTAATCAGTACATGTAAATTAGTTAATGTACTAAATGGGCGTGGATAATGTACAAAAATTTTTGTTACAGCAACAACAACATATGTTACAAATAATGTAGCAGTAATAAACATAGAGTGTTTTAAAATTATCCCCCTCCCTTCCCCTTTTGCCCTTAAAAAGGCATTACCAAAATATCCAGCAACAATACCCCCAACAATTAACAATGTAATGTATGAAGTTGCAACAATAAAAATAATATCGAGTGGTCGATAATACCCTACTGCATTATTTATAAATTCAAATATTCTAGTATTTATATTAAGCATATCCAACGAATTCATTATTAATATCGTCTGGGTGCATTGCTCGCTCATATCGCGCCATCGAAAGTACGATACCAAGACCAATACACTCGCCGAGCAAATGAGAACCCCCGTAACTCATAAAGGGTAACGGAATACCTGTTACTGGCATAATGCCGATGTTCATACCAATATTAACAACCATGTGACCAAACAAAAGTAGTGCAAATCCAGATATAAATAATGTCTCGAAGTTTGATGCCCCACGCTGTGCGTGCACAATGAGTCTCCAAAAAACCACAACAAAACACGTTACAACAATCAACGCTCCAACAAACCCCCATTCCTCAGCAAATGCCGCAAATATAAAGTCTGTTTGATATTCTGGCAAATAACTTAGGCGTGACTGGGTACCATACCCTACCCCTTTGCCAAGAAAACCTCCACTGCCGACAGCGATTACAGACTGGTATGCATTATATCCTCGGCCACGAATATCAGACGTCGGGCTTATGAATGTATGAATACGGGCTTTTTGATATGGCTTAAATACAAATAACCATAACAATGAAAAACCAACTACGATCGCCCCAATAATAATAAAGATTTGTCTTTTAGAAATACCTGCAATCAATGACATGCCGAGCCATAACCCGGCTACAACTAAGGCTGATCCGAAGTCTGGCTGCAACATGATTAAGACAATTGGGATAAATGCATATAATGCAGAAATTAATAAATGCTTAACCCGAGCAATTTCAACATGGCGTCGTGAGAAATATTTTGCTAATACCATAATAACTAATAGTTTAACAATGTCTGCTGGCTCAAAAGAAAAGAAGCCGCCAAAACTAAACCAACTTTTTGCTCCTTTAATTGTTTTGCCAAAAATCAACACAAGTACCAATAATCCTAACGATGCGATATAAAAAAGCATAATGTAACGAGAATCTCGAAGAAAACGTATATCGATACGTGCAATTAACACAACTACAGCAGCCCCAACGACAATCCAAATAGCTTGTCTCGAGAAAAACCCTGCATGCAGACTAAAGGAAGTCATTGTTGCTAATCCACCTAATATAATAGGTATTATTGCGGCAATTAAAATCCAGTCAAATTGATATTTACGAAATGCATTCATTAGATGGATTGTGCTGTAAAGGGATTGAATCGCGGAATAATCTCAGTACGTACGACATGTGGTACTGGATATGGCCAGGTGAAGTAAACATTTTTAGTTTGCAGTGCCGCCAAAGAAGGTAGTACGATTTTTGAAGAAGTTATTGCATTACCGTCCTTATCATAGAAAATTGCCACAATATCCATATTGGTAAAATTATAACGAGACTTATTCTGAAGTGTTGCAGTAAGACGTGTACTCGGCATTGAAGTATCGCCGGTATTAAACGATTCTATAACTGTGTGACTACTATCGATCACTACCTGAGAAAATGTTGGGGAGACTTTTTCCCATGACAAAGGGTCAGTGAATGCAAACCGAGCAATACTAACATTTCCACTCACAGGTATTAATGTTTCTACTATTGCACTTGTTCCCGCTGTACCTAAGAATGTTGACCCTTTTCTATCGGCGATTACATTGTTTTGATCGTCATACAACTTAAATTCATAACCAACCTTTCTGGCTGCAGATACAGGGTATCCATGTTGGATGTATGCCACAGCGTGCACAATTCCTGGTGTTACTGGAAAGACGCGTACCCACTGCACAGTCGGATCAGATAATTCATTTGCACAATACAAACTGCAACCACCACCACAGTCTACTCCTTTTTCATCACCATTCTTTTTGTGGTCAAAACAAGTAGGTACAACATTTGTAATCTTATGAATGATCGCAAAGCCAATAATACCAAAAAAGATTACTATGATAAGTATATAAGTCAGTCTGCGTTTTTGAGCCCAATTCATGTATCGCTAGTATAGCAAATATATCAATAAAACCGTGCAATATACCAAAAGAAAAAACGCCAACTATGTTGACGTTCATTCTTTTGCATTCAAATCCACTGTCCTGGCAGCTACCTACTTTTGCCTCAAAGAGACTATCATCGGTTCTACAAGGCTTAACTGCTCTGTTCGAAATGGGAAAAGGTGTGACCCTTGCGACAAACCACCAAGACGGTGGATTCGAATACTTGTTTGTTTTTTGTTTTTTTCTGACCCTTCGCTATGATTATACATAACTCAGGGATGATTTCCAGATTTCCTAATAGGAGTCGGGCAATTAGTACATCTCAGCTCAACATATTACTACGCTTCCACTTAATGCCTATCAACGTGATCATCTCTCACGGCCCTCAAATGATGACTAATCTTGGAACTGGCTTCCCACTTAGATGCTTTCAGTGGTTATCCATTCCGAACATAGCTACCGGACAGTCCAGCTGGCGCTAGAGCCCGTACACCAGAGGTTCGTTCACTCCGGTCCTCTCGTACTAGGAGCGAATTTCCTCAATCATCGACGCCTGCAGTAGATAGGAGACCAACCTGTCTTACGCTTCTTTTCACACATTACTGTATGGAATGGACTATATCTTATCCCGTGATCACAAAGTGATTTTACGGGACCCCAACGTGTAGTCTCTACGGGTCCGCGTCAGACGCGGTTCCCTCGGGATTGTCCCTTGCGATACTGGTCGCAGTAGGATTCCCCCGATATTAGTTGAGCATGTCGTTATGTATCACTACATAAGACCGCCGTAATAAGATGGTTCTCTCTTCGCCCGTCATAGCCTTGGCGACGACGGGTTACTAATTATCTTTTACTTATATATAGAAATTGCAGGATCTATATAAAGTATCTTAGACGAAAAGACTAAAACATATTTTTCTATTTCATTAAAAAATAATCAAAAAATTTTCCTCGGGATTCAGACGGGTCTAGAAATCAGAAGTAACGCAGATAAATCTTTTGTCATAACTAATTCCTAGACGGTCTGAACCCAGCTCGCGTACCTTTTTAAATGGCGAACAGCCATACCCTTGGGACCTTCTCCAGCCCCGGGATAAGGTGAGCCGACATCGAGGTGCCGAACTCCGCCGTCGATATGAACTCTTAGGCGGAACTAGCCTGTTATCCCCGGAGTAGCTTCTATCCGTTAATCTTCAACCGCATCTAATGCGAATTGTCGGTTCACTATGTTCTACTTTCGTACCTGCTCGACATGGCCGTCTTACAGTCAAGCACGCTTATGCCATTGCACTATCGGCACGGTTTCCATTCGCGCCTAGCGTACCTTTGAACTCCTCCGTTACTCTTTAGGAGGATACCGCCCCAGTAAAACTACCAACCAGGCACTGTTCCCTAACGTTTTTTCCGTCAGGGTTAGAATATGCCCATGCAAAAAGAAGTATTTCACTGACGACTCCACGCGGCCCGAGAGCGGCGCTTCAAAGTCTCCTTCCTATTCTACGTAATGCACAAACATACCCAATACCAAGCTATAGTAAAGCTTCCGGGGTCTTTTCGTCTAACTGCAGGTAACCGGCATCTTCACCGGTACTGTATTTTCACCGAGCAAATCCCCGAGACAGCTTCCCAGTCATTACACCATTCGTGCGCGTCGGAACTTACCCGACAAGGAATTTCGCTCTTCTATTCCTCTCAGAAGGACTCTATCTTATACCGCATAGCTTTTAAAAGCGACGTGGCACCATGACGTTGGTCTCTCGTTTATCATGTCTGGACTATTCGTACATTACTGCACGATAGGTAGCTGGAAATGTAATGATTATTTTGTTTAATTTGTTTACCACATAAACTGTTCTACAGTGAACTGTAGCCGTTACTCATAACAGTCCCAGTCCTTCTGTTATCGAGAATATTTCGATAACAGAACCTTAGGACCGTTATAGTTACGGCCGACATTCACCAGGGCTTATACAGGTCAGCTTGATATAATCGCACCACCCGTAGTTAACCTTCTGGCATCGGTCAGGTGTCACCCCCTATACATACTCTTACGAGTTCGCAGGGAGCTGTGTTTTTGGTAAACAGTTGCCAGGAAATCTTTCGCTGCGCCCCCCATAATCAAATGAGGGGAAGCCTTATTCCGAAGTTACGGCTGCTTATTTGCCGAGTTCCTTGGGGATCTCTTACTCGTTCGCCTTGGTCTACTCGACCTAACTACCTGTGTCGGTTTACGGTACGGGTTCTCTAATACTAATCTTAGAAGTTTTTCTCGGAAGTGTGCTCATATGTCTTCGCTTTGGCGTACCTCTGCACGAGACAACCCTGGTGTTTCCATTAAAGGAAGCAGAACGGATTTACCTATCCTGCACATTCGAGTTACCTACCGGAATCCAATAACCGGCACATATTACTACTCTTCGTCACTCCATCGAATATTAAAGAAGTCAGGGAATATTAACCCTGTGTCCATCGACTGCGGTTTTCACCATTGCCTTAGGACCCGACTAACCCTGGGACGATTACCGTTGCCCAGGAAACCTTAGTTTTTCGGCGGCAGGGGATCTCACCCTGCTTGCGGTTACTTGTGCCAACATTCTTACTTCCACACGCTCCACCATGGCTCACACCTTTGGCTTCACTGCTAGAGTGGAATACTCTCCTACCGCTCAAACATAAATGTTTAAGCCCTCAAATTCGGTAATACACTTAAGCCCCGATTATCTGCGGCGCGAGGTCTCTTGATGAGTGAGCTGTTACGCTTTCTTTAAAAGATGGCTGCTTCTAAGCCAACTTCCTCATTGTCGAAGAAACCTTACCTCCTTAAGACGCACTGAGTGTATATTTAGGGACCTTATTTAGAGATCTGGGCTGTTTCCCTTTTGACTGACGGAGCTTAGCCCCCGTAGTCTAACTGCCATATTATAACCAATTGGTATTCGGAGTTTGATAAATTTCGCGAGATTGCTCCCTGTCGAAACTTTCCAGTGCTCTACCCCCAATGGGATCACATGACGCTAACCCTAAAGCTATTTCGGAGAGAACCAGCTATTACCAGGTTCGATTAGCTTTTCACTCCAATCCACAAGTCATCCGAAGACGTTGTACGATCTACCGGTTCGGGCCTCCATGCTGATTTCTCAGCACTTCACCCTGCTCATGGATAGCTCACCTGGCTTCGGGTCTTATGTGTACGACCAATTACGCGCTATTAACACTTGGTTTCCCTGCGACTCCGGAGCTTTACCCCTTAGCCAAGCCGCACACATAAACTCGTTGGCTCATTCTTCAATAGGCACGCCGTGACGGTTATAAATAACCGCTCCGACTCCTTGTAAGCATATGGTTTCAGTACTATTTCACTGTCCTTTCGGACTACTTTTCACCTTTCCCTCACGGTACTAGTTCACTATCGGTTTCTACAATGTATTTAGCCTTACCAGTTAGTTCTGGCAGATTCCTCCCGGCTATTCGTGTCCGGAAGTACTCAGGAATAAGGACAAAAGAGGTGCATATATTTCGAATACGGGGCTATCACCCACTATGGCGCTGGTTTCCAACAGCTTTTCCTATATATGTACTTTGTAACTCTTCTCGTAATAAAACGACGTCTTTACCCTACAACCCCGGAGCATCACACAAAACACGATCCGAAGACTATATAATCTCCGCATCCCATTGCATGTGATGCTCCGGTTTGGGCTGTTCCCGTTTCGCTCGCCGCTACTCAGGGAATGTTGCAACTACGTTGCATTTTTTTATTTTCCTCTCGGTACTGAGATGTTTCACTTCCCGAGGTGCGCTCCGATAATACTTATGAGTATCGGTTATTGAGGTTTACTCAATAGGGTTTCCCCATTCAGAAATCTCCGGATCAAAGGTTAGAGACACCTCCCCGAAGCGTATCGCCGCCTCTCGCGTCTTTCATCGCCATGTAGAACCTAGGCATCCACCATATGCTCTTAATTTCCTATTAGGAAATCTAGAAATCATTCTATATTTTGTAACAGATTACGTATAATCTGGTTTTCCTTCTCTGTCGTAGACCGCTCCACAACATTGAAGGTCCATTGTCTCTCCCTACCTGCAGCAATACTTCTTTATCCCTTATCAGAAAAAAGAAGTACCTTACTCTTACTCAGAGTGTGCTACGAGAGGACAAGATTTATTTATCAAAAAACGGTAACTCTATGACTTGAAATAAAAACGACCGCGTCAGACGCGGCGGGCAAGCAAAATTACTTGGCTAGTCCGCCGGGTTTGCTTTGGTTTTTTCTATACTTATCATAGGCTCGGAGAGTATAGATGATGGTTAAAACAAAGTCAAGCATTAGCCAAATCAATACAAAAATACCCCCTGAGAAGGGGGTGTTTTCTGTGTTTTGAGACTATTCCTTGTGCCCTGAAGAAAGGTCGTCTGCAATACGGTTTACGAAACGGCCAGCAGCATCTTTGCCACCAAGACCAAATGAAAGACCGAAAGCGAGCGCAAACATAACTACAAGACCGGTAAAGAGAATCTGCCCGAAATATCCGAAAATACCAAGCTTATCGAGTGCTGTTACCACTGAAAGGATCCAGATAGCGTAATACACAATAGTACCAAGCATGCGAGATGAGCGGATATTAGCTACAGCAGCACTAGCAGATACGAACTTGCGGGCGAAATCAGCAACAATTGTTCCTGCTACGAGAATCAATGCAGCAATGATTACCTGAGGGATATATGCCAATACTTCTTGTAGGAACAGCGTTACCTGGTCGAGGCCGAGGATATTCAGTGATGCTACGAGGAATACTACGATGATGAACCATTTCACTAGTTCGCCAAATACCTTACCGATGTGCAGACGAATACCAGCACGAGCAAGAGCGGACTCTGTTCCTGCATTCTTGAAAAGACGATCGAGCTTGAGGGCATCAATACCTGCCGTTACTAGACTGCCAAGTGTTGAAGCAACAATCCAACCAATAATAAAAATAACGAGTGCGAGTAAGATTTTTGGAAAGATAGCAATAAAGCCATACCATAAACCTTCAAGAGAAAGAAGGAATACTTGACCCCATGTTTGAATAAGCATAAATAAAGCGCAAAAGCGTTGTATTAAAATTTGGTAATGCACTGTACAGATGACAGTATATTAAGTATACCCCAGAAACGGAGTGTCTAGTGCCTAACTAGGCATACTGAAGGTGGAAAAGTCTTTCAGTGCAATAAGTCGCTCGTGAGGGAAATCAAAAACATCTCGAAGGAGCTTGTCGTACATAGATACGCGGTAATTAAAATCTGCTACATCAAATACAGCATATACGAGTTCTTTACCTAATTCACTTTCAAGTACCGAAATAGCTTTTTGGATATGAGTACGTTTCAAATGATCCCCTACAATCAATACGTCGAGACGGCTTTCGCTATTTTGGATAAAGATCCCTGATACAACAAGGAACTGAATGCGCCCTGCGGGACGGAAACGCTTAACAAGATCAGCGTGCTTGAAGAAATCACCTTCTATTAAGAGTTGCTTGAGCTCTAGTATGTATGGGAACTCAGGATTCAGAAACCATCCTTGTACACGCTTCTTCATTACCTTGCCGGTACGGCCATGTACCACTTCTTTTGTAAATGCCTTTTTCTTTACAAGAGTCATAGCTGCGAGCTGATTAGTCACTCGGCGAGCCATAGGAACTTGCATGCGTGAACGTTCAGCGATTTGATCGGCTTCAAATCCTTGATCTGGGTTCAGTAAAAACAAGCGCATAATTTTCACACGCTGAATACCACCTAAAAGTTTTCCTAGAATTTCCATCTTTACTTTACACTCTTTTTTACTCGCTGATTATACAGTGGCAGCTCTATTGCATACAAGCCACTTTTGAGGTGTAAATAAAAAAACCTCCCCGTAATGGGAGGTTTCTCTTTAGGTGGTGGCGTAATAACAGCAATCACAGGACTATCGGGTATTGAAGAGCAATAACCAATGTGAAGTGATACCGGAATAATGACAACCTCTTTTCGTTCAACAAAGGATTCCTCGTATGGGGATACTCCCGGAGGACAAATAGCGTACAGCACTAAGGGCGTCTGTTTCTGACCACTGGATGTGACAGATAGAATGACCCTTTTCTTTCTTACCTCAATCATTTGTTGACCACGAGTCGATGCCATAAGCGGCCAAGCTGTGGTAATCAATAGAACGAACGCCAACCCTAGCATGAAAGTATTACGTCTTTTCATAACTGGTTGTTTGAAACTAGATTACACCAAGCTAGAAAATTGTCAAACAAAAAGCCGCCCTATGGGCGGCTTTTTGTTCTAAAGGGATTACCTCCTTGCACTGTTCGCCGAAATGAACGGCTCCCAGCACCTCCAGTAAGTTTTCCTAAAATAATCTAGATTATTTTAGTTCAACCTTACCTCCAGCTTCTTCGATAGATTTCTTGAGAGCTTCTGCTTCATCTTTCTTTACTCCTTCTTTAAGAGTAGATGGTGCAGCGTCAACGAGGTCCTTAGCTTCCTTAAGTCCGAGGCCAAGAGCTTCCTTAACTACTTTCATAACAGCAATTTTCTGTTCACCAGCTGATGCTAGAACAACAGCAAAACTGTCTTTTTCTTCAGTCGCGTCAGACGCGACAGGACCTGCTACTGCTACTGCAGAAGCTGATACGCCAAATTTTTCTTCGAATACCTTTACAAGTTCATTGAGTTCAAGAACGCTCAAGCCTTCAATAGCTGAAACGATATCCTTGAATTTCGCAGGAACTTCTACGTTTTTTGTTTCTTCCATATAGTTTGTTTAGAGTTAATTAATTAGAGACAATTAAGCATTCTTCTTTGCAATCTGATCGAGTGCAATAGCGAAACGCTGAATTGGTGAATTGATGATATTGACGAACATGCCACGCAATGTTTGCAATGGTGGAATTGTTGCAATAGCCAACATTTCAGTTTGGTTCTTGTATCCTTTTTCAAATACACCGCCGACAATGCTTACGATACCCTTGTTAGCTGTCTGAAATTCATATACTTCACGAGCAGCAGCAAGAGGGTCAGCACTATATGCAACAGCAACTTCACCATCAAGTATTGGAAGTTCTCCTGTATAGCCTTGCTCAGAGAGCACTCGCTTCAAGAGAGTCTTCTTCCCTACCTTATAGCCTACGTCTGAAGCACGAAGCTTGCGACGAAGAGCGTTACTATTGGCAACAGTTTGTTTGTTGAACTGAACAAAAACGATTGATTCAGCCCCTGTAACAATATCTGAGAAAGTAGACACAATAGCCTGCTTTTTCTGTTTTGAAATTGCCATAATATTTTTTGTTGTTAATAATTCCCTTTTACAGGAGTGCAGAGATAAAAAAGATTTAGGTAGGAATTATGCCTTTCGGCGGCCTACTGTCTTCAATCCACACGCTGATACTGTACCAGATTT
>CAIOXK010000011.1 GCA_903862255.1 Candidatus Nomurabacteria bacterium | reverse complement strand
GCCAATCTTGCGCGCAGTCCAGCCTTTCCGAAACAGCTGCACCGCTTCGCGGCGCAGCTTAGGCATGTTCTTGTTGATCGTATATGACACATCCTCCCATATTAACTAATAGTTGAACGAGAGTGGTGCCAAGCTATTGAACCTATACGGAGCTATTGACTTTTAATATAAAATATGGTACCGTTTAGCCAGATAAAGTACTGATTAAATTCACATCAAAAGCATATAAAAATGAGCACAACATCAATAAATCTTTTACCAAAAGATTTTCATTCCCAGGGCTTTATGCTTACTGGAAGCAATTTCAAAATCCGTGAACTTGAAGCTCTTGTTGAAAGGATAGTTTACGTATCACAAGTTATCAATCCAAACGTATGGCAACCATTCAGTTTCGATTTATATTTGAAGAAAATGAACTATGACGTTAAAGATCGTATGAATCAGTACGATAAGTTAATGTTTGATGCATTAGTAAAAGGCGGTAGCCCATTTTTCTGGACTAATCTAAAGATAGAGCCAGGTTATTTGCTTCAAAATGAAAATGGTGAATATGTTGTAACCGAGAAATTTATTGAAGCAATAGAAATCGCTAAAAAAATAAAAAATGTAAAATGAACCCCTAGTAGTTAATAACGAAAAGGGTTCTTTATTTTTTGCTCCGCACCTTGCACAACGTTCGAAACTGTCTGCAATGAAAAACCCGCCAAAGTGATTCTTTCATTGGCGGGCTTTTAGTACTTTTAATTTAGTGCACTGGAACAAAGCGCCTCTTCCTGCTGGTAAGCAGCACCATCGAGGAGTTCATCAAGAGCAGGTAGATCGGGGGCGCGGCATAGATAGGGTCGTAGCCCGCGCAGTCAATGCTGTTGACCAGGTAGGCGGCGGCACCGAAGTGCCAGGCGTAGGACTTTTCCGACAGCGGGTCCTTGTACGCGTTGTGCTGGGTGGGAAGCGCGATGAGAAGGTCTGCCAGTATCGCGACAAGCGTCGTCGTCCACGCGTCTTTCGACTCGAGGTAGATAACCACGCAGATCATTCCAAGCGCAAGGCATATCCAGTCGCCGAACTGTATGATCCCGTGCTTTAGGGACAGTATGGCAACAACGACGCATCCCGCGACGGAGAGTGCCAGGCCTATCTGGTTCCATTGCCAGCCCTTTTCCGTGACCTGGGAGTACAGGCTGATGCCCATTATCAGGGTCCATCCTATCCACGAGATCGGACGGGGCTTGAGTTCTCCCTTCCTGAGGGCGACGATGTATATCGCGACCGCCGCAAGCAGCAGCACGACTACTAGGAACGCCAGCAATGACTGGACCTGTGGCGAAAATTGAACGAAAAGTCTCATTTCAAATTGGGTTAAGTTGTGAGGATTGTTTTTCTCACCATACCTTCCTTTATTGACTTTGGCAAGGGAGAAGGGTAGAGTGGGGGAAAATTAAATCTATAGCTCATGAAAAAGTATATTTACTTGGTGTTCATTATAGGTGAACAGTTATGGTACCTAATCTCTGAAGAAAGTGCAGAGAAAGATAATATGGAAGACTTTATTGGAGCAGTAATTCGTGAAAGAAAGTCTGTTGAATCAGATAAACGCGACGCACGTCTTTTTGGTCCGCTGATCCTAGAGTTACTTGAAAAAGGTGTACTATTCGGCGAACGGTCAATTTATGGACCCCTTGATTCAGAAGAGGATGAAAAAAACTTCTTTGCTTTAGTTGAAACAGGAAAGATGGCCGTTCAATCTTAAATCAAAATCTTTTTTTTAAGCTGCCCTAAATCGGGGCGGCTTTTTTATTTGCTCCCCCGGTAGCGACCTGCCGGGGTTCGCAACCTCGGAAATATAAAAAGACCCTTGAGTGGGTCCTTTTATATTTCGCTCGATTGCTCCGAACGCTGGAGGATGTTCGAAACAGCATTGAATAAAATTCTACTTTTCTTCGGATACTTCTTTTTTTATGTCTTCAAATTTAAATTCTAGTTCAGATCTCCTTTTTGTGCCAAAAAGCAAGAGTAGTACTTTTACAGTTTTATTTTGTTCGTCAACTTCATAAATTTCGCCAAAAGTCTTACTCATGCCACTTATGGGCTTTCCGTCAGGCATTTTCAATAGTTCAACCTTTTCTCCTATGCCGAACTTGATTTTTTCACTGTTTTCTTCAAATCTTTCCATATGTAAAATTATATCAGGTTTTGCTCCCCCGGTAAGATTCGAACTTACGGCCAATCGCTTAACAGGCGACCGCTCTACCGCTGAGCTACAGGGGAATGTTTTACTTTGACGCGCCTTAGCCATGTTTGAATGGCGACGGCGGTGCGCGAAAACTATATCATTTTTTATAAGGTATTTCAACTCTATAATCGAAAGTCGCTCCTTTGGACCGTTCGACCTGCTGTTGAAGGGGTATTATTCCAGAAATCAAAGTGAAACCAGCCGAAGCCCTGTATGGGGGAAGCTGAGGCTGTTGCTAGATCAGTGTCATTTGGAGAGACGATCAGCCAAGAATTAGGTGCAATTTCAGTCGGAGCAAGCCATTCGCCCTTTGCTATATGGGGTATTGCTACCCATATAAATAGTATTAAAAAGACTATTGCCAAAATCTTGCCCATAGGGCTATACTACACTGCTTTCAATTATTACAAACGCTTAAAAAAATTATGTCACAAAATACAAGAAAAACAAAAATCGTGGCCACAATCGGCCCCGGATCAGAATCAAAAGAAAACTTCGCTAAGCTTTTAAGGGCTGGTGTAGATATCGCACGTACAAATATGAGTCATGATGACCAGGCTGGCCACAAGATTCGTATTGAAAATATTCGTGCAGTTTCTCAGGAATTAAACATTCCAGTAGATGTGCTTCTTGACCTCTCAGGTCCGAAGATCCGTATTGGTGATTTCGCTAATGGTCCAGTTGAACTTGTTCCAGGTGCTCAGTTTATTCTTTCAACAACTCCATGTGACGGTGATGCTTCAAAAGTATTTTTTAACTTCCCAGAAATTGTTGCAGAAATGAAGCCAGGACAAGTTATTATGATTGATGACGGTCGTCGTAAACTTGTTGTGGACAAGATCGAAGGAGGTGACCTCTATACTACAGTTGTAGTTGGCGGCACTATCAAGGGACGTCGTGGAGTGAATCTTCCAAATGCATTTCTTACTATCTCAGCTCTTACAGAAAAAGATAAGAGTGATCTTGAATTTGGTATGAAGCAAGGAGTAGATTTCATCGCACTTTCTTTTGTTCGTACAGCTAAGGATATTGCAGAACTCCGTGAATTAATTACAAAGCACGGTGGCAACCAGCCAATCGTTGCAAAGATTGAAACTCCAGAATCAGTAGTAAATATTGATGAAATTATTGCAGCTACAGATATTATTATGGTAGCTCGTGGTGACCTTGCAGTAGAAATCGGTCATGCAAAAGTTCCTGCAGTTCAAAAAATGCTTATCGAAAAGTGTAATGCTGCTGGTAAGCCAGTAATCGTTGCTACTCAAATGCTTGAATCAATGATCAAGGCTCCAGTACCAACACGTGCTGAGGTTTCTGATATTGCAAACGCTGTATATGCAGGTGCAGATGCAACTATGCTTTCAGAAGAAAGTTCACTCAGTGAATTTGCGCTTGAAGCGGTTTCAATGATGGCTGAAGTTATCTCAGAAACAGAAAAAGACATGGCCCGCCTGAATGACAAAGTCGGGCAGGGTGCAAAACTTGGTGCCCCTGTTGTTTGGAAGAAATAGTCTTCTATATAATTAACAAAAACCCCTCCTCCTTAATTGGGCGGGGGTTTTTGTATTGTGGAAGAAAAATTACGGTAAAGGAGTATAATAAAACATATGAGCATTAACATAAAAAGTACCCTTATAGAACTTACGCCAGCATTAACAGATTATACTGAAAAACGCCTTAGTAGTATTACCAAATATGCAGAAGGTGATTGTGTTATTACAGCAGAAATAGGCAAGACTACTATGCATCACAAAAACGGTGATGTGTATAAGGCAGAGGTAAATGTTACAACACCGCTAGGAAGGCAATATAATGCTTCTTCTGAAAAAACTGACTTGTACGAAGCTATCGATGATGTTCGTTCCGAAATTATTCGTGAAATCAAAGGCGGCAGAGATCGTTCTCAAACATTGTTCCGACGAGGAGCATCAAAACTAAAGCGATTAATTAAGGGAATGTAAAAAATCAGCGTAGGGCTGGCGCTTACCATTTTCTGGAATTACTTCTTCAATTATAAAAGTCTCATCCCGGTATGAGGCTTTTATAATTTTTACTTGCAAAGGCTCGCCATGTTTTGTAGTAATAAAGTGTGTCCAACCACGATTACCAAATGCACGAAAACTTTTCCACTTAGTCCAGTCGGACATATCATCAGTTAATAAGCCATCTGCTTTGATGTATTTACGAGTATTTGTAGAACTATCATGATTTTGCTCAGTCGGAGTAATACTTTTATTCAAATATTTTTCAATACTATTCGCAAAAAGTGCGCTGCCGAGCTTCGCACACAGTTCAGTCAGTTCGTTTGTAGTTGTATTCGGATCTAGTGCAAAAGCTGTTTGAGCTACGATTGGTCCATGATCAACGAGCTGGTCGAGTTGCATAATAGTTACACCCGTTTCTTTGTCATCACTAAGTAGTACTGATTCAAGAGGAGACGGTCCACGATATAGGGGGAGTAGAGAAGGGTGTAGGTTCAATACTTTACCGTCGACAACTTCAAGCAGTTTTGTAGAAAGAATTTTGCCGTATGCCACTACAAAAAAGAAATCCCACGGACCTTTATTTTTTATTTCCTCAATTACTTCGGCAGTGATCTTTTCGGGGGCAATAAAGGGTATATTGTTGATTTCAGCAAAAATAGCTACAGGTGTCTCAACCATATGTAGCCCACGGCCCTGAGGGCGTGCAGGGGCAGTAATGATCAAATCTGGCAGTATTCCTTTGTCTTTTAGTTCCTGTAGTGTCACTTCTGCAATATGTGGCGTTCCGAAAAATACGTATTTCATGGTGAAATTGTAGCACAGTGCTAAAACAGGGGTTTAACCCCTTATATTGACTTTTTGGTAAAAACGTGCTATTGTATAAACAATACAAATTGCACACAGACTCATTAAAAACTCAATATATGAAAAAAGTACTTATTATCGCCGTATTATTCTTTTTTACTGTTAATACTGCATTTGCTCAAAAGAGCTTAAATGAAGTTGTATTTCAAAAAATTGATACAGCCAAGAAAGATACCGGTAAAACATGGTTCGCCAGAAATCAAAAAATCTTGAGCATGGCGTTTTACCCGGCACCTGATTCAGTTATCATTACTGGTAAAAAGGCAACGATGTTTTTCATTAATGAAAATCTTAAGACAACAGTTACTACGCAATTTTGCGAAAAGTATCTTAATCTTTCTGCTAATGAAATATTAGTGAAAGTACGGTTATCAATGCTGTTGTACAAGATCCATCAAAAAGAAACGCAACTACTGCGCTCCCATAATGGTCCTGGTTCAGGCCCTACTGGATTAAGTAGTGACATTCAAACACCAAGTGGTGTGTACTAAATTGTACCCAAACAAAAAGCCTCTATTCAATTACTTGAAGAGAGGCTTTTCTTATTTCGCAGGAGGGATATCCTCAATGTTTTTTGCAGTATCAATAAATAGAATACCGTTGAGGTGATCTGTTTCGTGTTGGAAGATTTGCGCAAGGAGTCCTCTGCCATTCATAACGAATTCGTTGCCGTCAGCATTAAGTGCTCGTACGGTTGCTGTCGTTGATCGTTTAACATCGCCATATTTCCATCGCACAGACAAACAGCCTTCTTGCATTGTCGCTTTGTTTTTACCAATACGAATAATTTCTGGATTGATAAAAACTAAATCTGATTCAAATTTTTTATTTACACGTTTTGATACCACGAAGATGCGCACTGATTCACCGAGTTGTGGTGCTGCAATAGCGACAGCATCTTCTTCACGAGCAATTGCCTCGCTCATATCAGCAAGTAATCCTTGAATAAACTTGCTGTTAATAGCAGAAGGTTGCACCGGCGTAGCGATTTTGCGCAGCACTGGTTCTGGAGTTTGTACGATAGCTTTCATGTTATTTCAATGACTTAAGGTAGGTATGAAGTTCGGCAATTGGCACTGAATCTTGACTACGAGTTTCCATATTGCGAACCATTACAGAGTTCTCCATGGCTTCTTTTTGCCCGAAGATAATTGTGTATGGTACACCAGCTTTTTCAGCTACAGCAAGTTGTGCTGAAAGTGAATCTTTTGACAATGCCTGCATGACAGGAATATGCGCTTTGCGAAGAATTTCGATAACATTAAGACTCTTCAGTTTGGCCTCAAGTCCTACTTGAATGAAGTATACTTTCGGCTTCTTCATAATGCGTGGAGCAAGATCTTTGAACCAAGGACGTTCGATAATTCGATCCATACCAATTGATCCGCCCATAGCAGGGAGGTCTTTCTTAGCACCGAGTTCTTTGCCGAGATAATCATAGCGACCACCTGCTGCAATAGTCTGTGTACGGCCCTCCTCATCAGTTTCCATAATTTCAAAAACAGTGTGTGTATAGTATGAGAGACCTCGAACAAGCAGTTTGTCGATTTGATACGGAATACCCATTTGATCGAGACATTCCAACACTTCTTTGAAGTGACGCTTGCCAGCCGCTGAAAGATAACTTAGAGAATCAGGTGCATTTTGGTTTAATTCTTTTGTTTTCTCTTCTTTAGAATCAAGAATACGCATCGGATTTGATTTCAAGCGCTCTTGGTCAACACTAGGGAGTACATTGAGATGTTTTTTGTAGTAGGCAACCAGTTCTTTCAGGTACGCAGGGCGTGATTCTTTGTCACCAATAGAGTTAATATTTACGACTAAGTTCTTGGCACCAGCTTCTTCAAGGATGGTGTAAATAGTACGAATAACCAATGCATCAATAATGCTTTTTTCATTGCCAAGTACGTCAACATCAAACTGGTAGAATTGTCGGTACCGTCCACGCTGAGGTTTGTCGTGACGAAATACGGGGCCACTGTGATAGAACAATTGTGGCTGAGGCAGACTCTGCATGCCGTGTTCAATATATGCACGTACAAGACTGGCTGTGTGTTCCGGACGCATTGCTAAATGGTCGCCACCTTTAGTCTTGAGGGTATACATTTCTTTGTCGACAATATCTGTTCCTTCGCCAACTGCACGAGTGAAGGTATTCTCATATTCCAAAATCGGAGTTTCAATCGGAGTGAATCCATAATACACCGCTACTTCCTGAGCTTTTTCAAAGAAGCCTTGAAACTTGTAGTAATCGTCACCAATAATATCTCGCATGCCTTTTGGGCTAGCGATTTCTTGAGAAGTTTTTTTAGGTTCTGGTTTAGTACTCATATGTTTCTTTTCCTGGCAATACGCTTACACTATTTACTGGTAATAGTCGTAGTGCTGCACGCCCGCGAATATTTTCAACAGGCAACATGCCCCATGCTCGAGAGTCATAGCTTCCTGATCGATTGTCTCCCATTACGAAGTAGTTGTTTTGAGGAACAACAAATGTTCCGTTATCGCTTGATAGATGAGTCAGGTATGGTTCATCCAAAATAAATCCTTCCGGGTGGATATTGTTGATGATTGTTATTTTGCCGTCTTTGATTTTTACAGTATCTCCTGGCAAACCAATCACGCGTTTGATGTAATATTTTGTTGGCTCTGGTGGAGCTTTGAATACAACAACATCGCCACGCTCAGGTCCATGGAAATGATACGTTACTTCATCAATAATGAGGTATTGTCCGTTTTTGATAACAGGATCCATAGATGTACCGCTCACAATAAAAGGACGAATAAGAAATGCTTGAATCACTGCTGCAAAAATGATTGCACCAATGATATAGAGAACGTTCTCAATAAACTTTCCAAAGCCAGTCTGGAAAAAAGTCTTACGCTGAGTTCCTTGTGGGGCCATGTCCTGGTGTTCTGTTGTTTGTTCCATAATTAGGGCAAGTATAGCAGAAGGCTAATATATGGTACAGTAGCGGTATGAATATCGTTATTGGTCTGGGCAACCCAGGAAATACCTATATGAACCATCGCCACAATGTTGGATGGATGGTACTCGACGCAATTGCTGCAAAAGAATCATTGCATTTTGTTAGTAATAAGTTTGTTTCTGGAGAAGTAAGTCAGTTTGGACAGTTATTGCTTTTGAAGCCGGATACTTTTATGAACAGTTCTGGTAAGGCAGCTAAGGCAGCGGCAAAACATTTTTTAGGTACGATTGTTGTCGTATATGATGATATTGATATTTCACTCGGTGAAATCAAATGTTCGTTTGGTAGAGGTGCAGGTGGTCATAATGGTGTACAGTCAGTTATTGATCATCTCGGTACAAAAGATTTTTTACGCATCCGTGTTGGCGTTCGCCCAGTACATGAAGAATTGCAATCAAAGATTCTTCCACCTAATGGTTTCGAAACATTCCTACTGTCAAACTTTGCACCGTTCGAATATGAGCTACGTGATAAGGGGATTGAAAAAGCAATCAATGTTATTGAATCATTGCCATTCAAAACCGTTGAAGAGATAATGAATGCATATAATTAATATGAGACTAGAGAATAGTAACCTAGAGCACATAAAGTTTGGTATCACAGAAAAGTTGCATCATGTACAAGAGGTTGCAACAGACGCACAAACACTTATTGCTATGCAGGAAGAGAAAATCAGAATGCTTAGTCAAACACCTGCTGATTTTTTAAAAAACATCGATGCGTTTATTTCGCTTGATACTGCGCTGCAGTCGCACATTGTTACCGTACAAAATCTTTTTGAATTCAATGCACTGCTTGAAGCTGCTGGAGCAGATCAGATTACCGCTATGGATACGGTAGCTCATGAAAATGCACATTTGAATGTTGCAGAAAGTTTAGGGTTCAAGGCATCGGGGTATAGCTTGCTTGTCTCAAAAGGTGAACATGGTTTCGCATACACTCCTATAGCAAATTACGAAGTACCACATACTCTGAATACAAAAGATACAGTAGAGGCAAACATTGCAATTGCACAAGCACCAGAAAAATATGGTAATAAACTTGCCCCAGATGATATAGAGAGAATCGAGACTCTAAGTGCTCAACTAAAAGATTTGTAATACTACACTGTATTTGCATACAAAAAAACCACTCTATAAAGAGTGGTTTTTTTGTATATCACGCCGCGGTGGCGATTATATTATTTGTCTTTAGCTGGTTCGTCTTCAACTTTCTGTTCACCATAGACTAGTGTCATACGCTGTTCTTTTGGTTCGAAGAGAGTAACAGTGAAAGGATATGTTTTGCCGAGCTGAAGTGCTTCGCGGAGTTTTTCTTCACTACCGAATGTTGAGTGATGAACAAGTCCTGCAACACCTTCTTTGATTGAAACAAGAGCGCCGTGTTTGTTGTATTTAATTACAGCACCCTTAACGACATCTCCTTTTTTCAATGTACTTTCAAATGATTTCCAAGGGTTTTCTTTCAATGCTTTGATTGAAAGTGAGATCTTGCCATCCTTGATGTCGATGATCTTCGCTTTTACCTTGTCTTTCAATTTGAACATTTGACGTGGGTCTTCAACGAGTCCCCAGTCAAGCTCAGAGATGTGTACCAATCCTTCTAGGCCGTCCTCGATTTTCAAGAATACGCCGAAGTCTACGATACCAGTTACTTCGCAGTCGATTTCATCACCTACATTGTACTTACTTACTACTTCCTGACGCTCTTCTGGAGAACCATCTTTTTCAGAGAAGATAAGCTTGCCATCCTTTGGGTTAGCAGAGATCATTGTCACTGCAAACTTAGTGCCGATAAGCTTTTTGAGTTCAACAAGGATTTTGTCCTTATCAGAATCTTCTACGCGGGGGTAGTGTTCAGGTTTAAGCTGTGAAGCTGGAAGAAATCCAGAAACACCCTGCCAGTCAATAATTAGACCACCTTTGTTGGCATCCTTGATAGTAAGATCAAACAATGTCTTAGATTTAATAGCAATTTCTGCTTCATTCCAGATCAATGCCTGCTTTGCTTCTTTCAATGAAAGTTCAACATAGCCGTCTTCGTTTTCAATATCAACAACTTTTGCTTTGATGATGTCGCCAATATTTGTCTTGCGGATCAAATCACGAGCAGCGATAAATTCGCGACCGTAAATGATACCTGTACCGAACGGTTTAAGATCGATGTAAATTGCTGCCTTATCAACTGCAATAACAGGACCTTCAACGATCTCATCCATCATTGCACGGTGAGGCTCATTGTTTTCAGTTTGTGTTGCTAATGCAACTTCTTCTTTAATTTCATCCATAATAAAAAATGCCACACAAGGTGGCACCCGCCATGAAAGGCGAGCCACCTTTTAGATTTCCGACGATGTTAGTCGCTTTCGTACTTCGACTAATGTCTTGTACTTCAGCGCACCGAAGGAGGTTATTCCAAAAGGGAATGACTAATACTCAATAGAGTGGCTGAAATATACAGTAAAATACCCAAAAGAGCAAGTATATTAAAGACAATTGGGTTATATGCTATAGTGTTGGCATGGTTATCACATATTTCGGCAAATCCTATTTTAAACTGACATTAGGAGATCTTACTATTGCTATTAATCCTCCAAGCAAAGAGTCAAAAGCTTTTGCAAAAGTACCGCGTTTTGGTGCTGATATTGCTCTTGTTACTACCAATACTATTGATACGAATGGTGGAGAAACAGTGACTCTTGGCGATAAGGAACCGTTTGTTATGGATGGTCCTGGAAACTACGAAGTAAAAGAGTTACTTTTTACAGGTGCACCAAGTACTGTAGTGCTCGACGGCAAGATGTACAACAATACTGTATATGGTTTTGAGCTTGATGGTATTAAGATCGCATTCCTCGGACTGTTAGCTGATGACAAGGCTATGACCCCAGAAGCAAAAGAAATTGCTTCAAATGCTGATATGATTTTTGTACCTGTTGGTAGTGACTCTCTTGATCTTACTGCTGCAAAAGCATACAAGACTGCAGTGTCTTTTGATCCTAATGTTGTCGTGCCGTACGAATACAATGCAGCAACACTCAATCAATTCCTAAAAGAAGGCGGACAAGAAAAAAATGAAGCACAAGATAAGGCTACATTGAAACGTCGCGATCTCGACGGTAAAGAAGGATATATTTTATTGCTTGAACCACAAGGGTAGTCCTCGTTGTTGATATGCTTACTTATTTACAAAATAAACCACTTCATGTTCGTAAGCGTATTGCTATCGTCGTAACAGGTAGTATTGCCTTTATATTGATACTTATTATGATTTATATCTATACTCGTCCACAAGTACCAGAAAAAGGCCCCGAAGAAGCTATTACTAATGCTTATGCAACACTTTTGACTGATACACAATCGCTTTTTAGTCCAAAATAAGCTATAATACATCCACTATATGGCTAAGAAAGAACCAATTGTCCCAACAGTACCTGTTGAACCTCGCCTCAATGTTGTTCCGGTGAACATCGTTACAGAAATGCGCGAATCATTCATTGACTATGCAATGAGTGTTATTACTGACCGTGCATTGCCTGACGTTCGTGACGGTTTGAAGCCTGTGCACCGACGTATTTTGTATTCTATGCATGAAAACGGCTTGGTGGCATCTGCTAAATACCGAAAAAGTGCGACAGTAGTCGGTGATGTGCTCGGTAAATACCATCCACATGGCGACTCATCTGTATATGATGCAATGGTTAACCTTGCACAAGATTTCTCAATGCGATATCCGTTGATCCAAGGCCAGGGTAACTTCGGTTCTATTGATGGCGATAATGCTGCTGCGATGCGTTATACCGAAGCTCGTATGGCAAAGATCACCGCAGAACTTTTGCGTGATATCGAAAAAGACACAGTAGATTTTCGCCCTAACTACGATTCAACTCGTAAAGAGCCTTCTGTATTGCCATCTGCGGTACCGAACCTGCTATTGAATGGTACATTAGGTATTGCTGTAGGTATGGCAACTAATATTGCCCCGCATAATCTTCGTGAAATCATTGATGCGTGTTTACATCTTATCGAAAACGATAATGCTACCAATGAAGATTTGGCAGAAATCGTAAAAGGTCCCGACTTTCCAACAGGCGGTCTCGCATTTAACAAAGCAGATATCCTCCACGCTAGTGCAACAGGTCGTGGTGGTGTAGTTTGTCGCGGTGAGGCAGAAATCATTGAAATGAAAAATGGTTCATATCAGATCATTATTACTTCGCTTCCATACCGTGTTAACAAATCAACTTTTGTAGAATCAATCGCTACATTGGTACAAGAAAAGAAACTTGAGGGTATCAAGGGTCTTGATGAGCTTTCAACAAAAGACATGCGTGTTGTTGTCACACTTAAGAGCGGTATCAATCCACAGAAAGTGTTGAACTTTTTATACAAACACACTCAACTAGAACAAACATTCCACTACAACATGGTGGCACTTGTTGATGGTACTCCTCAGACATTATCAATGAAGTCTATCTTGATGTACTTTATTGCTCATCGAGAAGTAGTAGTACGTCGTCGTACACAGTTTGACTTACAAAAAGCAAAAGATCGTGAGCATATTTTACTCGGTCTGAAAAAAGCGCTTGACCATATTGATCGCGTGATTACTATCATTCGTGAATCAAAAGATGCAGCACTTGCAAAGGTGAACTTGATTAAAGAATTTAAATTCTCAGATTTACAGGCAACGGCTATTTTGGAAATGCGTTTACAGAAACTCGCTGGTTTGGAACGAAAGGCTGTTGAGCTTGAATTAAAAGAAAAGCAGCAATTGATTGCTGAACTTGAAGCATTGCTTGCAAGTGCGAAGAAGATTTACAAAGTTATTTCTGATGAACTTATAGAAATTCGTGAGAAATATGGCGATGAACGCCGTACAAAAATCGTTGATGCTGGTAATAAGGCAATCTCTGATGAAGATCTTGTGCCTGAGAAAGACTCAGTATTGGTATTTACTGCTGGTGGATATGTGAAGCGCACAGATCCTACAGAATACAAGATTCAAAAGCGTGGAGGAGTAGGAGTGATAGACCTCGAAACAAAAGAGGAGGATTTTGTTACTATTCTATTAACTACAGATACTCATAGTGATTTATTGTTCTTCACGAACCTTGGTAAGGCATACCAGATCAAAATGTATGAATTGCCAGAAGGTAAGCGTGCGACAAAAGGGAAGTCCATTATGAACTTCTTGTCTCTTGCTGCTGATGAAAAAGTTACTTCTATTCTTGCAGTACCCAAGAAAGCTAAGGCAGAAAAAGCATCTTTGATGTTGGTTACAAAACTGGGCGTAGCGAAGAAAATTTCATACGAAAGTTTCAAAGACGTTCGTCGCAGTGGTATTATCGCGATTCGTTTGGAAGCAGGCGATGAATTAGAAGCAGTACTTCGCGTACAAAAAGATAACAGTGTTATCTTGGCTACAGCACTCGGTCAATCAATTCGTTTTGAAGAAACAGATATTCGTGAGATGGGACGTACTGCAGGAGGTGTTCGCGCTATGAAGCTCGGTAAGGGTGATCTAATTATCGGCGCAGATGTCGTATCAACAGAAGAAAATACATTCGTCTTAGCTATGAGTGCAAATGGTATTGGTAAGAAAACTGCAATGAGTGAATACAAAATTCAGAAACGCGGCGGTTCAGGTATCAAAACTACAAAAGTTACTCCAAAGACAGGTGCGTTGATGGTAGGTAAGGTTGTACAAAATGATATGGAGCTTGTTGCTATGTCAAAGAAAGGACAGGTGATTCGCGTTGATCTCAATACCGTGCCTTCAAGTGGTAGACAAACTCAAGGAGTAACTATCATGAAGCTTCGCGCAGGAGATAGTCTGGCCTCAGTGACTTGTTTATAGTCAGACAATATCCTTCAACTACGTTCAGGATGAAAAGAGTATAGCGATCGATGAGCGATCAATGCTATACTCTTTTCATGTTCATGGACCCTGTTCAGACTCTTGCTGCATTGCACTTACAGTCAACAAATACTGTTGCTGATTTTGGTGCTGGGAGTGGTATGGTTGCAGCACTAACGGCAGCATTGGTGCCCCATGGCCAAGTATTTGCCATTGAGATAAATAAAGACCAGGTAACTCGTATTACTCGTGATGCACTTGATAAAAAACTACCGAATTTGCATGCATTATGGGGCGATATTGAAACAAATGAAGGTACGAAACTTGCCAATGAAAGTGTGGACGTTGTATTGGTTTTCAACGTACTCTTCTTATTAGATGACAAAGTCGCTATGCTCAAAGAAGCATATCGAGTATTAAAGCTCGGAGGTAAGATTGCTGTAGTTGATTGGACCGAATCATTTGGTGGTCTTGGCCCAAAACCTCATCATATTTTTACACAAGTAATGTCAGAAACAGTACTGAATTCAGTAGGTTTCAAAAAAATAGCAGATGCATTACCAAGTGGTGATCATCATTATGCTATACTTTTTAGTAAGTAATCAATAAAACCTATTGCATGAAATTACCATTTCAAACTATTCTCATCATTGTATTCGTTATCGGCTTTGTTGTAGCGATTGCAATTTTCTCCGGACTCTTTTCTTCATCTTCTAAAACTGCATCAACAACACCAACTGGTTCTGTAGTAGTGTGGGGCGTTTTGCCTTTTGCCGATATGCAAAAATATGTTGATAATTTCAACAGTGAGAATTACGGCTATACACTTGATTATAGTCAGCACAATCCTGATACGTTTTATCAAGACGTTATTAATGCTCTCGCAAATGGACAATCACCAGATCTAGTAATTATTAATTCAGAGCAGTATTCACAATTAAGCAGCAAACTCTATACTATTCCATTCACTGCATATACAGAACGTCAGTATCGTGATACCAACATTGATGGTGGGCAACTCTTTCTTTCTAGTACAGGAATCGGGGCACTACCATTACTCGTTGATCCGCTTGTGGTGTACTACAACAAGGATATCTTGGCTTCAAAAAACTTTTTAGTTCCGCCAAAAACATGGGATGATCTCCAAGCTGCTATTCCATTTTTAACTAAACGTGATACTAAGCGTCAGATTATACAAAGCACTGTGGCGTTAGGTGAAGCAAATAATATTTTGCATGCTCGTGATATTCTTTCAACACTCTTTTTACAAACAGGTAATCCAATCGTCAGTAACCAGAAGGCCGTGTTAAACAATGGCAGTAGTGCTACTGAAACCCCCGCATCAGTTGAGGCATTAAACTATTATACAAGTTTTGCTAATCCTACTACTGACAATTACACCTGGAATAGTTCACTTCCTGAAAGTCTGCAAAATTTCTTGGCAGGCAAGTCAGCGTTTTATATTGGCCGTGCAAGTGAACTTTTCCAGATTCAATCACAAAATCCAAATTTGAACTTCGATGTAACTCAAATGTTCCAAAGCTCGACCGGTGGAAGATCTGTGACATATGGTTCAATGCTTGCTGTTGGTATTATGGCCAAAGCACCAAATTCAATTGCTGCATATGCTGCTGCAAATCAGCTTGCCTCAAGTGCGAGTATTGATATGCTCTCAAAACAGTTTTCATTGCCGCCCGTACGTCGCGACTTGTTACAGATATCACAGAGTAATCCATACGTATCTGTATTTTTCCAAGCAGCGTTGTCAGCATTTTCATGGCCAGATCCAAATCCTACTAGTACCAATACAATCTTCCGTGATATGATTAATAATGTAAACAGTAATACTACTGATACGCAAACAGCAATCGACAATGCAACACGCGACCTTCAAACAACTATCCAGTAATGTAGTACGCCTCAGTGCTGTCTTTTTTCTTGCGTATGTACAACTTGCGCATGCGGGCACAGGTATGGGATTAGTTCCTTGTGACGGTGCTGCCGGCGATGAGTGTACACTCAATTCCGTAATTCAACTGGCTAACAACCTTATGTCATTCTTTTTTAATACATTATTGTTGCCGATCGTGATAGCGATGATAATGTATGTTGGCTATAGCTACATCGCTGCGCTTGGTAAGCCAGGACAGCATGCCAAGCTCGGCAGTATGGCAATGCATTTAGTGCTTGGACTGTTACTCATGCTTTGTGCTTGGGTGATTGTACGTGCAATTATTTCAATACTAGGATATCACGATAGTCTTTATTTTTTCGCAAATTAATATATGAATAACATTTTTACCGTATTTAAAAAAACATTCCTTGCAGTACTTGTAGTGGTAATAGTATTTGGTAGTCAGATGGTAGTACATGCACAACTTGCATCGCCATCACCTGGTAATAGTAAAACAGCGTCACCTTCACCTGGTAATAATCAAAAGACTGCTGTTCCAGGTAATTCAGCATTGAATATCCATTTAAATAATCCGCTAACTGGGATAAGTACTATTCCAGAGGCTATTAATAAGATTCTTAGTATTGTTATTCGTATTGCATTACCCTTGATTATCATTATGTTTATCTATTCCGGTATTCAGTTTATTACCGCTCGAGGCAATCCTAAAAAAATCGAAGAAGCAAAAAATATGTTTTTCTACACAGTTATTGGTACACTGCTTGTTCTTGGAGCGTGGACAATTACCAATGCTATTGTTGGAACAGTTAATAATATAATTAATTAATATGAAAAAAATAGTTGTTGCGATTATAATAGTTCTTGCATTGTTTGTATATATTCCTACTGCGCATGCTGTTACTGATGCGTGTGGTCAAGTCGATAGTACAAACTATTCCGTCTGTTGTGATCCTGCTATAGGAGGTGAATCAGTTGGTGCTAATAATATGCAATGTAGTGTATACGAGGCAGCACACCCTGCTAAGCCAACCAAAACTACTACCACTACTACAACCACCTCAGCCAATAGCTGCGATACTCTGACTGACACTAATGCTGGCATTTGTTGTCAAAACGCTAGTACTTCTGCGGCGATATCTGCTTGTCAGCAGTTTTATTACTACCATAGCCCATCAACAACTACACAAAGTCCTGCGGCTACGGCATCGATAGATAGTTGTGATCCGCTTACTGATACCAATGCTCGTGTTTGTTGTGAAAGTGCAACAACAAATACAATGATTTCCGCCTGTCAGCAATATTATTACTACAACCCATCATCAACATCGCAACAGGTCGGTGGTAGTGCTCCTACAACCAATCCAGTAAATACTGCAAATACTTCATACAATACAGGTTCTGGTGCAGGGCTGGCGGCAACTGCTACTGATATGCAAGCAGCAGTATCTTGTAGTGCTATTAAATTTAAAACATTGCTTGATATTGCAATTTGGGCAAAGTGTCTGATCGGTGCAGTTGTTATTCCGGGAATTTTTACACTGGCTTTTGTGGTATTTCTTTGGGGTGTATTTAAGTTCATTCGCTCATCAGACCAAAAAGATAAAGCAGAGAGCAAGCAGTTCATCTATATGGGGCTCATTGGTCTATTCGTAATGGTATCAGTGTGGGGTATTATCAAGGTTGCAGCAACAACATTTGGTCTTGATACTACGGTGCCTGTACTGCAGACAGACTACCTAAGCACAAGCAAGGCTTCTAAGTAATCCACTGCTAGACAGTTGGTTTTCATGGTATACTTTTTATTATACCTGTACTTAACCAGGATAAAGTAAATAATTAATTTATTATGAAAAAAGCAGTTTTTAATGTTAGTGCACTGTCAGCAGTTCTTTTGCCCGCAATTGCATTTGCGCAAAATTTTAACTATATCAATTCATTCGTAGGTCAAGGTCTCGTATATCTTCGTTTGGCAGTTACTGTTCTTACAATTTTGATGACAGTATTCTTCTTGTACAACGTATTGCGATACATTGCCGCAAAGGATCCAAAAGATCAGGGTGAATATAAGCAAGCTATGATCAATGGTTTGATTGGTCTATTCGTATCAGTTGCTGTATGGGGTATTATCCACCTGGCTGGAAGTATCACTGGTATTGATACTACTTCTGGATCTCCAACTGTTACTTGTCCTCCAGGCTTAGTGTACAACTCTACAGCTGGTACTTGTGGTACTACTACTGGATTCCTTCAATAATCACAATGTTT
>CAIOXK010000010.1 GCA_903862255.1 Candidatus Nomurabacteria bacterium | reverse complement strand
GACTGAGAAAATACCTGCGTCAGAAAGTCTAAAAGCCACAATTTTACTGTACCGGTATCGCACTTAATGTTTGTAATCAACTTGACACTTGTGTGTAAAAAGCAAAAGCGGAAAAGAAAAAACGTCATAGTTTTAACTAATTTAAGTTCATTATAAGCTTATTTTCTCAGCAATTAAATTATCAACTATTTTCTTGTTGCTCAGTCCAAGCGCTTCAATTTGCTCGAACTTTTTTTGCTTTTTATTTTGGTGGATGCGCCAATTTAGCTTTCGCAGTACCGTCGGTAATGGTGTTCTTTCATTGCCCATCAAAAGTCACGCGATGGTGTTCTTTTATGGCGGTCACGCGACGGTTCGGTAAGGCTCTCCTAGTATTAATAACTATAAAAAAGTGAAACTGTCAACAAGTGATGATTCTGAAGCCACAACATTATTGAAGATGGCGAGAAAAGAAAGACACTGTAAATTATATCAGCAAGTCATTTTAAATTTAACAGATTTAAGTTTGAATGCCTTTGGTATCTGCCCGAAATGTTTGTGGGACATCGCAGATCATGAAAATGAGCCACCATGTCCCAATCAGGTATTTGTTTTCTTGATAATTCTCACCGATGCAGTCCATTTGATACTTGCACTTTTATTCTTTTTTTCGGATTGAATTTATATAAAACTGATTCAGTAGTTCATACAGAGCGCAAGTATTCAATGTTCTATATAATATACTTTTCCCTCCATTTAAAAATACCTACATTAAAATTATTCATGGAAATTATTGAAATCAATGTCAGGCGATACTCTGCATATCTGTATTTATTTTGCTTTTGATGAATTTATTTAATTACAATTTTGCTTCATTCACTTTAGTTGAAGCGTACTACATTGCCGGAAAACCTTCCCCTGATTCAAAATCAAGAGTCAGAGTTGATATTCAGTTAGTTAACTCAGTGAATGACCAGACGGTGTTCGTAGAGAATGTTCTCGTTGATGACGGATACACTGAAACTCTTTGCATTCATCGTAAGATTGCGGAACAGTTGGGGTTGAAAAGGAGCAGGGCGTCGCATGATTTGAAGCTTGGGGATGGCAGAATCATCAAAGAACACAAATACATCATCGGCAAAAAAAAACAGATTTTGTATATTGCCGAATCAAGCTGGAGCCGAAAGAAACATGCATTCCTTCAAATTCTGGAGTGGGTTTGAAGGAGAGTATCAGCGGGCTTGAGTCCAGTATGAAGCACGATCCATTAGAAATCAGCAGCCAGTCAAATTTGGGTCCTTTAGATACAAAAAGAAAGTATGAAGAGTCAACTGGTGAGCAGGAAGGGGATGTGGAAGACGACAATGAAGATGAGAAGTTTGCCGAATGTTTTCTTTTCGATATTTATTGTGATGATTCCGAAAATATCATTGGTGCAAAAGCTTTGGCGATGCTGGGGGTTTTGGTTGAATGTGGAACTAGACTGAGAAAATACCTGCGTCAGAAAGTCTAAAAGCCACAATTTTACTGTACCGGTATCGCACTTAATGTTTGTAATCAACTTGACACTTGTGTGTAAAAAGCAAAAGCGGAAAAGAAATAACGACATAGTTTTAACTAATTTAAGTTCATTACTATGCTTTCATCT
>CAIOXK010000009.1 GCA_903862255.1 Candidatus Nomurabacteria bacterium | reverse complement strand
TATACTCAAAAAGGGGGGTAATGGTTCCAGAAGCCGAAATGTTTACATTTTGGTATCAGTAGATATTGATTATACTGTTTTTACTTCTTATTATATTGCCACAAATCATTTTTTTTCGGTTGTTCAAGTCAGTCGTCGTGAATATTTTAATAAAAAATGATCAAGTCGACATTTATCTTCTTCGGCATTCTAACAGTGCAGTATAAAAGTTATGCAGCGTTAACTTTCCCGATTTGTCTTTACGGTAACAGACGGCTCAACTAGTCCTTGCATAGCAGGAACCAAGTGTTTTGTCTCCAGCCCATACTCTAGCCAGTGTGTTTTGGATTCTACTCAAGATATTAAGAAACCATGTGTCGGAAACTATGAGCCGGGCTGCTCTGGATCAAATCCATGTTGCAGTAGTGCATTTCTTGCAGTAATACTACCACAAAGTCAACTAAGTCAACCTCCCGTCAGTGCATTCCCAGTAATAAATGTGTGAATCCACGCGGATTTCCTACACTATCTCCTCTTAAGAACCCAGTTCCTTCATTCATTCCATCATTAACCCCATCTTCATTGGCCACTGCGCCGCCAACAACCACATTCGCTTCAGCATCAAGCTTCCTATCCATTCCTGGAAGCGATGTGGACCCATCTGGTCGTACTGCTCGTCTTGCTTATCGTGCAAGTTTTTGGGAACCCCGCAGTTACAGTGTTAAAGACCCATATTATGATGTTTTTCCAATCCTCGCTGTGATTCTTCAAGAACCAAGAATATCATTCACCCCATTGAAAATCCCTTTTTCATTCGATGGTGGTTTTTTGGGTTCATCATTCGCCTTGCAGGAATCTATAGCTTTTGCTACCGATAAAATTACTTTGTCTAACGCCGTTTACGCGGAGACCGTTGCTCCTGCTCTCACTGCTGCAATCAAAGGTTTGGGACTCACTGGGCTGGGCAGTTTTCAAAAATTGTACGCATTGTTCGGTACATCTGCGCCAAGTGTCAATAGGTTTGTTTGATTCAGTTGTAAACTTCTGAATTTTGACGGTTGATTTGAAATTCTTATCTCACGTTAGCGTTGGCAACACGGACATCGCTTTCGCCGCCAGACGACTCACCGTTTCCTTCTCGCTCCTACAAGCTGGTATATCAACTTATATCCATTCAAGCATTCATTCATTCACACCTTTTGTCGTACTAAATATATTTCATTGATATTGCTATCTTTATGTTTATAGTTACCAGTCTCGCTCAAATTCCTTTCCCCACGTCATCTATTGTTGGATTGGCCAACATCCTCCCTGCCCAAACCTCATTGGCTCAGCTGATAGCGAGCAACAGGTTGTTCATGGAAGATTTCACGGTTCTGGGACTGAATAGTAGCGACGCGGCGCCATTCAGTATTGTGGAGGCACCGATAGTGCTGTACTTCATTGACAACACTCCAAGACTGATGCCGCTCGCAATAAGATTCACTATCAACAACCAGCTTACTTACTCGCCAGCAGACGTGGAAGCTGATTGGTACTTCGCCAAAACGGTTGTCAACAGCATGGACACACCTATTACTGCCAATAGTTAGTTCTTTCGACCCTTTCAATTACTACAAATACTCATCTTACCGTTCTTTCCTAGTTCACTTGGTTGAGGTCCACCTGGCAATGACCCAGATATGTGTAGCAGCAGAAATGAGTCTGGCCGCCGAGCATCCTTTGTATGCAATCATAAAAGCTGCATGCAAAAACAACATCGGTAATAATATGACGTTTAGTCTTTATTGCTATTTCGTGTTGCAGTGGTAGCTGTTGCAGTAGTTAATAAATATTGGTAAAGTAACAATTACCAGTTGTATAGTAGTATAGTCGCAGTTGTAGTAGGAGCAGTTACCATAATACTAGCCTCAGGATAGCAGTAGCAATAGAACCTCAAATGCTCTTTTGTTCGCCTTCAGTAGCTATTACATGTATAAGTATTTCCCATTCTCTAGCACCACTATACAGATAATAGTAATTGTATTTATTCTTAATTGTGTGTTTTTTAACCTACTACCGTTCATAAATTGTTAGTCGTTTTTGTCACGTAACAATAATGATCTTACTCGTATTAGGATTGATCAACAACGGTTTGGCGATCCTATACAGTGATGGGTTTTTCGTGGATGGTTACCTATCGATCTCAGCAAAAGTAAACACTCATTAACAGTAGTCTTACTGATACTTAAGCAACATATGTATTGTTTACTACGTATTGTAGTTGCTCATTATACATATATTAAATTCTATTTATGCAGGCCGCGAGAAACAAAATGTCAGGATACTTTGCCAATAGATTTGATTGGTCTGCAAGCTATGTGGCCGCATTTGCCAGTGCGAGAAAAATCGCTAGTATTCCTAATTTTCACTTCCTCGAAGATTCATCTGCTTTGTACCAGGTAATTTAATATCTTCTAGCAATTTTTTCTGATGATGCAACGTTTTTTTATGGTTTTAATTGGCATGTTAGTTGATCCTGGGTTTCACCACACCTTTACTGCAAAGCTACTATACAACTCCATCGCTTATTTCCAGCGACAATGAATTGGCCGCTTTTGTAAGCCTGCTAACCAACCAAGCTTCAAAGTTGTACCTAAAAGGTAATGAACTGAGTTTTGAGTGTTTTAGCGGTAGTAGTATTGCTGTAGCAACAATTTTAAGTGCGTTGATTCTACTAAGTGATTATTATAGTAGTTGAGGTAGTAGTAGCAGTGGTAGTAGTAGTAGTAGTAGTAGTACCAGCAGTGGTAGTATCATACATCGATAGATTATATTTGAAGATGTATCATTCTGGTCTGGTAGGGGTTTGGTATTGACATCACCACCTCCAAGACGTTAGCAGACTCCTTAGATAGCGCACAGCGGGAGGACGACAGCTACTTCAACAAGCTTCTACGCATATTAGCGACCAGGTGTATGATGCCTGCTCAGTATTTCTGCTCGGGCGAGGTTCCGAAGGACCAGTTCCACCACTATGGGCTGGCCGCCCCGGTCTACACGTAAGAAAAATCGCGTACACATCCACATACATACATAATAATAAATGAAATTATTTTTGTTCACTTTTCTACAATTTTTTTTGCCTCTTACTTATAAGATATTCTTCTTTTCATTTCTGTATTTGTATTTGTAATTGTAATTGTAATTGTATCTACATAGGCACTTTACTTCGCCCATTCGGAGATACGCAGATATTCTAGTGCATAGGTTGCTGGCTGCGGCAATTGGGGTGACACCCTTACCGGCCAGCTGCTCCGATCGGACCAAGCAACGTGAGCAGTGTGCGCATATGAACAGACGGTACTACTATCTGCTACCGCAACCTAAATACCAATTTCTGCATGCGTATGAGTCCAATATTGTCCATTATTATGTTTTCTTTCTAGCCACCGGGCCGCGCAATATGCTCAGCGAGCATCGGTTAACATGCACACGCTCATGTTCTTTCGCCAAAACGCATGCAAAGAGGCCGCCTATGTTCTGTCTGTTAACGAAGAGCGCTTTTCGGTGTTGATTCCGCGCTTCGGCATCGAAGGGGCCATCTCCTTGGAGACGGTCTGCAAGGCTTTGGCGACTGCAGGCGACGTTGTATACACGGAAGTGGATGCGATTGCACACAGATGCAGCGTGATTCGAAAGTCATTATCGGTGAATGGGAGATCAGAGACTTCCATACTCTTCTCTTTGCAGGTGTTTCAGAGAGTGGAAGTGCACATCGCCGTCAAGCAGAGTGTAGAGAAGAGTGGCGGCTTCTTGGCGATAGCTCTTGTTCGAGATGGTAGAATTTTAGAAAGAGATGATAGTGTAGTATAAAGTTGTACAAGTAGATAATAAATTATCTTAATTGAAGGGTCGAATTATTATCATATTTTTCTCTGCAGTACTAGAGGACCGTTAAAAGTCATTTTTGAAATAAACAACCTGAGGTTTTTTTTTCAAATTTGAAAAAAAGAACTGGAGTAATATAAACAATTGAAGTCTGGTGAGCCTGTGAACAGCAAAAGAAAACACTTACTAGCGCAACATGAAATTGAAGGCGACAAATATTTTAATGCATAACTTAATGCACTAATTAAGCTCTTCTTCAAGGAAAAAGTTATTCTCCCCCCGCCGCCTGAACTTTTGCCTTATCACTCTGAATTCTGAACTCTGAACGAACTCTGAACTCTGAACTCGAGAGAACTAAATAATGTTTGCTGCTAGAATTTTGTTAAAAATATTATGTGAGATTTCAATAATTAGCTTTCACGACTTAATAAAAAAAATTAAATTTAGATATCGAGCACGATTGCAATGAAAAATTGAGCAGTAGAATATTAGAGGATGCTACTGCAGAGCTTAGACTTCAAAATAT
>CAIOXK010000008.1 GCA_903862255.1 Candidatus Nomurabacteria bacterium | reverse complement strand
TGTTTAACTCTGGTATTGCTTCTGGGCAATATAGTATCGCTAATGGTGTTGGTACAAATGCTTCCGGCGATTATTCTACTGCACTAGGTCAAGGTAATACAGCATCAGGGGGTGCATCTGTTGCGTTTGGTAGTGGTACTATAGCTTCAGCTTATGCGGCCACTGCTTTTGGTGCCTCTACTACTGCTTCCGGGTATCAATCAACAGCGTTCGGTATCTCAACAAATGCTTCCGGCGATTTCTCCACTAGTTTTGGTCGGATGACTACTGCTTCCGGTCAAAATAGTACTGTTTTTGGCGACAGTGGTACAGCTACTTCTCTCGACTCTTTTGTAATTGGTCGCAATAATGTAGGAGGAGGTAATCCTTCTAGTTGGGTCGGTACTGATCCATTGTTTGAGATAGGAAATGGTTTCAACACAATAAGTCTTTCTGATGCATTTAAAGTACTTAAGAATGGAAACACTACTATTGCTGGAACTACTCATGTGGGCGGAGAATTGTCTGTTGTTGGTAATGTTGGTATTGGTACAACTACACCAGGCACAGCACTTGATGTTGTTGGCGGTATACATGCAGAAACTTTGAGTCTTGATGGAAATGGTACTGATATTAGTTTAAATGTTACTGGCGATGTCTCCATTAACAATGGGAACATTGTTGCTACTGGTATATTTGGATCTGGTAGTGCTGTACCAGACCTTGGTGCAGGTACTCGTATGGAATGGATACCAAGTGCTAATGCGTTTCGTGCTGGAACAGTCAATGGTGCACAGTGGAATAGTTCTAATGTTGGTCAAAACTCGGTCGCCTTTGGTATTAATACGACAGCATCAGGAAACGGTTCATTGGCTTTTGGTTCTGATGGTATAGCAAGTGGTCCAGGCAGTATTGTTTTTAATGAAGGGTATGCTAGTGGTGCTAGTAGTACTGCATTTGGTATCAGTCAGTCAGAAGGGTTCTTTGGTTTTTCTTTCGGTTTCGCAAACGATGCACAAGGAGACTACACCACTGCTGGTGGGTATGAATCTTTTGCAAATGCCTATAACGATACTGTTTTTGGGCGCTATAATGTTGGTGGCGGCGACCCTCATACATGGATTGATACTGACCCTCTTTTTGAAATCGGTAACGGTTTTCAGCCTGGAGGAGGTTTTCCAAACCAGCGCTTGAATGCGCTTACTGTCCTCAAAAATGGCAATACTGGTATCGCTAATGCCACCCCTTCATTCTTATTTGTTGTTGGCTCATCCAGTGTTGCCACTGGTATTGTTGCAGAATTTACAAACACTGGGGGTACATGTGATATCGCTCCTGATGTCACTGGCGGTATATCATGTAGTTCCGATATGAATTTGAAAAAGAATATTGCTAGTTTGGCTGACAATAGTCCTTGGACATTTAATACTAATATTACAACTACCAATCAATCCATATTGGCAAAAATTCTTGCATTAAACCCGGTAGACTATAACTGGAACTCAGAACCAGATTCTAATCCTACGACAGGCTCAGGACCTAATCGGCATGCAGGTTTCATTGCACAAGAAGTACAACAAATCTTTCCTGACTTAGTGGCACAAAATCCAAAGACACACTTTTTGTCATTAAACTATGCCGGTATGGTGCCATACACAATTGAGGCAATCAAAGAAATGAATTTCAATATTATTAATATCGCAGACCTTACAAAAACAAATAGTTGGAGAGATAGTCTGATTGCTTGGTTTGGTAGTGCAGGGAATGGCATTAAATCATTGGTAGTACATGATAGTGTTTGTGTTGATGATCAGTGTCTAACAAAAGACGATATTCATAATTTATTACAATTGGAAAAAACTCAGCAGACTAGTGGGGGAAATAGTACAACAGGTGGTTCGGCAAACTCACCGCAGACAACTACCGTAGTAGGAGATGTTCCTGCAACTGTTCAGCCATCAGAAGCCCAAAGCTCTGACATTGCTGCACCAGTAGTAGTACTTCCTGTTGATACTCAGACACCAACCACTCCTGCCTTGTAAGCCTTGTGCTGCAATGGTACGATATCAATACATGAGCGAACATCGCACCATTAGAATAAGTACTGACACAATGATTCGGGCAATATTGCTTATTGCCACTGCTGTAATTCTCTTTATAATTAAGGACATTTTGCTGCTAATTCTTGTGGCGATCGTTATCGCTTCTTTTGTTGAGGCAGGGGTTAAGCTCTTCAAGAGTATCGGTATTGGACGTACACTTTCCGTACCAATCATATTTATGGCGGTTATTTTTATAGTAGCTGGTATCTTCTATACATTTGTTCCGATTATTATCCGTGAATTATCGGGGGTTATTACTTCATTACTTTCATACATCCCTAATAGTGCACCTATCAGTGGCGAATCAATTCAGGGTGCGACAAGTTTCATTTCAAGTCTGACACACCACGCCTCACTTACTGATGTATTAGCTAGTTTGAAAAATAGCTCGGCCTCCTTATCGCAGGGGATAACAACATTTATTGGGACAACGTTTGGAACAGTGCTTGATGTTGTTCTGGTTGTTGTGATGGCGTTTTATTTATCAATACAAGAAAAGGGTATCGATAGTTTTCTTCGCATACTTACTCCTTTGAAGCATGAGCATTATGTTGTTAACCTTTGGAATCGAACTCAGCACAAAATCGGATTGTGGTTCAAAGGTCAGCTATTACTTGGTCTCATTGTTGGAGCCATTGCTGTAGTAGTGCTTGCATTGCTTGGTGTGCAGTACTCATTCTTGATTGGCTTGATAAGCGGTATAGCTGAACTTATTCCGTTTGGTATTATTTTTGCTGCTATTCCCGCAATACTGTTTGCAGTGATTGATGGCGGTTTTTTGTTAGCAGTTAAGGTATTAATTTTTTATATTGTTGTTCAGCAAATAGAAAACTATGTATTGAGTCCTGTAGTTGCTCATCGTACTGTTGGTATTCCTCCACTTGTTGTATTGTTGTCATTCTTGATTGGCATTACTGTGGCTGGTTTCTGGGGTGCTATTATTGCAATCCCTGTTGCAGTATTTATTCTTGAATATCTTAGTGATGTAGAAAAACAAAAGCTCATACCGATTACTATTAATAAGGGATAAAAACTACAGCTATGGAAAAAACTTTTTATATAACAACTACACTTCCGTATGTTAATGCGGATCCACACGTTGGCTTCGCTATGGAGTTTATTCGTGCTGATGTTGTTGCTCGATACAAAAGTCTGCAAGGCTACGATGTTTTTTTTAATACAGGAACTGATGAGCATGGCAATAAGCTTTATACCGAGGCACTAAAAGCAAATCTTAGTCCACAAGCATATGTTGATGGTTATGCAGAAAAGTTTCGCGGCCTTGCTAATTTATTGAATATCACACCTTCAGTACATTTTATTCGTACTACAGACGAGCACCACATGAAGGCAGCTCAAGTGTTTTGGACTAAGGTATATGACAATGGCTATATCTACAAGAAACAATATCAAACAAAATACTGTACTGGATGTGAATTAGAAAAGACTGATTCAGAAGTAGATGAAAATGATTGCTGTCTTATTCATGTGGGCAGAAAGGTTGAATACATAAATGAAGAAAACTATTTCTTTGCATACTCAAGGTTGGCAGACAAGCTGCAAACATTTTATGATGCACATCCTACTTTTGTGATTCCAGATTTTCGCTATAACGAAATGAAAGCATTCTTAAAAAATGGCTTGCATGACTTTTCTATTTCCCGTGTCACAGAAAAAATGCCATGGGGTGTACCAGTGCCAGGGGATGAGTCACAGGTGATGTATGTATGGTTTGATGCATTGGTAAACTATATTTCTACACTAGGCTATCCATTGCTCGAAGATGATTTTGAGAAGTATTGGGTGCGAGGCACTCCAGTTCAATATTGCGGTAAAGACAATACTCGTCAGCAGTCTTCGATGTGGCAAGCGATGCTTATTGCGGCAGATTTACCACAGTCAGAACATATAGTGGTAAATGGTTTTATTAATTCTGGTGGACAAAAAATGTCTAAGTCTATTGGTAATGTTATCAATCCCTATGATGTTGTTGCTCGCTTCAATGGTGTAGCAGGAGAATTAGCCAGTGACGTATTGCGATATTATCTACTTCGTCATATGAATTCATTTGAAGACAGTGATATGACAAACGAATCATTGGATGATGCATATACTGCCAACCTGTGTAATGGTCTTGGTAATCTCACTTCTCGTGTTATGAAAATGGTAACTAATTATGAAGTAGAGTATTTACTACCTACAGATGCAGATCTACTTGAATTCAATGATGCAGTACCAGAAGACTTTCATACTAAGATTGATCAGTTTGACCTTAAAGCGGCGATGGATGATATTTGGCGTGAGGTGAATTCACTCGACTGGTTAATTCAAAACAAAGAACCCTTCAAAGTTGCCAAGACCGATATTGATGAAGCTCGTCGTATTGTAGGCGATCTTGCTATTCGTTTGTATATAATCGGTTTCTTGCTACAGCCATTTATGCCAAAGACTGCGGAAACAATTATGGGTCTTGTTAAGGAAAAGAAAAATCCAGAGAAGCCATTGTTTAATCGACGTAACTAATACACTCTTATGAAAACGATAGACACCCACTCACACTACAACCTCACACAGTTCGATGAAGATCGGGAAGCGGCTATTACGCGTATGGCTGAAGCAGATGTGGGAACTATCTGTGTAGGAGTAGATCTAGAAACTAGTAAGTTGGCGATTGAGATTGCTACCGACAATGAAAACATTTGGGCTTGTGTAGGACAGCACCCAACAGAATGGAAGCAAGAATTTGATGCAGTAGAGTTTGCAGATCTAGCGGCAGGGAAGTTTGTTGTGGCAATTGGTGAGTGTGGTTTGGATTATTTTCGCCCAGAGGACAAAGAGCATAAAGACGAACAAGTAGTTATCTTTCGTCGACATATTGAATTAGCCATTGAAACAGGTTTACCATTGATGCTCCATATTCGCCCAGAAATGCACACTATGACTGCCTATGAAGATGCATTGGATATTCTAGAAGAATATAGTCAGGCAGTAAGTGGCGGAGGGGAACCCCGTGGCCATCAGGCTTTACGGGGGACGGCTCATTTCTTCGCCGGAGATAAGGTTATTGCTCAGCGTTTCCTTGATCTTGGTTTTTATATTTCGTTTTCCGGTGTTATTACTTTTGTGAAGGAATACCAGGAAGTCGTAGCTTTTGTGCCACTAGAGCGCATTTTGAGCGAAACTGATGCACCTTTTGCTGCGCCCGCACCGTATCGAGGACAAAGAAATGAGCCAGCCTATGTGGTAGAGATTGTGAAAAAAGTGGCTGAAATTAAAGGGGTGGGAATTGAAGAAGCTGAAGTTCAATTACTCAATAATGCCAAAATACTTTTCAGGATTTGACAATAGGCCGTGATTTGTTTAAATAAGGGAAACAAATCAGCATGAAAAAACAAACCGTTAAACAGTTAGTTTCAGGATTAAATTCAGACTATGTTAGAAATCCTTCATTATTTGAGGCGATTTTGGATGATCTGAGTGCCGCAGGATATCCATCAGATATGGAGGTTACCAAAGAAATGGACACTAGTTCTGCTACCGCAGAAGGTACGTTTAGGTATGCATTAAATGGCATATTATGTGCCTGCTCTTAGTTCTCGAACGTTATTAAAAGACTCCTATAGTAGGGAGTCTTTTTGTTTACAAACCCAGTGTTTTAAGGTAGTATTGCCCCGTAGCCCCCGTTCCACGTCTGACGTGGCATTGGTCCGAAGCGGGCTCGTAAATTAAAAAAATATACACTTTAAAAATGTCAGAAGAAAATCGTACTTATGAACTTGGATATATCCTCGTTCCAACTGTTCCAGAAGCGGAAGTAGTTGCAAAGGTTACTGACCTCAAAAATGCTATCGTAGCTGTTGCAGGTACAGTAAGTTCAGAAGGTGAAGCAGAGTTTATTGACCTTGCGTACCAGATTGAAAAGAATGTAAAAAGTAAGAAGATGAAGTGGAATCAAGGATACTTCGGTTGGATTAAATTCACCACAGCTCCTGATACACTAGAAGCTTTGAAAAAAGCACTTGATGGTAATCTTGATTTGATGCGTTATATGCTCATCAAGACAGATGCTGAAAATAATGTTGTTTTCAAGAAACCTAAAGTAGAGGCTAAGCGTGAAAATGCTTCACTTGATGAAGATGAACTCGAAGCTATTGCTGAAGGAATGGATGATGCTGCAGAAGACACTTCAGAAGAGGTGAAAGAACAGCATGAAAAGCTTCCAAATCTTGAAGATGATATGACGGTTGAAACTCCAAGCGAGACAGTAGAAGCGTAATAGCTTATACTAGAATTATTATTCTAAACCTATTTAATTATCATGTATCTCAACAAAGTATTTCTCATCGGTAATCTTACTCGTGATCCTGAAATCAAAGCGCTTCCATCAGGCAGTAAAGTAGCAAGTATTTCACTCGCTACTAACCGTGTATGGAAAGACCAAGCAGGTGCTCGCCAAGAAGCTACTGAATACCACAATCTTGTGTCATTCGGTCGTCAGGCAGAAAACCTCGCTCAGTATGCTCGCAAGGGCAGCTCATTGTTTGTAGAAGGACGTATTCAAACTCGTAGTTGGGATGGTCAGGATGGTAAGAAAAATTACCGTACTGAAATCATCATCGACACGTTCCAGTTTGGTCCTAAGGCAGGAGGGTTCGCCGCGTCTGACGCGGTTCGCCCTACAGGCGGCTCAGGAATCTCTGATGGAGAAGCACCTCAAAAGGGGGCTCCAGCAGACCTTGATACCATTGAGTATCCAGATGAAGAAATAAATCTTGAAGACATTCCATTTTAATTTCTAACTTATTATGAAAAACGATTACTTTAACTCAAATAACATTCAGTTTATCGACTACAAAGATGTTGAAAGCCTTAAGCGGTTCTTGAACCCAAACGGCCGCATCTTGTCTCGTCGCCGCACTGGCCTTACAGCAAAGAACCAGCGTTCATTTGCAGAAGCAGTAAAACGCGCTCGATTCATGGCACTCTTGCCGTTCATCGTTAACTAAAGAGTAAATAAAAAAAACCATCACGTTTAATGTGATGGTTTTTTTATTTACTCGCCACAATGTTCTTTTAATACTAATTTATTATTGCTATAATTACCTTTATATTATGAGAATTTTTACTAACCTATGATTAAAAGAAAAATAGTACTTGCCTCTGTCGCCTTGATTATTACTCTTACAGTTTTTTGTAAGAGTGTATATGCTGCACCGTTTGTTAATGATACCTTTACTGATACTACAAGTACATTGCTTGAGAATCATACAGGAGAGACCGGAGCTACATGGACTGAGCACCCTTCATTTGCTTCGATCGGTTCGATAGTGATTGATAGTGCCAATCGTGCCAGAGGTACTGGTGGATTAAATCTTTATTATGCTTCAGGTACTCCTGCCACTGCTGATTATGATGTACAGGCAACAGTTACTAGTGTGCAACCCTATAGTGATTCTACTGGTGTTGCAGGAAGAATGTCTAGTACTGCTGTAACGATGTATTGGTTCGGTTATGATAATCCTACTTCTCAGTATCAGTTGTATAGATTCGTCAATGGCGGAGGGTTTCTCATGGCATCATTCACAGAACCGTTTGGATCTTCAGGTACGTCACATGTGTTGAAATTATCAATGAGAGGGAACTTTATTTCAGGATATGTTGATGGAGTATTAACCGTATCAGCAGCGGATACTCAAATTTCTACTGTTGGATCGGCTGGTATCCTTACTATGGGTGGAGCGCCTGATTCAAACGGGTTGCATCTCGATGATTTTTCAGCAACTGATAATACTAATGCCACAACATACACGCTCGATGGTCCGACCAGTGGTCCTGTAAATAGTGCATCGTCAAATTTTACAATCACTCCTAATGGTCCATATACGGGCACTATTACTCCCGCAAGTACAGGGCCGGGAACTTTTTCTCCAAGCAGTTTGACTTGGAGTGGTGATAGTTCTTCAAAAACATTTACCTATACCTCAAGTAGTGTAGTCGCTTCGCCATACCTTATCACTACAGCCAATTCAACCAATCTTGCTGACCCTGTAGCTATACACTATGCTGTCAGTCCTGTCGTTATTTCTGTTAATAATCCTAGCTTATATTGGAGTAGGGATAACGTGTATGTTAATGGTTCATCATATGCATTAATGATAAATCCTGGAAGTTATTTGAAAACAAATTTTTCTGGAACATCTGCAATTATAAATATTGATGTTTCTGCATTAGTTTCTGCTGCCGTTACGACTGTAAACTATCCTATTGTTGCATATCAGATTGATGGGGGATCACTAACAAATGTACAGCTTACCCCTACAACAAATGCAATAAATATTGAACATCTTTCATCAGGTGCTCATACGTTACGGTTTGTCTATGTCTCCACTTACGATAACACGGATATTTGGAATACGCCTGTAGCTGCAGTAAAGGTAACTGGTATCATGATAGATAACGGTGCAAATATTTCAACACCAACAGTATTACCAAAATTGCTGAGAGTCGATGGAGATTCAATTACTGAAGGGTTGAGAGTAATAGACATCACAGATAAACCATCAGGCAACAGCGCAGTACTCGCCTTTCCACACTTGCTGGCATCTTTGTTGAACTCTGAAGTAACACAGATAGGGTATGGTTCACAAGGGTGGATACATGCTGGTCAGGCCAATATACCAAGCTATGTAAATGCTGCTGATTATTACTATAATGGTGCTTCTCGCCTTACGGACGGTGTATTACCAAACCCTCCGGATTATTGGCTCATTGTTCACGGTCAGAATGACGGACTAAGTGACGTCTCTGCTTCTATTGAAACTCGCATGGAGCAGGCTCGTATTGAAGCGGGGTCAGCAACACAAATTTTTATTGTTGTTCCTTTTGCTGGGGCTGATCGTGTAAATATTACAGCTGGATATACTGCATATACCGTAGCGCATCCATCTGATCATAACGTCCATCTCATTGACTTGGGTTCAATCAGCTATACAGCCGCTGATGGTGTACATCCTGATGCTGCAGGTCACGTTGTTATTGCTAATGCTCTCTATGCTGCTATAAACAGTGACTTGTCTTCGATCTCTGCAAGCCCTACATCTATCACTCAAAACACTAGTGGTACTATCTCTTTAGTAGGTGTTAATACTGCATGGACAGCAGGCACTCCTGGCACACCAACATTTATATTGTCGGGTGGAACAGGTGCTTCAATAAGCGCTCAAACTATTGTTGATACTACCCATGCCACTCTCACTATTAATGCTGGGTCTACTCCGGGCACACTTACAATAACTGATCCTACTGGCGGTGCTACTACCACAGTAACAGTTACAGCCGACACTACCGCTCCTATACTATCAGCAATATCTTCTGGTACTCCTGGTCAACATAGTGCAACTATCACTTGGACTACAGATAAGAGTAGTAATTCACAAATATTTTACGGTACTACTGATTCGTACGGTAGCTCTACAACATTAGACACTAATCGTGTTACTTCTCATTCTGTAGCAATAGGTAGTTTGAATGCAAATACTATCTATCATTATCAGATCAGAAGTATAGATATATCAGGAAACAGTGTTACTTCACCTGATCAAATGTTTACGACTGCGGCAACCGTTCCTGGTGCACCTACTGCAGTTACAGCTGTAGCTGCTAGTGGTCAAGCAACTGTGTCATTTACATCTCCGGGATCGAATGGTGGAAGCGCTATAACTTCTTATACTGCTACTTCTACTCCAGGCAATATTATTGCCAACGGAAGTAGTTCGCCAATCATTGTTACTGGTTTAACAAATGGCACCAGCTATACCTTTACTGTTACTGCAACAAATAATGCGGGTACAGGTACTGCTTCGGCTTCGTCAGAATCGGTAACCCCTATAGCTATAATTACGTATACTAGTTCTAGTATAAGTGGCGGAGGTGCTTCTGTAAAAAATACTCCGACAACACAATGTATGCCAGGAGACTTATTTAATACCTCAACAGGCGCTCTGTGTACTACAATCAACAAAACACCTTCTGTTGATACAAAAGTGTTGATTAATAAAATTACTACCAATCTTTCTATGGGGGCAAAAAGTATTCAAGTAAGTCTGTTGCAGCACTACCTCAATACACACGGTTTCCCAGTTTCTCTAATAGGGACAGGTTCACTCGGAAATGAAACAAACTATTTTGGATCAGCAACCAAAAAAGCCCTGGCTCGATTCCAGGTATCTAATGGTATTAAACCAGCATCAGGTTCACTTAATACTGCGACTAGAAAATATATTACTGCGCACTCTTAGTACTCTATACTCGCTCAACGTATTCTCCAGTATCAGTATTGATACGAAGTTTATCGCCGACAGTAACGAATAGGGGGGCATCAACAGTTGATCCGTTCTCGAGTACTACAACTTTTGTACCACCGGTAACACTATTACCTTTTACTGATGGCGGAGCCTCAGTAACCTCTAGTTCTACTTTGATAGGTACTTTGATACCGATTACTTGTTCCTCATCGTCATCATTGGTAAAGATATTGAGCTCTACTTCAGAGTTATCTTTGATGTATTTCAACTTATCACCAACGATTTCTTCTTTCAAAGAAAAACGCTTACTTCGGTCTTTTACGTCACAAAGCCAGATTTCTCCTTTTGCTCGGTAAAGGAAAATTGCATTACGGTTGATCATATCAGCTTCATGCACCTTTTCAGATGAACCGAAAGAGATTTCGGCAACACGGCCAGTGATCAGGTTTTTGATCTTAGTAGCATTTACTGGCTTACGCTGTTGTTTGCGAAACACATGACTATGAATAACTTCATATGGTTCTCCTTCCCAAAGGATGATTTTTCGCTCGCGGATTTCATTGTATTCTAACATTGCCATAAGGTAACTCGTTTTATTATAACTCGAAAATTGTAGCTGAAAGGGAGGTAAAAGTCCACCAGGGTATATGTGTAAAGCTAAGCAGCACACATGATAAAAACACCCTATGGGTAAGGGTGTTTAAGTAAGATCTGTGTACGTTTAATGATTTTCCTGAATTAGTGTGACACAGAAATCATAGACAATTTTTCGTACATTTTTTGCATTTAGTAGTTTCATTACTTCATCTGTTTGGTGACGCTGGCTGGCATATATTCTTTTGATAGAAGTTTCAATACTGGTGAAATAGGTTCTTTCTTCAGGGTAATCCGTAAAAACCGCTTCAATAGTTCTGAGAATTGTTGCCATGTTGCTAGCACGAGTAATAGATGTTTCCAATAAATCACGCTCATCTGGAGTTATTATCTTCTGAATAAAATAATCGCGAGCTATTTTATTTTCAATGTATTCCAGCATAACACAGGTCCTTTCCAGGTATCCAGGAACACCATCACAAAACATTGTTACTTCCGTTTTGTCGAGATGAGGAAATTTCTTTTTCAGAGCCTCTGCAACTACTTCGTAGGTGCGACGGCCATTTATTAGATAGAAACGATCGTCTGCCGGTTTCTCCGCACTAAACTTATGAGATCGCGCAGGTTCTGCATCCGTTTCAGAGGGAAGGCGATAGGCATGCTCCTGGATACTTTGTACCAGGCTTGTAAATTCAGGCAATGTAAATGTTCTCATTATTTAACTATTTATGTAAATTTTCATTATTACAACACAAAACAAACAAAAAAGCAATATGTATGTATTGCTTTTAAGTATTGTTAAAATAGGGGAGATTATTCGCCTGAACTAGTCATCACTACTTCTTTTTGACGACTACGAACGTCTTTGAGGATCTGGTCGCGAATCTTTGTATTCTCTCGCATGAAGATACGACTTGCATCATATCCACGGCCGAGTTTGATTTCACCATCCTCGCCAGCCATAGCTTCAGCGTCGGCGGGTGAGCCATCCTCAGAATCCTTGGAGCCAGCCTTCGTCTTCTTTGTAGACTTCGGTGCAGGAGCACTAGGAATATATGAGTATGAAGTACCACTTTTCTTGATTACACCAAGACTTTCACCAAGAGCGAGGAGTTCTCCTTCTAGAGAAATACCTTCACCGTAGATGATATCGAACTCAGTTTGTTTGAATGGGGCAGCAACCTTGTTCTTCACTACTTTTACACGAGTACGAGAACCAACGATTTCTTCACCCTTTTTGATCTGGGCAATACGACGGATATCGAGACGGATAGAGGTGTAGAACTTAAGTGCTTTACCGCCTGGAGTAGTTTCAGGGTTACCAAACATCACACCGATCTGCATACGGATCTGGTTGATGAAGATCACAATAGTATTTGAACGAGCAACGATAGCGGTAAGCTTACGAAGTGCTTGTGACATCAAACGAGCCTGTTTGCCCATATGTTGAGCGCCCATATCGCCTTCAATTTCATCTTTTGGGGTCAATGCAGCAACAGAGTCGATAACAATGACGTCGATCTTGCCACTACGAACCAAACTTTCTGTAATTTCAAGACCTTGCTCACCAGTATCTGGCTGAGAGATCAAGAGTTCGTTGATGTTAACACCAATGTTTGCAGCGTAGTCAGGGTCCATTGCGTGCTCAGCATCTATGTATGCACATACACCACCAAGCTTTTGCGCTTCTGCCACTACATGGAGGGCGAGTGTAGTCTTACCAGATGATTCAGGTCCAAAAATTTCAATAATACGTCCACGGGGAAGTCCTCCAATACCAAGTGCTATATCGAGACCGATTGATCCAGTTGAAACAGCAGATATTGATACCTTTGGTGTTTCTCCCATTTTCATGATTGCACCTTCACCAAACTTGGTTTGCAGTGACTTAATAGTATCTTCGATAGAAGCGTTGTGTTCCTTTGGAGTTTTTGCTTTAGCCATACTGTATATAAATTTAACGCTGATAAGGGGAGGTGTCGTTCTGAGCCACAGTCGGGGAGGTAGATACTACCCAGTGATAGGTTTCTTTCTTTTCTTTACCGAATTGATCTCTTTCTGCAACCTCTACTATATTATACCCCGGTGACAGAATGACGCCATCTGAAAAATTACCTTGACGGTCAAGTCCTAGTGTTCTGCCGTTAATAGTGATCTGTTTTGCATGTTTAGCAATGCCTGTAATAGGCAGGTATGAGCTATCTACTGTACTACCATCAGTTGCCGCAATAACTGTAAACGGCGCACCGAAGAGCATATCTTTGATGTTGTAGAGCACGAGACCAAGAAAACCGGCTACCAAAGTACCTAAGAGTATTGTTACGAGTGTTACATTGCCAATTATTTTTCTCATATATTATAGTCCCATGTCTTCTGCTACTTGATCAGAAACTGCATCTTTTATACCTCCAATAAGGACATCGCGAGGTTTAGCACCATCAGCTGGACCAACAATGCCGCGATCTTCCAGCATATCAATCAAGCGAGCAGCACGCGCATAGCCAACCTTGAGCTTACGTTGTAAGTATGAAGTTGATGCCTTACCAGCCTCAACAATAATCATACGGGCTTCTTCGTAGAGCTCATCATCCGGAGCATCTTCCATATCATCTCCAAACATTACTTTTTCACCAGCACCACCCACTGTACCACTGAGTTCAATAGTGTCTCGAACGTCATCTTTGAATGCATTCTTTAAGTATTTTACCACGCTTTTCACTTCATCTTCAGTGATAAATGCACTTTGTAGACGTTCTGCCTGACTATCACCACCGACAACAGCGAGCATGTCACCTTGTCCGAGCAATTTTTCAGCACCTGTAGTATCTAAAATTGTACGTGAGTCGATACCTGTAGGGACACGAAGGGCGATACGAGAAGGTACGTTAGCTTTAATTAATCCAGTAATAACGTTCACTTCTGGTCGCTGAGTAGAGAGTATAAGGTGAATACCAACGGCACGTGACATTTGGGCAAGGCGAACAATCGCAGCTTCAAGTTCACGAGGGTATGCCTGCATGATGTCGGCCAACTCATCGATAATGATAACGATGTATGGCATGCGGTCTGCTCCACCCTCAGTAGGGTTAGCGATTTCTTTAGCATAGAGCTTGTGGTAAGAATCAATATCACGAACAGATTCGCCTTCAAGTAGGTCGTAGCGGCGACTCATTTCTGTGGCTGCCCATTTCAATGCCAAGATCGCTTTTTTTGATTCAGTGATAACAGGAGTGAGGAGGTGAGGGATTGAGTTGTAGAGAGTAAGTTCCACGCGTTTTGGGTCAACGAAGATGAATCGGAGATCGTCCGGTCCATGACGATAGAGGAGAGATGCGATGATGGCATGAATAGTTACTGACTTACCTGAACCGGTTGTACCAGCGATCAAAAGGTGAGGCATTTTTGCGATACTCTTGATCACAGGTTTACCTGAAATATTTCGTCCAAGAGCAACCACAAGAGGTTTTTTTTCTTGAGAGAATGCAGGGTCAGATAATAAGCTCGCAAGACCAACTGTTGCCTTCGTCTTGTTTGGGATTTCAATACCTACCAAACTCTTGCCTGGAATCGGAGCTTCGATACGAAGTGGGTGAGCTGCGAGAGCTAGAGCAAGGTCGTTTTGTAGGCCGACGATACGAGAAAGTTTTACTCCTTGAGCAGGTTTTAAAGCGTAACGAGTTACTGTTGGTCCGATAGTAACTTCGTCCATTTCAACCTCAATACCGAAGTTAGAAAGTGTGCGGCGAATGATGTTTGCATTAGCTTTTACGTCACCAACATTTGCCTTACCACTATCTCCATTGAGAAGGTTAAGTGGTGGAGGAGTGTAAGTACCAAAGAAACTAGCTTGACGCTTTGAATCGATTACCAACTCGTTGCCCATAGAGGGATCGTTGATCACCATCTCTTTCTGAGGGGCTTCCTTGGCTACAGCTGGAGCAATTTTTTCTGCCACAGCCTTTTCTCTTCCTTTGGCCGGCATAGCTTCAGCGTCGTCGGCATCTTCCTCTTCTTCATCATATGATGTCTCAATAGTAACTTCGTTGCGATTGAAAAGGTTGCCGAAACGTCCGAATATGGTATTGAAAAATGGAAAAAGGTTCGGAGTACGGTCGAAGAAAAGAATGAAGGAAGTAATGCTTACGAAAAGCAAAATAATAGCAGAGAATAGTGTGTCAAAAGCGCCTAGAAGTGCCTTGGCAAAGAGTCTACCAATGAGACCTCCCAATGTGTCGTCATAGATTGCAAGTAGTACTAATAATGACAATAGTCCTATCGTAGATGTAATGATTTCTCGTATTGTGGCATCCAATTTGCGCTGGCGTATTATCAGTACCCCTCCGGTAATAAGGGCGATTGGTACGATGTATTTACCTGCCCCAAGAAGTAGGTAAGCGCCTTCTGAAACAACAAACCCTCCCGCTCCTGCTACTCCAAGAAAGCCTCCGACAGCGATTAGTCCAACAAGGATAAGTAGTAGGCCAATAACGACGTGATTAGTAGTAGAAGGTGATTTTTGACTGTTTGATTTCTTCGGTGTTTGTTTCTTAGCCATAGATGTATTGTCCATAGAGTATATCATTGCTAATGCTGAAAAACTATTACGGCATATACCTTTTTGTTGTCTGTGACCATTAGTAATCACCCCTTGTCCAATAGAAAAGACAAGCGTATACTGGCGGTACATTGTCCTATATAACGGACAGATAATGGACAAGTAAGAGACAAAAAATGGAGCAATTTAACTACTTAAATTTAAAGCAAAAAGTAAAAGACAATACTAAGAGTCAAAAGATTGCCGCAGCACTCTATCTTGTTTCTGCTCACTTGTCCGATACTGATCCATTACGAAATGCCTTACGGACTCATGCTATCACTATCAGTACTAGTGATCACGAAGGGCACAAAACTAGCGCTGCTCATGCCATCGACAACCTACTCAGTACTGCAGTTATTGCTGGTTTAATTTCTGAAAAAAATGCCTCAATTATCTCCTTGGAACTTCGTCACTACCTAGTTCACATTAGTGCTGAGTCAGACACTATTTCACACCTCTTCAGTCCTGTCTCTGAGACTCAGATCATGAAACCAAATAGTCCTTCACACCCGCCGCACAAAATGTCCTATATCAACCGGCCAGTGACCATTGATAACCCACTGAAAATACCCCTAGTTAATGAGAACAAATCTAAGCGCCAAGACGCAATTTTGTCTTTCATCAACGAGCGAAAATCTGTCGCTATTAAGGACATTGCAGCACTCTTCTCGGACACTAGCGAAAAGACAATTCAAAGAGAATTAAGTGCATTAGTTGCTGCTGGAAAGATCACAAAGAGAGGAGAGAAGAGATGGAGTATCTACTTGAGTGTGAATTAATTCACACTCATCAATTCAATAGAGTATCTAGTTAACTACCCCTGCGCTTCCGAACAAAGACCACTCCTATGAAATGTAATATGTGTGGTCTTTGTTCGTCTAATAGGTAAGTGGTTTTCCACGTTTTGTTTTTTTGCTACAGATACAGTTACACGATATACTTTGTGCATAGTAACGCACTGGCCTGAATAGGGTTAATGTGTTATTATGATAACTGTCTTTCTGACCCAAAAGTAGTCGCAAGATTGGTTTTGGAAGTAGGAGACAAACGTGGGTAAAACCACGAACTGATTGGTCATTGAAAATTAAATAATAGGGACCCTGAATATTTATATGAAGGGTTTCTCGATTACGAAATTTTCGGCGACCGATCTTTTGTTTTCTGCTTCACGTAAAACCTAAGTACATACTATATATAGTATGTACTTAGGTCACGTGATTAGAAGACTTGATATCGGCCTTGTCGACACGGCAGATACGGGATGCAGTAATTCATTCCCGTCTGCAAATTACACTTCTTATGTCCGGATGTGATAAAGACATCTGTCATGGGAAAACGTCATCGCTCGCTCTATTTGTCGATAGAGCAATGGGCTTTGTACGATTAATAAAAATACTAAAACTTATATGAACAAAATTTCAAAATTTGTTGTAGGTTCAGTAGCTGCTCTTGCTTTCGCTTTTGCGATCGCTTCAACAGCTTCTGCTGCTTACATGCACACAGGACTTCTTAAACAGGGTTCAAAAGGTTCTCAGGTTCTAGCTCTTCAACAGACTCTTAACATGACTTCATGTAAAGTAGCTGCTTCAGGTGCTGGTTCAATGGGTATGGAAACAACTACTTTCGGTCCTGCTACAAAGGCAGCTGTAAAGTGTTTCCAATCAGCTAACGGCTTAACAGCTGATGGTGCTGTTGGTGCAATGACAGGCGCTAAGCTTGCTGCTGTAACTTCAACTTCAACTTCAGTTAACACAGGTCTTCCTGCTGGTTGTGCTTCAACTACAGGTTACTCAACTGTAAACGGTGCTCCTTGTTCTGGTACTCCAGCAACAACAGTATTCCCTGCAGGTTGTGTATCTTCAGTTGGATTCTCTTCAACAACAGGTCAGCCTTGTTCTTCAACTTCAACAGCTGTTGTAGGTGGTCCTCTTTCTATCAACACTGTAACTGCTGGCTCAGGCTACACAGCTACAAACGTTGGTGTTGGTTCATCTAACAAGCAGGTTGCTGACCTCCGCATCGTTACTGGTGCAGGTGGTACAGGTAACCTAACTGGTTTGAATGTTACTTTCAAGAACAATGTTTCTGCTGGTGACTATCAGTTCATCAAATACGCTTCAAACGTGTCTGTATGGTTGAACGGTGTACAGGTTGGTTCACTTCCTGCTACTTCATTCACTTCATACAACAATGCTTACTCTGCATACATTCCTTTGAGTGGTGCAATGCTAAGTCCAAACACTACAAGTGATTTGTACATTGCTGTATCAGCTCTTCCAGTTATCGATACTGCTAACCTTACAAGTTCTAATAATACTTTCATTATTACTGGTACTTCTATCCGTTACAGTGACTCAACTGGTTCAGCTTTCCAGTACTCAGTGTCTGACTCAACATTGTCAAACGCTACATTCGTATTTAACACTTCAGCTTCATCTTCAAACATCAAGCTAAACGTTACTAAGGATGTAAATGACTCTACTGATCACACAATCCAGGCTTCTGCTTCATCAAACACACAGGGTCTTACTCTTGCTACTATTGATTTGAACTCACAAGGAACAAACATCAATATCCAGAGTATTCCTGTTACTGTTGGTATCGTAAAAGCTTCTGGTGCTACTGGTACTTCAGTTAGTGATGTTGTAAGTACTCTACGTCTTTACAACTCAGCTGGTACTTTGATTGACTCAGAAACAGTTCCTGCTGGAGCTGTATGTTCTGGTGTAACTGGTTCAAGTTTGTACTCTGTATCTGGTTCACTTTGTGCAACAGTTACATTTACTAACTTCAACAACAACACTCTAGCTGTTCCTACAGGAACAACTAACGTGTACACAATCAAGGGAGACATCAATACTGTTAACGGCACAACATTCAACGCTGGTACTTACGCAGTTGCTGAATTGACACAGAATAACGTATTGGCTATCCAGGCATACGATGTTAACAACAACCGTATCACTGGTTCTACATACCTAGTTGGTTCTACAACTGGTTCAAAGAACTACTTCTACGTAAACGGTGTTAACGTTGCTGCTGCAAGTGCAACAACAAATACTTACTCTAACCCAGGTGGTTCACAGTCACACGGAATCTTCACAATGACTATTCCTTTCTCTGTAACTTCATACGGTCAGACTTCATACGTTCCTTCAGCTACTAGTCTAGTAAGTGCTGGAACTGTGAACAACCCAACAGCTACTGCTGGAAACTACATCCAGTACGCTGTTGATAACGGTTCTGCTCTTCAGACAGGTGCAAGTGCAACTATCAGTTATGTTGGAAACGACAGTCTTAGTCAGGACGGCAATGGTAACTACCAAGTTCCAGTTGGTCAGACAAAGACATTTAACCTAGTTGTTACTTACTCTCCTACAACTGGAGGTTCATACCGCGGTCAGTTGGTTAATGTGAACAACACTCTAACAAGTGGTTCTTCATACTCAACTTACACTGCTGGTTTGACAACAAACCAATTCCGTACTGCATACGTAGCTGGTCAATAATCCTTACGGGTTAATGGCTCAGATACTATAAAGTTCTGAAAACAAAAAACCTCCTTCGGGAGGTTTTTTGTTTTCTGCATTTTCCAGGTATAATCAACTTCTAATGAAGATGGGTAAGAAAATAAAAGCTGCCACGATTTCCAGTATAGTAGTATCGGTCAGTATCGGCGCAGTACTAGGATGGTTAGTTCGAAAACAGTATGAAATAAAACCTGTAGTACCGATTAGAGAAAATCCTACGGATTATAAATTTATTAGCCCTATTTTATTTTTGCAAAGTAACGAAGACACAGCACCGCAATCTCAGGTGCTTAAAAAAATAATTACAAAATATATAGACACTGCAGAGCAAGAAAAAAAGGTGACCGATGCCTCAGTGTATTTTCGTAAGCTAAATACTGATCAGTGGTTAGGGGTAAATCAGGATGATCTGTACGCCCCTGCAAGTATGCTCAAAGTATTGTCATTGATAGCATTCTTGCACAATGCACAAAACAATCCATCGCTGTATCTCACCCAGGTAAGGATAGCTCCACACATGGTAAATACCGATACAAATCAAGATTTTTATCCTCCAGCAGACCCTGTGACTCCTGGTGAAGAGTATTCTGCCAATGAGCTTCTTTCTCATATGATTATATATTCAGATAATAATGCGGCAAATGCTATTAATGCTTTAATCGGTGCTCCTGCATTAGAAAAAGTATTTACCGATTTAAAAATTCCATCATTAAGTCAAAACACGCCAACGGATTTTATTTCTCCAAAGATGTACTCTCGCGCATTCCGTGCGCTCTATAATGGTGGATATATTTCGAATACAGTATCAAATCAGTCGCTGGAATTGCTTAGCAAGACAACATTTACTAAAGGGTTAGTTGCAGGTGTTCCTTCAGGGACTATTGTGTCACATAAGTTTGGAGAACGCAGTATAGGTACAGGGGCAACTTCTGTAAGAGAACTGCATGATTGCGGCATTATCTATGCACCAAATAATCCGTATCTATTGTGTGTAATGACAAAAGGAACAGCTTTTCCTGATTTAGAAAAAGTAATAGCTGATATCTCTGGAATTACTTGGCAATCTGTCAAAGATAATAAATAAGATTTAATATAGTAAAATCATGCGAACAAAAATAAAAAGCAAAAGTACTCGACCCTTATCATTTTTAGAAAGTGCACTGAAATGGGGGGTGTTCGCTATATTTGCCGTATTGCCGCTACTGTATTTCCCAGGGCGCATCGCTTCATATGTTACATCAAAACAGTATTTTTTAATCGGCATTGTTGAACTGCTTACAGTTCTATGGATATGGCTATTGGTCATCGACAAAAGGTATCGACTAACAAAAAAGAATCTACTATTACTCTTACCGCTATTTTTATATACATTGTCATTGACGATCAGTGCCTATAACGGCGTTGATCCCGCTACATCTTTTTTTTCAACTGTCGAAACTGGTACAGGGCTCGTGGTGTTTTATCATATAGTTCTACTCGTATGCATTATTACTTCATTGATTCGAGTTCAGCAAAAAGAGTTAGTAAGAAGAATATTTCAAGCAACCTTTTTTGCATCTATAGTTTTGGCTATCGCGACTTTTTTTACTGGGCCAAATGGTCTGTTTGATATTAATTCAGAAATGCTTAATAAATCTTCTGGTGGTGCAATGATGGGAAATTCATTATTAGTAGGTGCATATGGTATTTTCTGTTTCTTCTTCACATTTCAATTAATAAAAAAAGAAATATTGCTCTGGAAGAAGATCGTATATATGGCAGGATTAGCACTTATTGCTTTTTGTCCTATCTATTTTAATGTAGCACTATTCAAGGGCAAGGCACTATCTTCAGGATATTTATTTATAGGTGAGGCACGCATTGCCACAGTATCTCTTATTGTCGGCTTGTTAATTAGTCTGTTTGTATACTTTGCCCTTGCCAGTAAAAAAACCATAAAAGTAATAGGAGGTATCGGTCTAGGTCTAATAGTAATAGTTGGAATAATGGGATTTCAGCAAATTATTTCTCCTCAAACGAATGCACGTGCTTTTTTTGTAGAACAATCAGGTAATCGAATTACTGACTGGCAAGAAGCATTAAAAGGTATTAAAGAGCGGCCATTGCTTGGATGGGGGGCAGAAAATTACCATGTCGTACACCAGAAATATTTTAATCCAATTGTATTTAATCCTGGTCATGGTAATGAAGGGTGGGCACTGCATCCGCATAACAGCACATTAGAAATACTCGTTAATGGGGGATGTGTCGCTGGATTTTTTTACTTAGTATTACTTGGTGTACTTTTTTGGGGAACATACAGGTTGTACTGTCGAAATATATTAGACAAACAATCATTTGCGCTAATGATCGGCCTGTATATTGCTTTCATCCTTCAACAGCAAATGATCTACGATTCAATAACCAGCTTTACTATATTCTTCTCGCTTTTTGCTATTATCGCTGGTTTGTATGATGTAAATAATGACTATAAACAGGTATATCCATACGTATCCTCATGGCTATATAGTATGGCTACTATTATTAGTATCGGAATGATTCCTTTGTGGATATACGCATCATATTTGCCTGCGAGAAAGATGGAAGAGATTTATGTATTGTCTATGACGGCAAGTGACCAGCGTGCATCAATGTATGAACATGCTTTTCATTCGCCTGGGTCATATGCGATATCAACCGATGTAGAGTTTTTTACAGATTCACTTTTTTTTGCATATGATGCACAAAAAGAACAATTGAAAATAGATCCGTTATATCAAAGAGTGGCATCAGCAGAATTATCAGCCTTAATAAAAGCAGTTGACCCAATTTTGCAACACAATCCATATGACTATCATTTGGCACTAACGATGGTACAGTTAGAAAACCTGGAATACTATCTAACAGGGAATGTTACAGAGTTAGCGAATGCTGATCGCTATGCCATGCAGGCATTCAGCCTTTCCGTAACTGATCCAGATATTTATGTATCGTATGCTCAAACCTTAGTGTATGAAAATAAAATTGCAGAAGCAAAAGCACTTTTGGATAAGGCAATACAGATTAATGCTAATTATTTACCTGCTGTTAATTTTAGGAAGCAATTAAAATAATATGATTATAGTTAGACTATCAGGGGGTATGGGGAATCAAATGTTTCAGTATGCGCTGGGGCGTGCATTGGCATTGAAATATAATGTTCCATTAAAGCTTGATATTGATATGCAAATGTATTTGCATGAACATGGCTTTAATCTCAAGTCATTAATTTTCAGGCCTTATAGTCTAGATGTTTTTAACATTTCAGTGCAGATTGCTAATCAAAAAGAGGTACCGTGGTATTTACGCAATTATGGGGCAGGCAAAGTGCGCCCAATAATTGATGGTGTACGCAGAAGAATATTACATCCATCATTTGGCAAAAGAGATCAACAGTATGATCCTGCTATATTACTAAAAGGACCAAATACTTATTTAGATGGTAACTGGCAAACACCGAAATATTTTTCAGATATTAAAGATGTTCTACAGAAAGATTTCACCTTAAAAGAACCGCTTTCAGAAAAATCACAATCACTGCACAATGAAATTGTCTCTTGTAATGCTGTATGTGTACATATCAGGCGAGGGGACTATGTTGGTAATAAGGTTCATGATACCGCTATAGGCCAGACATACTATGATAAGGGGATTTCTTATATTTCTAATCATACAACAATAGAAAAAATATACGTATTTTCTGATGATATTGAGTGGTGTAGGGCTAATTTAACCTTTGCATACCCAACTATTTTTGTGGGCAATGAATATGCTGGAGATAGGGATTGCGAACATTTTGCCCTCATGTCTGCATGTAAATATTTTGTTATACCAAACAGTACTTTTTCTTGGTGGGCAGCGTGGCTAGCCGCTAATGAAAATAAAATTGTAATTGCTCCTAAAAAATGGTTTGCAGATGATACAATAGATACGCATGATCTTATTCCTGAGGAGTGGGTGAGAATGTAAGTATGAAATTTCTTGAAAAGACTAATAAAAATATATTACTTATCGGCCTAGCCCTATTATCGTATCGAGTAGGAAATTTCGCCTACTCATTTTTACCAAAACCATACGAACTACTATTTGTAGTACTTTCATTGCTAACAATAGTTTATGTATTGTTTGTTACTAACATTAAGACAAGCATTACGGTAATCCCAAAAAACATACTCGTGGCAGTGTGTTTATTAGTAGGCTCAGTACTACTTGGTTGGGGAATTTCTGTATATATAAATCATATTCCTACAAATTTGAACATGTTGCTAGAGTTTGGAACATGTATCATTGGTCTCATAACATTCTTGTTTGTGTTATTTTATGGATATAACGATTCTGGCATTAGTAAGAAATATTATTACGCATTACTCGTACCAGTCATCTTTATTATATTTGTTTTATTTCCTCACAGTACCCCTTCTTTTCTTCTTGCATCTGATGGTAATTTTGTAGGACTCACTACGAACGTAAATCTCATTTCCAAGATGCTGTTAATACCTGCAATGTATTTTATAGTCCACGCAATAATCCTAACAAAAAATGTAAAGATGAGGATTGTGTATATATGTATAGCCTCCTTGCTCGTGTCTTTGTTGTTATGGATATCATCTCGCGGGGCAATCCTCAGTTTGTTCTCAGGTATGTTTTTTGCTTTTTTGGTTGTTGCTTCGCATAATTTCACATGGAAAAAAACTTTTTTGTATATAGGAACACTCATGGTAATTCTCACTGTTGGGTTTATTTTTACCCCATATTCTAGAAAACAGGTTATGTTAAACAGAGTACTTAATTCTGATACCCATCAGTTTTCCCAAGAACAGGTACGGTCTATGGGGCTTTTGAGTATTATATTTCATTCATTCCACAATACTGCTGTTCAGCCTAACACTAAGGGCATAGTATTAAACAGTGACGAGAAAGAAACAAGGTTACAAATTTGGCCTTTTTATATAAAAAATATAATCATAAAAAATCCACTAGGTATTGGTCCAAATACTCATATTGAGTCAAACGTAATTGATATAGACGGTAACCACGTTAGTACTGGGCCGCACAATACTTTTCTAGAATTATTACTTTGGGGCGGAGGCATATCTTTATTAAGTTTTGTATATTTACTTTTTAATGCCTTTTTAAACCTAGGCAATAAACTAAAAAGCAACTTCAATCCAATGCTTGTATCGTTATTAGTAACACTGTTTAGTTTAACTATAGCAATCATGTTTGACGATAGTTTATCATTATATTGTTTCTGGGCTGTGCTAGCGTTATCTTTATTGCCATGGAAAAATATAGAGTAAGTATTATATTACCTACGTACAATGGAGCTCAATTCATTCGTACCGCTATAGACAGTGTATTAAATCAAACATTTCAAGCATGGGAATTAATCATACTTTCTGACGGGTCAATAGACCAAACAAAATCAATTGTTCAGGAGTATTCAAAAAATGATGAAAGAATTATTTTTTTAGAAAACGAACATAATATAGGTATTCAAAAAACTCTTAACAAGGGGATTCTTTTTGCAAAAGGGGAATATGTGACTAGACTCGATGATGATGACCAATGGGTCTATAAAGATAAACTCGCTCTGCAGGTTTCATATTTAGACAGTCATCCTAATTGTGTATTGGTCGGCACTGATGCATTAATTATTAATGAATCCGGTAAAAAAATCTTTACAAGTATTATGCCTAAAACCGACAAAGAAATTCGCTCAAAAATTTTGTCAAAAAACTGTTTTTTGCACTCTACGGTTATGATGCGTAAGACCACTATCCACACTGTCGGTGGATACAAAGAAAGTCCTACTGTATTGCATATAGAAGATTATGAACTATGGCTACGACTCGGAACAGTCGGGCAGTTTGTTAATATAGACGTAGTCTCAACCTCATTAGTAGTACACAGCAATAGCCTTACTTCAAAAAATAGAGTACAGCAAGCAAAACATATACTATTTTTAATTAGTTGCTATAAAGCTACATACCCTAACTTTTTATTAGGGTATGTAGTCGCACTCGCTCGCTATATAGGTTTTGTATGTATGTCGACAGTGCCGATACCGAAAAAACTATTTTACTTTATACAGCGAATATATAAGCGTCTATAATTATCGAAAAAAGCCAGGGTACTTACCTTTGTTCTCAGTTAAATATCGAGGAAGTGTACTTTCATCTTTCCAAAATTTCATTAGCCGTCCGCGTACGTCTTTATTTTTTGACAGCCTATCTTCAATCTGAGACTTAATATCATCATTGTTAATCTCTTGATGGCTGTATGATTCAATTTTTGTTTTTATGCGATTTGTTCCGCCCTGGAAACTGAAATGCCAACCACCATTTTTAATTACTGTATATGTTGTTTTTGTTCTAGTGCGAAGATGGTTAAGGCAGTTATTTTTTATATTCTTAAATTTAGTAGCAATTGTTCCTGTCCAGCCACTCCAGTCTTCATTTGAGCGATTATTGAGATAATAAATATAAGGATCCTGTTTGTATTTGTAGATATCGTCTTTTGAATAATCAATTACTACTTCAGGGTTCCATATTTCATCAAGATCAGAGATATAGCAAAAATCATTATCGCTAAGATTTAGGGACAGTAAAACTTTTTTAATATACTCTTTTTCATAAAAGTCTCGCAAGAAGTTTTCTTCACCTGGTCCAACATTATCGGATGTGAGAGTTGCGGTTAAGATAGTTTTATCAATAGTAGAAATTGCAGGGTCTTGCAGGCGCTCTCGGGCGTCGTCAAAGTTTTTTAGCGGCCGATCAATAATATAGTGCAGTATTTTATCTTCACACTTTTTAAATAAATGTTTATTCTTCTCATAAAATAATTCTTTCGGCTGGCCAGAATGGGTGAGTGTTGACTCAACGATGACAAAATAATCAACATATTCATTAAGAATATTGAGTCGGATATCTAACGTTTCTAATTCATTAAAAAAATTAAATGCATCATATATTTTAATAGATTTTCGATATGTAGAAATTTCATTAGCCGAAAGCCACCGTTTTTTTCTCGAACGCTCTTTAATAGCATCGATTGGTTGATTGATATAGGTTATGACATTCTTAGTACTATTGATGATTGCCTTAGCAATATTTTTTATTTTTACTGGGGTACTGGCCTTAAGCTTCTCCTTAAAAGTTTTCTTAGGGATTGAAAAATATTCACCCACTGGTTTTAATGCCTGAGGATTTATCTCAAAATTACTGGTCCATAGCGTGTGGACGGCACGTTCAATTAAATGAGTTTCGCCAGGCTCTTGGCAATGTGACATAAATAAACGCATATTTTCATATACCTGTTTTGGTATTTTAAGAATATTAGCTCTTGGTACAATATAGTCTCCACCTGGCGCAAATCGAACATAAAGCGGAATAACAGGGTCTGTGTATATATAGCGAATAAAGTCGTTATAGTTTTTAAAATATTTTGTTTTCCAGTGCTTCAAATACCAGCTATTATTGTATTCACAATATCCGCCATTTGCAGAAAACAACGCGATTGGGAATCGTGGTGTATGCATCTTCCAGTCTTCAATTGGTGTGAAGCATTCATTATTCATTACTCTTTCGAAATGCTCTCGGCGCACATGTCTAGGGAAGCTCCACCCTTTTGCAAAAATAGTTACGTCGGGCAGGTTTTCATAATTATCAATAATAAAGGTGAAATAATTATATGTGTTGTAGCCAACGTTTGGTGCCGGCAGTACTTTTGCTGGTTCGATAGAATCCGGAATTGCCAACTTATCGCTTGAATGGTTATAAATCACATAATTATCAGTGTACTCGGGTACCCACCGCAGATCGTTATTATAGTTAGATATAACTAAAAAGTTTTTGTTAATTTTTGGAGTAGGGAAATAGTCAGGATGATTTTCTATGTATGCTTGTAATTCTTTAAGACAAGTATCATAGTCATACAATACTCCCTCGCGGTCCATATAATTCCAACCCCTGGTGATGTTATATCCTAGGCTCCAGTATCCATCAGAAATATTATGACGAGCCCAATACTTTGGAGCAATGCAGAATTTTAGATTTTCATTTAACCAGGCAGGAAACCAGGCAAAGCTTGAATTAGATAATATAAGATAATGAGCATTTTTGATTATCGAATAGTCTTTGCCAATACTAAAATGGAATACATCATAATGTGGAAAGAATTTTTTAGCTGTAATCGGGTCGTCAGAAATAACAATAAAACGAAAATTCTTATTTATTGATATCATATAGCGGACGGCATCATCCCAGTACTTTTTTGTTAGAAAGAAGTTGTTATGGCGAGTATATTCTCCACCTCGAAAATTAATGACACAAGTATTTTCATCAGAATAGTCGTAACAGTCAAATGCTGGATCAACTGTTAACCATGCTCTAATTTCGTTTTTACGATGATCAATATACTGTTCATCCTGCATCAGTCCATCAATTTTTGTGCCATCTAAAACAGTAACGAGGTCTTTATCATAAAGGCGAATATCATCACCGGTAATAGGGTGAAGTGTTTTTCTCTCAGTATAGTAATATTTAATATCATTACCCCCTCCTGTTACTGTCTTTCCAAAATCAAGCATCATAAAATCAGCCCCCTTAAATCGTTCAGGGTGGTGTATGCCAAATTCAAACCCTCTATCAAGTGCAATTACTCGAGTTGCCACATAGCAGGCGAGCTGGTTACCGAGTCCTTGTCCTTTGTAGAGTTCTGTCGCTATCATATGGTTATTTCCAGAAAGAGTAGATGTTTTTTTCTACTTCATATTCCATTTTCTTTGTCTCTCGAACAGGTTGCTTCACTGCCCATTCAAACATGTCACGTATTGTAGATTCGATATTTGTCTTGTCTTCAAACCCAAGAGCGTTCTTTGCTTTATCGTGATTACAATAGGCATCTTTTACTTCATGTCGAGGTTCTAGGTGTTTAATTTCAGGATTATATCCAAACTCATTTGCAATCTTTTGAACAAGGGTTGCAATATCATTAAGCTCATATTCGTGGTCAGCACCGATATTGAATATTTCGCAGTCGTTTGTAGTCATCAATAATTCAAATGGCTTCATATAAAATTGAATATCGGAGAATGCTCGCTTCTGAGTACCGTCACCAAATATAGTGATAGGGTTACCTGCTAAAGATTCTCGGATCCATATACCGATTACGTTGCGGTATTTGTCCCAGATATTTTGCTTCGTACCGATCACATTATGAGGACGAATAATATTATATTTAAGGCCGAATTGATCAAATGCTTGTTCAAGGTCTAATTCAACTGCGTATTTTGCAATACCGTATGGGTCAACAGGGCTTGGGGACTGATCTTCTGTAAAAGGAGGTGTACCAATACCGTATACTGCCATCGAAGAAGTAAAAATAACTTTGTTAACATTATAATTAATACAGTTATTAATTATATTAATAGAACTAATAAGGTTATTGTTGTAGTTAAAGTTTCGAATAAAAGGAGAAAGACCTTCGGCAGCATATGCAGCAAAATGATATACGTATTCAGGGTTATGTTTTTTGAATACCTCATCAAGTTGTGATGCTTGAAGTAGGTCAAAATTATAAAAATTTCCAGACTCGATAATACGTTTGTCGATATAGTCTTCGTATCCGCCAGATAGATTGTCTATGCCAATAACCTCATACCCTTGATTGAGAAGATGTGTTGAGAAATGAGATCCGAGCAACCCTGCAATACCAGTAACTAATACCTTTTTCATATAAATTAATTTTTTATCAGTGCTTTTATAAAACCAGTAAATTTGTAATAGTAATAATTGAACCCTTTTTCATATTTGCCTAAAACATAGAGATATTCACTCCATTTGAGTTTGTTTGTAGACTTTTTATTTCTGCTCTTATATCCTCCAATACCTTGGTGGTCCCCGGTACCGTTTACGACAGTAATAATATCAAGAATCTTAGGCTTACCAAAGGTATCGTAGCATCTTTTGTAATATTCTACATCCATAAGCCATACTAGTTTTTCATCAAAAAAAAGAGGGTTGTCGTTCTTGATTGTAATAACAGAAGGAGAACTAATAGTGTTTCTGCCTAGAAAAATCTTATTATTATATTTTGGGTAAAAAGGGCGATAATATGTCACTCCGTCGTTTGAGTGTTCACACGCGGTAATCATCCAATGATCTTTTTCCATATCAAAATTATCAACGATTTCCTGGAGGGCGGTATCGCTAAAAAGGAAATCATCCATGAATAATATTTTGATTAATTTACCACTAGCGTGTTTTATCGCATTGTTTATGTTTATTGAAGACGATCCGACACCTTCAGTATTCCGAAAATAATGCACATCGAACTTGTCGGCATATTCTTCACAGAGCTTTTTTATATCGTCATTTTTAGAGTGGTCAGAAACAACAATATCAAATTCTTTGAATGTTTGTGTTTTTAATTTTTCAAAACTTTTTCTTAGGAATGTATGTCCTAGTCCTCCCATTTCGTGTGTTGGGATACAGATGCTAATAGTTTTCATGTTATCTAAAAAGTAATAATAATTCTGATAAAGAAGGTTCTTTTAGTAGGTAAAGAATTGTAATATAAGCTAGTACTGCTACAAATGCAATCAAAATAAAATGCAGCTGTAGGAAGACAAGTATTATTACAACCACTGCCATTAGTACTGTTGCAATGGTAATTATGCCAAGTTTCGGCACTATGCTAAATGAGAAAAATCTTTTTAGTTGTACCCAGTTTAGGACCATAATTAATACTTGCGCAGCTGTTGTTGAAATTGCTGCGCCGACAGCGCCATATGTCGGGATAAGAGACATATTCATTACAATATTAAGAATTAGTCCGACAAAAGAAGCGATAATAAATTTTCGTTGAATGTTTTTTACATAAACCATATTGTTTAAGAGTATGTATGAAAAATCAGCAATAATGACAATCGCTAAGATTGCCAGTATCTGTCCCCCGGAAGCAAAGGCTGTACCAAAAAGAGTAGTCATAATACTAGTACTAAGCAAAAAACATAGCATGGAAAGTGGCAATCCTATTGCGAGGACTAACACAAATGTCTTTTCGAAGATCGCGGCAAGGACCCCTTCATCATGTTTGTTTTTTGTTAATAGCGGAAATAGTGAAATGCCGATATAGATAGGAATGATTGCGGCGAACTGTATGATTCGTTGGGCTGCTGAATAAAGACCGACTTCAGTTGCTGACTTCATTTGTCCTAACATTATGCTGTCGATGGTAACTAGTGCTGTTGAAAATATGGTTAGTGCAATAAAGGGCCATGCAAAATTAAAAATTGTTTTTAGGTACGACAAAGGGAAGCTCCATTTCATATAACGAAATTCTTTTGGCAACATAGCAATGGTTACGATCGTTGCAATGATACTGCCCACTGCATAGGCTATTGAGAGTAGTAAGGGGGTTGGATTCGTAATAAGCAATATTGTTCCCAAAACAGTTACACTTATACTCAGTACTATTTTTATGTATGCTTCGCGCTCCATTTTTTGAAGGGCACGATTTGCTGAGAGGAAAAACTCTCTAAGTGAATCTGAAAAATTGAGCACCGCAATTGTAATAATGATAGGTATTTGTAAGGGTACTGAGCCAAAATATGGAATGATTAGTATTGAAGCGATCAATGAAAGTAATAGGAGTAAAACCTTAAAGAAAAATGCCGCAGACAGATATTTGTATTTATCGGAGTCATTACTAGAGAGCTCTCTTGTTAAAAAAGTGTTAATCCCTATATCTGCAAAAATATATGCCAAAGACACAAATGCGAGTGCGTATGAGAAAATGCCCCAACCCTCGACACCGAGTTGTCTTGTTGCAAATACTATTATTCCCAACTTGAATACTCTACCAACTATTTCACCCAAAAAAAGCCAGATAGTATTCTTAGCAATGGTTTGTTTTGTCGATGAATTCTTAAAAAGAAAATCCTTAACTTTTCCCATATTAGTGAGTAAAAATTATCTGTAATGTTTTTAATATTATGCCGATATCTAGTAATGAGTTAGCATTTTTTAAATAATACATATCATATTCAAACTTTTCTCTTGTATCATCTACCGTTCTTGCATAGCGATATTTGATCTGGGCCCAGCCAGTAAATCCAGGGCGGATAGTATGGCGCAAGAAGTAGTAGGGGATTTCTTTTTCAAGTTGAGAAACAAATTCTGGCCGTTCAGGGCGTGGTCCTACAAGGGCAATATCACCTTTGATGATATTCCACATTTGAGGCACTTCATCGATATGAGTCTTACGAAGGATTTTACCAAGCGTTGTAATGCGAGGATCTTGTTGATCTGCCCATACAGCCCCGGATTTCTCAGCGTTTTTGATCATTGAACGAAGTTTGTATACAGTAAATACTTTGCCGTTTTTGCCAATCCGATCATGATTAAAAAAAATCGGATGACCGTCTTCAATAAGTCGCGCGATTATAGCTATAAGCATAAACGGTGATGTAATGATAAGTATTGTTATTGCAAAAAGAATTTCTACTGCACGATATATAATATGCACCGCTCGACTTTCATGGCGGGTCATTAGTTCGATTGCTTTTTCGTCAGTAATTAATGAAAGAGGGATTTTAGCAAAGAATGTTTCGTATGCTTCGCCAAGAGTAAGTACTTCAGCAGAAAGACTCTTAGCAATAGTGAGAAGTTTTTGAGGGTCAGTATGTTCCGCGATCAAAATATCCACAGTGTATTTGTTATTTACTTCACTTATATTGTTCCAGTGGATAATGTGCTCACCAAAGTGGGGGTTCTTTTGTAGTTCATTTTGCAATTCTCCAATCAGAGGACTAGTACCGATTGTAGCGATAGTGCGAGTGAAGCGTACTGTGAAGAGGTGGTAAAACAAGCGACGCCACACTATTAATAATATGAATGAAAAAATGCTAATGATTAAAAGGTTAGTCTTTGGTGAAATACCTTGCACAGAAAAAATATAGAAGAAAGCAACCCCAAGTAATATGTTGGTGACCATACTAGTGATAAGTAATCCGATATTGCGAGGGTTTGGGTTGATGCGGCGAAGGTTATAGAGATCAAATACAAAAAAGATAATGAGCCAAAGAGTGAAGAGCCACCCGAAGAGTACTGCTTGTTGGTCAATAAAGATACGTTGAGTGGTGAAGTCGAAACGAATAACAACCATCAATATGAAACTGATAATCAGAGAAAGGAGATCTCCCAAGAAGAGGATAGTGCGCTGATGCTGCAACATGGCATTATTATATAATAATTTTCTATTTTGTATAGTTTATCCACGCCTCTACAAATATTCGAATCATGGTACAATATCGGCATATGTCACAAAACAATCAAAAGAACTCGTCAGATAAAAGTAATAATAAATATCTTATCATTGCTGGTATTGCCATTGTGGTAGTAATCGCTTTGGCGATCGCAGTTCCTCATTTTCGTAAGCAGGGTGCTGCTCCTATTGCAGATACTGCAGCAGTGACCGTGCCTACTACTGTTACTACCAAAACAAAAGGAGGCGATGCTGGGCAAAGTGCTTGGGAAGCAATGCTTGCTCAATATAGCGGCCGTTTGATTGTGTTTGGTGCTGATTGTAAGGCTACTCCTACAGATCATATTCAAGCTCTCGGTTCAACTGTACTTTTGGCTAACAATAGCGATGTAGAACACACTATTTCTGTTGGCGGTGCATCTGGTGTAAAAATCGGAGCTCATCATTATAAGACAGCAAAGATTGCAACTTCTAACGTTCAAGTAGTGAGTTGTGATACTAATGCAAAGGCTGCGACTATTACTGTAAAGTAATATCCATATGCAATTCTTAAAAAAGAGATCGAATAGTATCATTGGCATTGTTGCTGTGGTAGCAATCGGTCTCTTTTTTGTGCTGAAATATAATCATATCTATTTCCGCAACCCTATAGTCTTTCTTCCAGAACCACAACAGGTGACCAGTGCTGATCGTAAAGATTCTGTTCATAATGATGCTGGTCAATATGACACCTTACGTGAGGTTTCAGGCGCAGGGGCAACGGCTTCAATGTCACGCGATGAAGCGCTCATTACTTATGCTGGCAGAGTAGTACAATTGGATGCCAATTGCCGAGCCCAGCCTGTAACTACTGCCATTCCGCAAAAAACCGTATTAATGTTTGATAACGAATCTCGTTGGCAACGCAATGTGATTATTGGTCCGCGTACATATACTATTGCGCCATTTGACTATATTTTGGCTTCATTTAACAATCCTGGCACATTTGCTGTGACTTGTGATTCAGTGCAAGCAGTTGCATTAATAGCTGTACAGTAGGGCCGCGTCCCGCGAAGCCTTGGCGAAGTGGGATTGCGTTTTGAAGAAAATCTGGTACAGTATCAGCGTGTGGATTGAAGACAGTAGGCCGCCGAAAGGCATAATTCCTACCTAAATCTTTTTTATCTCTGCACTCCTGTAAAAGGGAATTATTAACAACAAAAAATATTATGGCAATTTCAAAACAG
>CAIOXK010000007.1 GCA_903862255.1 Candidatus Nomurabacteria bacterium | reverse complement strand
TGCCTGGATGCATTGAAAAGAGATCCTCGCATCATTAATCGTGCACTCAAGAAATACTTGCAGTATTATAACTGTGAACGGCTGCATGGAGGAATTGCATTCCTCACGCCAATGCAGGTGGTGCCAAGGTATTGAATATTAGACGTTATTGAATACTTTCCTCATATCTCACCCAATGTCCATCAAGTTCCGGGTGCTGCGCGGTTGGGGTCACCAGTAAACTTTTTGAGTATAGCGAACTATCTAAGAGCTTTAGAAATTTATAAATAAAAAGCCCCCATTTCACATTTCTGTAAACTGAGGACTTTATCCATGCAAATTAACAAAATCAGGCAGCAAACTGTTTAACGATTCCTGTCTCCAAAAATCGCTTAAATATACTACACATTGTGTTGTTTCCTCCGCATTCACAATCAATAATTTTTGCATCTTCGTATCCGCATTCTTTGATGGAATTCATCTTTGTTTCCAATTCACAATCACAGAACACAAACAGAAGTTTTTCTGACGAAATACCTGTTTCTTTTGCTAACTCAATAGCTCGCTCAGCTCCGAGACTTCCGACATAGATAATAATTTTTTCTAAATCAGGCATTTCTGCAGCAAAAGCATCCCAGGCATTATCAATAATATTTCTTGTTTCTTCGATCATTGCGCTAGCCTGCCCCCTCTGAGTAGTAGCAAAAGGGCGACCTTTCGGGTCTTGCATTAGGAAGATACTGTTGTCGCCAATAGTTTTCCATCCATTTGACCTCTCAGAGGAAATGAAGGCATTGTAAGAAAACATTCCGATTTTCATATTTTTAAAGATTTAAATTAAACAAATTATTTTTTACACATTACCATAATACATTGACAAGTCAAGTGTGCCATGCTATTTTTCATTGAAATAATTGCCTGCACTGTTGCAAAGAGTTATTCATACAACACGTATAATAATAGCTAAAACCTCTTACCATATACCAACAGCTTGCACTCCCCCGATATTCGTATCGGGGGATTTTTATTTCACCAATAAATCAAACATAGCTGAAATATTTTTTGCTGATGATTTACTCAATATGCGATTTAATGTAGTTCGCAATCGCATCAGCAATTTCTTCTGGTGCTTGAATTGAGGAATCAAAATTTAACTCAGTATCCACTTTTGTCTCTATATATGAATCGTAAATTTTCTTAAACTTATCGGGTTCAACATTCGCAATCTTCTTAATTCCATGCTTTTTTGCCTCAATTCTTTTTTCGAAACGTGATACAAGCACATCCCATGGAGCTTCGACATTTGCAACGATCAACGGTATACCAAGTTCGGTGGCTAATGTACTATACCCTTCAGGCTCGCTCCAGAATGCACCTTCTTTGAGAATCGAAAAGTTGTTAGCAAGTGCCGCCTTTGCGGCTGCAAGTACTATATCTTGTACTACTACTTTGTGTATTGATGGCACATAATCAGAAATGAGCAATTTCATGTTGTCATTTTTAGCATTAAAAATATTTCCATATCTTCCAGTTAGAATATCTGAAACCGAAGATTTCCCGCCGCAGGATGGACCGTTGATTATAAGGATAAACTGTCTTTCTATAAGCTTTTCTTTTACCATACGGCTATTCTACTTACATGATCCTTTTTGCACAACTAAAAAATTAATCGGCTGCCCCCCTATCTCACGTTGACATTTCTTAATACATATTGCAGTATGTTAAAAATATAACCTCATGACAATACAACAAAAAATTCTTTTAGATGGTCCTTTACTGGACTATCTGCTAACCCTTGGCGTAGAAGACGTCGAGCATACTAACGGAAAATTTCTTCCTCATTTGAAAGGCTTGGCCGAATATCTCGAAAGATATAATCGACCATTCACAACAATAGTCGCTGGCCTATTTCATTCGATATATGGTACAGAGACTTTTAATGGTTTCTCATTTTCTCTAGCGCGACGCGAAGAGATACAGGAAAACATTGGCACCGAAGCGGAAGCATTAGTTTACGCATACTGCCGTATGTCAGAAGCCTCCTTTGATATAAGTGTGCGAAAAAACGAGCCCTTTCTTTTAGACAGAGATATGTTCACGCGTATTACTGTTACATCTGAGCAGTTTATTGAACTGCAATGGATGATGATGCTAGACACTTTGGAGGTTGATAGTCGTGTACCTAAATCAAAACAATGGGAGAAGCGAGTGAAGTTCTGGTACGAAGTTGCCGACAATTTAGGACAAGATGCTCGTACAGCACTAAAAGAAGTGTATGGCACTGAAAAAGTCTAAGTGAATACATCGAATCGGAGTAATATTTTTTATTACATTTACCAAAAGCCTTCCACTAATATGTGTAAGGCTTTTTATTTTATCAGTACGCCTTCGAAGTTCAGAACTTTCGTAAATAAAAAAGCCCCGAGGAGGGGTTGATAGAAGACTGCAGGATCCCAGTCCTATAGCCAGTAATAAGAATAACAATTTTTTCATTATCGATTTGCTTTAAGTTTCCCATACACTACAACCATTTTTTTACAATGTTAATAATTGTGGTAATGTAATGAAAACAGAACATTCGTATCAAACTTAAAACCGATGAAAGTAATCGCATTATCATTTACATTCAAAAACCTCTCGGATGAGGAATTTGAACAACTCGCTCTTGAAGTACAAAATCAAGCAGTCGGAGGAAATCCGATACTCCTTATAAATGGATATATGCCAAGGAAGGTGGTGGAGGAAAAAGGTTACGATACCAAACTGGTGGACCTGCTCGACAAGCACTTTCCGCTGCAGTTGAGCATGTACGACCGTAGTATTCAAAAAACACGACGCCCTGAGATGGCTGAGCTTGCTCAGCAATTGAAAGCCAAAGTAGTCGTTATTGGCGAAGTAAAAGGTGGAGTTGAAAAAGATGTTAGATGCTACGAAAACCGTGGGTGCAATATCGAATATATCGAACTGTAGTCACCACTAAAAGCAAAAATAAAAACCAGATTAAGTTCTGGTTTTTTTATTTCAATAATAGCTCCAACGCATTAATATTGCTTTTATATATTCATTATGTTTTGAAAGTTCCGAAAGCCACGCAGTGGGGTCACAAAAAAACACCAAAAGGTGTTTTTTGAACCTGCAGCGTCATTTAAAATGATACTGCTTTAGTTGAGCAAAACCTCACTACTTTTTATCCGCTCCACATCTACAACCTTTGCTAGATATTCAATCGCCTGCTCCTTGTTGCTTGAGATAGTTTCAGTTAGGTCTTCAATTACAAATGTGTGGTACCCTCGCCATGCAGCACTAATCGCAGTATGTATCACACATGCATCGGTATTCACTCCGCAAACATACACTTTTTCTATTCCATTTTCTTGCAGCTGGGACTGCAAGTCTGTCTCATAAAACCCATCAAAATAATGTTTTACTACATACAATGCTTTGTTTGGTAATTGTACTTCATATAAATCGTGACCCTTTGTCCCAACCAATGCGGTATTAGCATAATTTTTAGTACTGCGTTTCTGCTTAAAATGTCCTATGTAGTGTTCTATATTATAGTCAGCTTGTACAGAAACAACTATCTGTCCCATTTCCGCAAACCTATCAATCATTTTTTGTATTTCTGGTGCAAGAGCCTGAGCGCGTACCAATCGATCATTACCGATCTTGCTTGCTATTATACCGTCGGGGTGTACAAGGTCGTGCTGATAATCAATGACAAGCAAGGCTGATTTATTCATATTTATAAGTATATTCTATAATTAAAAATAAAAAAACAGACCATAGTATAAATATAGTCTGTTTTAATCACGCTGTTTGATCAATCTTTTTCCGGACTGAGTGGTGGTCGTTTAAGTATTTGACGAAACCAATCTAGCAATAACCATCCAGGCATGTCATGTTGTGTCATTTGATTAAGATGATCAACTTTTGAGATTGGCGGCCTGGTTATCTTTACAACCGATGAGAACCACCAGTGATTAGACTGGCATGTATCGTAATAGTTTACCTTTAGCCAAAATGTCTTGGATAACTTACTGCTTCTGGTATATGTAACCATTCCATAAAGATTAGAAGGATTTACTTCTACTGTACCAAGATTCCATCTTTTTTCTAGATATCCATCAGTAAATAAGCCGCGGTAATAATCATCAGTGCGCCTGTAATATGCCATTGAATCAGTGTCGATAACCATTAGTCTGACATTTGTTTTTGCCATTGATGACACCTGATACAATATTGTGATTTTTACAGAATCTCCCCATTCTTTTGCCAGCGTTTGAATTGGATAGGCCAAAAGTCCTGGCGGGTTTGATAAGGTATCATCAGGCAGCCCTCTGGACAAAGCCCGAACAACATCGCTGTCGATTTTAGTTACCTGTATTTTTGTACCAGTAGTATTCTTTTGCTTGCATGACAGTATCGTCATAGCAATTAGCAATAAAAAGATTTTTTTCATATTGAGTTTTTCTATTTGACTATACAGTACATTATATAATTAAAAAGTCAATACTATTTTCTGCTATAATGAAATAGAAATGAAAACTAAAAAATATATCGTCCTTATAAGTATTTTACTTATTGCTATAGCGATAGTGTTTTTACTTACTTTTTTTAAACACCAGACTGCAAAACCTACACCTACTACTGAAATAAAAAATACTGCGACTTCAAAAAAATCACAACAAACTACTCCTGCTATTAAGGCGACTGAACAGACTGGTCCATATACAACACTGACACTAAAAACCGCCGATGCGATTAAGGAAATTTCTGCAGCTATAACCATTGATCCTTCTACTACTTCAGGGGAAACAATTATAGCCAATATGCTTCGCCTCAATCGTATCAATAGCAACTTTCTCAAAATAGGCAGTATTGTTGTAATTCCTAAAAATCCAGAAGATTTTGATTCCCTATCTCCTTTCCCTACAGAATTACCTACTGCTAATGAAATTCCAAAACTAATGCTCGTATCTCAGCGCGTACAAGCATTTGGTATCTATGAACATGGCAAATTAATTACGTGGGGACCTGTTAGTACTGGTAAGCAATCAACACCAACAACGAGTAAGTTGTACTTCACTAATTGGAAAGGCAAAGAAGTACATAGTAGTTTCAGCGATGAATGGATTTTGAAGTGGAACGTTAATCTCGACAACAGTGAAGGAATTGGCATGCATCAATACGACATGCCTGGATACCCTGCTAGTCATTCATGTATTCGTATGTTTGCTTCTGATGCAGAATGGATATATAACTGGGCAGATCAATGGGTACTGTCTGATAATCAGCAAACAGTTCTGATACACGGCACGCCAGTGCTAGTGTTTGGAACATATGCCTATAACAAAACAGCTCCGTGGAAAAAATTACCGAAAGATGTAACAGCGACAACCCTGTCTGATACAGAAATAACCACTGCACTATCGCCAGTACTACCAACGATTATACAGAACCAGCAAGAGCGAACAAAAACAATACAATAAAAAATACCGCTCATATTACTATGGACGGTATTGTTATTTACGTAGGAAGCTTATTTAATTTTTGCGAATTGATCTCCTGCTTCAGGAAGAGTAATTTGTTCAAGTTTCCTTTTATTTATGTCGATTACAAACTGATGCGTACTTACAGTTATTGTTTTCGATATATAATCAGTATTCTTGAATAAAACTTCAATTGTTAAAAATTTTATTTTTTTCACATCAATGATCACTGGGGGTAATGCCCCATTGACTCTCACATCAAACGGGATGAATAATTTTCTTGATTTTACAAGAATACTATCCCCCTCTTTGATTGAAACAGTGCAAGACCCCAACGAATCGGAAGGAAATTCGTAGCCGTTAACCAGACCTTTCTCCCAACCGATGTAGAGCTTGTAGTTATTTTCATCAATTTGGTGAGAGTTTTCGCCAAAATAGAATCCGAAGGCAAATGCCTGACCGGTTGGCGTTTTCCCCTGGGCTAGTAACTCAGGACTGTTCATCAATGGAAAAATTATTTCATCAGCTTTTTGAGCAAAAGCAAGTTTCGGCAATGCTATATATAAAAGTATAGCAAACACCAGTAGTACAGTTCTCTTCTTCATTGCTATATGATTTTTTTGTAAATGGATAAGGAATTTTATTATTCCCTGATATTTACTTTATTTAACCATACCCATGAAATAAAGTCAAAATGACTATTTATTCAGCAGTCTGAAGATGATAATCACTCAATGCTCGGTATAAATGTGCCATCATCAAAATTGCAATTGGATATGTAATCAGCAGTCCTAACATTGCCGGTATAGAACCAAGAATGATTAATGCAACCTCGACAATCAATGTCAAAAATACTGTCCAGAAGATACTACCCTTTACCAGGTCCCACGAATACTGCAATGACTTACGGATACTTAACTGGTGATCAATATATGCAGTATTGGCAAATGACAATCGTATCAAGAAATAGATACCTGGAATAATAAGAAGAATACATCCTACTGCAACAATAAGTCCAACGAGTATACCAATAGCAACTAACATAAAAAATTGTCTCACTGTTGGCAAATGAACAGCGATTGAACGAAAATTAAGTACATCGGCCTTACCATCAACTGCAGCTAATGCAGCATGGATCCAAACGTACGTCCAAAGAATAGTTGCAATTACTACAACAACTGTAGGTAGTGCATCTATTATATTGTGAGCATGATATCCGTTTGAAAAAAGACTAAACAACACCATAACAAAGGATAACCCAATAAAAAATACTAGGTGCTTAGTATATAGGTCCCATGATTTTTGAAGCGCAGTACGAATTGAGAAAGTGAATTTCATAATTATCTGTCCGGTGGAATATTATAATAATTTGTTAAAAATTGTACCATATTGAAGAACGGATCACCCAAGGTCTGAATCGAGTATAGAATATTTTTTGGATAATAATCATACAAATATAACACATACTTTGGATTCGTCGCTGGGAAAAATCCAATCATTGAGTGAAGGTTACGATCATTGTAATACCCCCCTCCATTAGGCTTTGCGATTTGCGCAGTACCTGTTTTTGCGGCAACCGTATAATTTTTGATACCGCGATGGTAACCATCGTCTACGACATGTACTAGCATGCCGTCGATCGTCTTCAGTGTTTCTGGTTTCAATAATGGACCACTCTTTGGATAATCAATTTTTTTAATAGTACCGTCCTCTTGATCAATTGCCGTAACTAAGTGCGGAGTAACTAAATATCCTCCGTTGGCTAATGACGTAAATCCTCGCACGATATTAATAGGAGTAGTCGCAATACCTTGTCCGAAAGCCGCATTGGAATAGTTAACATCATTATCACCATTTAAGCCACTTACCAAGCCATTGACCTCACCTGGAAGATCAACTCCAGTTTTCTGCCCAAGTTTATATTTGTTCAACAAATAATCTTTGAATAAGGCTTTGCCCATATGTTGCTCTACATAAATCATACCTGTATTCAATGATTGGTTGAGCACGTCTTGCATACTTGTGCCTGGTCCGCGACCGCGTTTATCGAAGTTATAAATTGTCTTACCGCCAATTACAACTGAGCCAGCATCGTTATATGTAGTCTGCGGAGTCACAACATTATTTTCAAGCGCTGCTGCCATAATTAATGGTTTAACAATTGATCCCATTTCGTATACATTTTGTACAAATGGATTTGAATATACGCCGTTATCTTTTTCAGCGCCATAATTATTTAAATCAAACGTTGGTACCTGCGCCATGGCAATAATCTCACCAGTATATGGATCCATTACAATACCTCCCACTGATTCACTAGACCATTTGGTTTTGATATCTGCTACTGTTTGCTCAAGCTGTGCTTGAACAGATGGCTCAATCGAAGTCACAATATCACCTGTTGCAGTAGTATTTTTGAAAACACTGGACTGAATATTGGCAAAAATTTCGGCAAAAAAGTTTACATAGAATTGACTGCCGTTACGTGACAGTACGTCATTATAATATTGCTCAAGACCATAACTACCAACCAGCGTATTGTCATTTTTATACGATACAAATCCAACAGCTTTTGCCGCAAGTGCCCCGCCTGGATAATAACGCCATTTATCTCGATATAACGTCAGCCCAGGAATTTTTTGAGTAGTTAATGCATCTGCCTGCTGTTGAGTAAGATGTTTGGCAATTTCTTCATACGGATCATTTTTCTTGGCAATGCTGGCTAATACATCTGATTGCACAACTGGTACAACTGCATTAATAGCAGTATATAGTTGATCAGGATTAGTAATCTGACTTGGATTGATTGCGGCCTTAAATCCATCCTGAATAGTTGCAGCTGCAACTGTAGTACCATCTTTACTGGTAAAATAAATACTTCCACGATCAAAGACGCTATTTGAAGGAGTTACATATTGACGCTCGGCTCGATCACGATACTCTTTTGAGTCGATGACCTGCAACATAAAAAGGCGAATAACAATAATACCACCGAGGATTGCAACTCCGGTGATAATAATACTTATTCGCTGATGGTGAATATTACTGTCCGACATTCCATGCCACTGCAGGCTTTGCAACAGCAAATGCTACAGCTGTTCCCTTAACTAAACCAATTGAGCTGGCGTAATTTTCATTTAACTGCTGCTGATTCTTTAAGTACACGCGCTCTTGATCACTCATAGTAGAGATTAAGGTTTTATTAGTTTGCTCAACTGCGCGCTGATGTACAACAGTAAATGTAATAGCTCCGACAAAGTAACTATAGCATACAAATAGCACCCCTGAACCAATCCATGTATAACGAGTAATCAAACGCAATGTTTTATTTACATCATTCATCGGTACAGATTCAATTTTATTTTTAAGTGCTGCAATCATATTATTTAGTCTTATGTATTAATTAATTTTTTTCAATCGTTCGAAGTTTTGCACTTCGTGATCGCGGGTTTACTTGTAATTCTTCGTCAGATGGTGCAATTGGTTTCTTGGTAAGGATTGAGCCGAGAGATTCCTCTGCTTTGGCTTTCATCCATTGTTTAACGAGTCTATCTTCAAGACTATGGAAAGTAATAATACTGAGTCTGCCATGCGGACTGAGTGCGTCCCACCATGCATTCATTGCTGTAGTAAGCGTACCAAGTTCATCATTCACTGCAATTCGTAAGGCTTGGAATGTCTTCGTTGCAGGATGAATACGTCCTCTACGAGGCACTGCAGCTTCAATAACGTTTGCTAGCTGTATAGCAGTAACAATTGGTGTTATTGCTCTTGCCGCAACAATTGCGCGAGCAATGCGTCGAGAACTGCGATCTTCTCCATATCCATAGATAATGTCAGCAATCGATTCCTCAGCCCAACTGTTTACAATGTCATATGCATTGAAGCCAGTATGTGAACCATGTTCAGAGAAAGTCATTGTTAGCGGCGTATCACTATGAAAAGAAAACCCTCTAGTATCAGCAAGTAATTGAAATACACTGGTGCCAAGATCGAGTAAAACCTTATTCACAGTCGTAACTCCGGCTTCGTTCAAGATCACTGCAACATCTTTGAAGTTTGAGTGAACAAACTTCACATGTTTTGCAGTTTGAAACTTTTCAGCAAAACGAACTTCTGCTGCCTCATCGAGGTCAACACAAATAAGCAAGCCGGTTTCCTTAAGCTGTTCAGCGATCACAGTACTGTGACCACCTCCACCAAAAGTACCGTCAACAATAACATCACCAGCGGCGATATCGAGTGACATGACAGATTCGTGTAAAAGAACGGGAGTGTGGACTTGCCCTGAGGCATTTGAATGGGCAGCTTTCATATTACAGAACCCCAATAGCGCCGAGTCGTTCTGCTAGAGTGTCAGCATTCGCCTCTACCTGACGTTTATATTTCTGCCATGTAGCTTCATCCCAGAGTTCGAGGCGACTGTACACTCCTACGATAGCAACTTTGTCTTTAATACCAGCACGTTCCTTAAGGAAATCTGGCAATAAGATACGGCCATTGGCATCGACTGAGACCTCTGTCGCTCCGCCAAGGAAATAACGACTAAAGCTTCGAGTGTCAGACTGTAACATTGATCCTTCTGCAAGCTGTTCGGCTTTTTTCTTCCATTCAGCAGCAGTAAAGACAAATAATGACTGTTCTAGACCTGGTGCAATAATTACCGTCTTCCCCATTTCCTTTCGGAACTTAACTGGAAGCGATAATCTATTTTTTTCATCAATATTGTGTGTATATTCGCCGATTAACATGTTATTTACATTTACCACTTCGTCCCACTTGCTACCATTATATCCCACATAGTCCCTCTTCACAAATTGAATGTGTGGATAAAGACGAAAAAATCCCACCGTACTGATGGGATTCTCGTCTTTTAAAATAAGGGTTATTCTACACTGATGATACTGTACTCCATATCACCCTTCGGTGTTGAGACAGTAACAATATCGCCCTTTTTCTTGCCGTACAAAGCACTGCCAATCGGAGATTTATACGAAATTTTACCAGACAACATATCTGTTTCTTCGCTACCAACAAGCACGAATGTACGAGTATTACCTTCATTGTCTTTTTTAATAACAACAGTCGACCCAATATCAATTGTACCGTTTACTGATCGTTCAATAACAACAGCATGCTTCAATACATTTTCGATAATACCAATACGCTCTTCAAGTCGCCCCTGCTCTTCACGGGCAATATGATACTCAGCATTTTCTGATAAGTCACCAAGACGCTTCGCATATTCAATAGACGCAATAACTTCTTTGCGCTTTACAGTCGTCAATTCTTTCAATTCAGCTTCGAGTGTTTCTTTATTTTCTTTGGTCAGATATTCTTTCATGGATGCATAACTATACTATCTTTTAATTACTGGGTCAAAAGGTCTGGATTACTTGCGTACAAATCAATTACTGGCTTCATGGCATATTTTGCACCACTAGAAACAATTGGGCCGTTCTCCATCAAGACAATAAAAGCATATTTCGGCTTCTCAAGCGGGAAATATCCTTCAATCCATGAGTTAACTCGAGTATTGCCACTAATCTGAGCCGTACCTGATTTTGCAGCAACAGCAAGGTTGGGGTTTTGTAATGCTGTTGCTGTACCCTTTGGATCTGTCACTGTCATGCGCATAGCTTCATCAATCACCTGATACTGCGCTTCAGTAAATGGCAAGTGCTCTACTGGTCCCAACGGTTTGCCATCTAGACTTTTCAAAATACTTGGTGTCACTAGCGTACCGTGCGAAGCGATACCAGCAACAGCTCGAAGCATCTGAATCGGAGTAACCTGAAAACCATACTGACCAATTGCAGTGTGGTACGTATCACCAACACGCCACGTAGGATCTTTTGGGAAATTTTTAGCTTTCCAAGCAATACTAGGAATTGTACCAGTTAATTCACCGGAAAAATTAATACCTGTTTTTTGTCCGATACCAAACAAATCGGCATACTTATCAATATTAACAATACCCAAACCAGGTTGACTGCCGAGACCGCCACCAATTTCATAAAAATATGCGTCAGACGATACAGCGATAGCCTTGCGCATATCTACGTCGCCATGGTTTGCATTATCTTTGAAGATTGTGAACTGACCAGGCGCATAAGGGTTTGGGATACGAACTTCGCCAGTTGTATGCAGCACTGTGTCTGGATCAATAACACCCTCTTGCAATGCCCCAATTGCAAAGAATGGCTTAACGATTGAACCGGGCGTATATAAACCGTCCGTCAATCGATTAAGAAATGGTCGGGCAGGATCTTTGAGGTAACTATTAATCGTGGTAGTGTCTTTCCCGGTTGATAAAATATTTTCATCATATTCAGGATAACTTGTCATAGCAATAAGTTCACCTGTAGTTATATTCATAACAGCACCAGCGCCGCCAACATAACCAGATTGTTCAGCGAGTGCCTTAATGCCATCATAAAGAGTTGATTCAACTCGAGTATCGATTGCCAAAGAAATATTTTTTCCTTGTACAGGATCTTCTATAAGTCCTTGCGATACCATATTGCCATTAACATCTGTTTCCGTAAGCTGCGTACCGTTTTGGCCGGCCAGATCTGTATCAAATTGTTTTTCTACACCATCCTTACCCATAGTACGAGTTTGCCAAAATTTCCCTCGAGTATCTTTTGCTGGATATGATACATATCCGAGTAAGCTTGCGAATCCTCCTTGTTGAATATAATTTCGAAATGTAGGCACAACATCGTTTCCAGGAGTATTCCACGCCAGCTCTACACCATTGCGATCATAAATTACTCCACGGTCTGCAAATACTGCAATGTGATTAAGACTATTGTTTTCACTTTTACGCTCATAATACGAAGACTTAGCGATTTGTAAAAAACCAAGACGTCCAACAAAAAACAAGGCAATCACTATCATCACTCCGAGCAATATGCCAAATGATTGCTTACGCAACGGCTGCTCCATACGGCCTTCGAATTGCTGGCGATCAAATGCTGGCAAATTGTTTACATCGATAAGAATTTCATCAGGATGCAATTCGGCACTATATTTCTTTTTATTCCTACGCTTCCAAACCATATATTGTGCGAACACGTAATTTTTTCATTATAAAATAATGCAAACAAAGCAAGGCTAATACCAGTATTGTCATGAGATGATGAGCCGGACTGAGATATGATCCAGGGGCATAGAGTGCATCACTAACGATTGCAGGAATAATCATAAAAAAACGATATGGATCAAAAATAATTGCCGCCACAAAAAACACTACCTGTACCCATAATGGTACATAAAGCACTGCCACTATTAAGAAAACTACCCAAAGCATTGTGCGTATCACGACACTATTTTAGCATAACCGTGCTATTGACAATAATCATAATATGTTATACCATTTGATCAAATTCACTTGCACTTAAAAAATTATAGCCATGAAAGAATTCATTGAAAATCTATATTCGTTCCAAAGAGAGTTGCTTACTGCAATTCACGACAACCCATCAAAACTCGACAACATAGACGGTAAGCCCGTTACCTTTGACACAGCGACGTACAAAGAGGCGCTGGATATTACAGCCAATGCAAAGAGCTATGAAGAGGAGGCAGAAAACTTTTCAGAATCTAAAAACAAATTTGCATTTTCAAAAGTATTTTTTAAAAGACTTACAGAGAATGCGAAGTTTAACATGTTCTTGTTTGAATATGTAAACAATTCTAGTAAGACAAAAATTGTTTTACCGGAAAAAACAAAAAAACTAGTCCTCGACCTAGAGTCAGGAGTAGAGTGGTTTTATGGAATCATCGGCACAGTCTTATTGATTATTGCGCCGTGTTTATTCTTTATGAATAATACAGGAGCAGTAGCTGCTGGTATTACTTTAGCTGGATTATTTATGTTTTGCTTCTTTATCCGGACTATAGATGATCATTATCGTGCAAAAAAAATGATTCCGACACTTACTAGTTGGGACGTCCTAACCAAAGGTCATGATGTTGATTATATAGACTCAGGTAACAAAACACTGGTATTATTTAAAACTATCCCCAACTTTGAGACTATTATGAATGACTCGATAAAACTCAAAGGGTCGATTGGCTGTATAATACTCAAAAATTCAAATGTTTCAGTTGGTTATAAATATATTGGTGGACGAAACGATTACCAGCTGAGTATTACCATTCATGGTAATATCTTACCGGTACTAGTATTGGAACATAGTATAATTTTTTATACTGAGTATTTCGATTTATTTACAGAGAATCAGTTTTTCCCTTTAGAGAAAAAAGAGGTGCTTGAAAAACTGCTCAACGAATTGCACTTTACCCTTCTGGTATAAAAAGTACCCCAAAGGCCACGTTTCAAAACGTGGCCTTTTAGATTAAAAAATAAGATTTACAATAAAGCGTAATACTATCAGGATTAACAATGCTCCAGCAACATAAAATAACGCTTGACTGGTCAGAATAGCAACAAGCACTGTCGCATAGAGTAATACAAATGAATGCCAAAGATTTCCAGATGCTTTGGATGTATCAATATTTTTTTGTGTATTAGTTTTTAATACAATATATGAATCACGCTGTTGTATACGAAATGCTTCTACCTTTGTTAGAAGCGGTGCAAACCACGCATTGATTTGCGTCGCCCCTGGGATTGATGGCGGCGTTACTGTTGGCGTAACAGTTGAACCTACTGTCACAGTACCAAGAGCACCGTCAAGTGCTGGGATTGATTTTTTTGCACTAGTAAGTGCAGAAGTAACACTTGCGGTCACAACTGTATCCTTAGCTGGCATTTTCCATGCAAGTGTAAGTGTTTTTGCTGACCCTTTTGCAACTACAGCAGTAGCAGTGCCGATAGTTTCTGTTGGTGATGTAAATGCAACAATAACTGTCGCATCATTTGACTGATCATTATATACAAGTGCATTGAGCGTAATTGATTCATTAACAGCAGCAGTCGATGGATCAAACCACACTGAGGCTTTTGGTAACTCTGCAGCAGCAAATACTGTTTGGGTTACAATTCCAATACTCATTATCGATAATAACAATGTGGCAATTACTTTTTTCATATTACTTAAGTGCAAATGATGCCTTAACAGTTACTGTAATTTGTTTTTGAATTTGTGAAGTATCGTAACTGCCGTAGTCTGATACGTCAGTTGAATTTAATGATTGCACTTGCACTACCCCACTACTTGCACTCTTAAGTGTACCAACACCACGTCCTGAGTTCTTAGCGAGTTCACCTGCACGAGCCTTGGCATCAGCGATAGCTTGTGACAAAAGCTCTACGCGAGTATCAGCAAGTTTGGAATAGTAATACTCCAATGAAACCGTTGAAAAGATTGTCCCTTTATTAATAAGATCAGCGACATGGTTTGAGGCATTGGTTAGTTTTGTTACATCATTGGATTGCACTGTAAACGTTTGCACGAGCGTATATTGTTTTTCTGCACTAGCATTTTGCTGATATACCTCATTCATTGCAACTGGAGTGGTAGTTAACTCATCTGTAGTAATACCTTGTGCTACAAAGAATGCATTAGCATCTGATAGATCGGTGGCAAGTTGCGCATATCCAGCCTTCAGACTGCTTTCTTTTACTGTACGACTAATTTGCGTAATCCATTTTGCTTGATCAGAAGCAACTGCAATTTTTGCAGAACCAGTTACTGACACAGTATCGTTAAATGATCGAAGTTGAAATACCGTAACAGCAGCGAGTACTACAGCAATCAAAAAACTACCTCCTAAAATAAATCCAAGCTTCACAAGTGGGTGTTGATTTTCCATAAACCAAGTATAGAACGTTTGCTTTATAATTGCACCATTTTATTAACAAATAAAAAATAAGGTACTGCTATATGCAGTACCTTATTGGTACAAAAATGTTGTCCTCATACCGTATCGGATAATATTACAGCTAATTCTTTAGCGTAAGGCCCCTTTCTTACTGCCATTAGCGCTTTGTTGTAAATTACCCTGGTATTGCTTACTGAAAGATCATATTTTTCAGCAATGTCAGCTATCGAATAATTTGTCCAGTAACCAATTCCAAAATAAAGTAACACAATATCGCGATCTCTTTCAGAAAGCTGTGACAACGCTTGATACAGTATCTGCTTCAAACCACTACTGGCAATTGGAACATCGGGGTGAAAATTAGTGTCCCCTGGCATTGTGTCAATCATCCGCAAGCTATCATTTTCTCCACCGATAATTGTATCGAGTGACATTGGTTCCATTGAGGATCTCAATGTATGATTGATGTTTTCTGGTTTGAGCGACATTGCGTCAGCAATTTCATCAGCCGTAGCTTCCCTTTGCAATTTTTGTTCAAGCTTACGACTCGCTTTTTTGATAAGCGCCTTTCGATCAACCTCATTTCGTGGCACTCGTACTAGCGAAGACTCATTTACAAAAAAACTAATAAATTGGCGAATTTCCCATACCGCGTATGAAATAAATTTTACCCCCTTAGTTTCATCATATCTTCTTGCAGCCTTCAACATGCCAAGATTTCCTTCATTGATTAAATCGCCGAGTTCTGTGTGTTTGGCGCCATACTGCTTTGCAACAGATACAACAAATCTCAAATTTGCTTTTACAAGACTATGCAATGCTGTCTCGTCACCTGATCTGATCAGTTGTGCTAATTGTGATTCATCATACCCCTCAGGGACTTTGAGCTTTTCAAGCTCACCTAAATATTTCTCTGTGGAGAGTGCGCTTTTATTAGTAAAGCGCTCTTGAATTTTTAAAGGTCTCATTTTTATTAAATTAAGTGAATGTTTTATTTTTGATAATCCTACAGCATTCTGGGGGTTTGACAAGGTGGGGTCAGGTACGATTTACATACATAGGTTTTAATAGCTCTCACAAAGAAAAACACACCGGTTTGAACATCGGTGTGTTTTTCTTTGTGGACTTAAAGGATGTCAGAAAAAACACCTTCTTTGGGGGAAGTTTTGCAGAAGATAAAAAATTGCTTGAAACAGAAGCGTTTTGGGTGACGATTGCGAAGGAATTGAGAGAGTTGAAGAAAATAAGTTTGTCTTGAGGAGAATTATAATAAAAACAAAAAACCACCCCGTTTTAGCGAGGAGGCTCATAGGTCTTTTTACTTGGACTACCAAGGGCAGGTTGTAGTTTCTGTGCCAGGAACGATTTCATAAGTACCGTCGGCAATTAATGCGTGAGAATTCCAAAACGATAGGCTTTCCCTTGTTGCCTTGTGATCCCAGGGTTCTGCCGGTGTCTTTTTTCCTATCCAGGCGGTAACTAACTTATAGTAATAATAATTTTTAGTGCCATGATGTGCTCTATTAAGTATTACTACCACAGTTGAGCAAGGAATAGGATTACGATTTCTCACAAACCTGGTTAACCCTTTGCGATCATTCCTTTGTGCATAGAAAATATCGTCCGCAATAGTAGTTTCGACACAGATTGAATTTCCAATTATGGTGCCCATATTTATTTCGTCAAAAATAAATTTCCTATTGTCAGATTCTATTTTTGACAAAACGTCTTTAATGATCGGTTCCAAATTCTTTTGATAAAAACTGGATGGAGTGTCATCTACACGCTGTTTGTTTGCTGTTTTTCCTAACATTTTCAATTGATTTGTTTGAGTAAACAATAGCACATAAATACGATTTAGTCAATAAATCATATCCCCGGCTCTAATCTTCTCTCCTCAACAGCTCCTCAATCGCTTCCCTGCCCTCATAACCTTTCAGTACGCCACTGATAATACCTAACCGATAATCAGTACTGGCAAGTCGCCAGTTAGTGGGAAGGAGGATTGGATCGAGAAGTAAACGCAACGCTGCAAGGCTATGCTTTTCAGAACGATCAGTATGATCTTCAATAGTGAAAGTCACAAACGCTTCCCGTTCGAGATGTGGGATAGCGGTATAGGAAACAAACTCACTTTCAAATATTTGATGCACTAACGCATTAAGTTGTGGAATCGTGAGACGAGTAACCGCCTTAGCTTTATGATACAGGGCTTCACTTACCTCATGCTTTTCACCTTCACGCATGATTTCTTTGAGCATGACCAATTCTTCCGCAACTTTAAACCATAGCCCCGGTGAGTGGATGTGATTTTCAGCAAACTCTTTCGTCCAACAGTATCGAGCACGATCTTCTTCATCAATTGTGTACTCGACAGGAGGCTTCTCAAAAGACTCCACCTTTTTGGTACCACAGGTATCACAGGTGACGGTGACAATTTCAGATTGATCAGTGACTTCAGTTACGTAGGTATGAGTAACACCACTACACGATGAACAGACTGTTGGCGGCACGATGTATTCCTGACCGTCTTCATAGAAATAGCGACTACTATACGGATGATCTTTACAGATATACTTGAACAATACCTGGTCACGAAGAATCATGAGTGCTTCGCTTTTTAGTACTTGATTACAGACAGTACAACAAAGGTATACCCCCCCCCCCCCCGAACATCTGCCTCCATGAGACGCTGCTCACGCTGCTGGGTGTGTTCTAAGGATGGATCCTTATTGAGATAGCGGTTGTAGCAGTATTTACCAATTTCCTCGTCAGAAGTTAGTGTGAGGGCGTGCGAAATGGTTTCGTGGTCGTACTGGAGAGCGTGAGACATAGATAATGACTGAATATGGTTAAAAAATATCTTTTATTTTTAATCACAAAGACAAATGTGTAGTGTACAGGGGGTTGTTATCCATTACGTTTTGTAATATACCATTACATGATGTCTAAAAATAGAGGAAGTTGCCCTCCAAACCTAGAAAAGAAATTAAATAGAGAAGTTCATTACACTTGTCCAATTTGTGGCAGTTTTCCCTTAGTAAGAGCACATACAACAAAAACATATACTGAGGTTGGTTGGGATTATGACTATCTTTTAGCCATATGCGGGGAGTGTGAAAAAAGAGTGGAAAAAAATGAAATAAATAGAGACACACTTCAAATTATCAAAAATAGGATTAAAAAATCTATTTCTGAAAAAGAACGTACCAGACCATACCAAATACCTCTCCTTAATAACAACGATGTTTATTTAGGAAACATCTTTATTAGAAAAGCTAATATTGTAATAGCCCACAATAATTTACCGATTATTTGGATCGAGAATCATGATGGCGTAAAAACACTGAATGCGAGATTTTATGATTTTAAAGGTAGTGTTATAAATGCAATAGATAAAAATATGTGGACTGCTGATCGAAAAAGATTTTATGATTTTAAAGTTTCTAAGAAAAGCGACATTATTTCTATTGAAATAATAGGTATAAAAGACGATACTCATATTAGTTTATCTATTAGCAATTTAGGTATTAGTTTTGGAACCTCGAAGTTTTATTTACCGAACCAACCGGTTCAGATATCCTCCGAAGGTGACCTAACCATTGGATCAAATCGATTTACCAATATTGGAATCATTAATAGTAATATTGCTTTTTCACTTTAAAGGTTAGCAACTTAATCAATCTTCCTTGGACCATTATTTTTTAAAGAGGTAAAAAGAGTTCGACTCTTCTAGACTACCCGCCTATTTTTAACGATTCTCTCAAAAATTAAAAAATTGAGTTTTTTAAAACCATTAATTTATAGGGTTTTTAAAATGGCTGTTCTATAAAGAGAGGTGAAATTCTCTTTTAGACGATGTGGACCCTAGGAGATTCGAACTCCTGACCTTTGCTTTGCAAAAGCACTGCTCTACCAACTGAGCTAAGGGCCCGTACACTCATATATATTTGAGTACAGTGATTTTACTATACAATTGATTTTTTGCAATCTTTTAGATAAACAAAGAAGCAATTGCAGCAATTCCAGCTACTGCCATAAGCACTACAACGATCCATCCGATCCATGTAATATAGGGCTTATTTGCATGCTTACCCATTACTTCCTTATTGCTACTAAGCTGAACAATGAAGAAAAGAATGATAGGCGCAACCAATCCGTTACCTACAGCAGAATAAATCAATGCCTTGATTGGATCAAGACCGATGAAATTTAATCCGATACCAACAACCATGGCAATAATGATCACTCCGTAAAATGCATAAGCGTTTTTTAATTTGCGGTACAAACCAAACTTCCACCCCATACTCTCAGATACCGCATATGAGGCAGAACCTGCCAATACAGGAATTGCCAATAAACCAGTTCCAAGAATACCAATTGCGAAGAGTACGAATGAAAAATCACCGGCAAATGGTCTGAGCGCCAAAGCAGCATCAGCAGCAGTGGCGATATTAGTAATATTGTGAGTAAACAATGTCGCAGCACATGCTGCAATAATAAAGAACATTACTACATTTGAGAAAAACATCCCGGTCCATACGTCAGTACGCATGCTACGAATCGCTTTCGGGTGTATTGCTTGCTGACGGGCAATAACAGTATCTTCTCCTTTTAGTATCTCTTCCTCAACCTCTTGAGATGTTTGCCAGAAGAATAAGTACGGTGAAATAGTGGTTCCTAAAATTGCGCAGATCAAAAAGATTTGCCCTCGAGAAAAGACAAAAGCTGGGACAAGAGTGTGGTGTAGCACCACCCCCCAATTAATATGAATAAACAATGCTGAAACAACGTATGACAAAAGTACTAGTGCTAAATATTTTAAATACTTTGCGTAACGTGCATAGGTTGTAAAGATTTGTAACAACAAACTAATGACACCAAATGCAACAACAAGTAGTGCGAAGTTTAAGCTCGGCAATAATAACTGTGCGCCTTGCGCCATAGCCCCAAGATCTGCCCCAATGTTAAATACATTTGCAGCTACAAGAAAAAAGGTAGCAATATACAGCAATGTTTTCGAGTAATGCGTACGAATATTTGCTGCTAATCCTCTACCGCTGACCATACCAATACGTGCACACATTTCTTGCACTACTGCCATTAATGGAAAAGTAAACAGTGAAAGCCAGATAAGCTGAAAGCCGTATTGTGCACCGGTTTGTGAATACGTAGCAATACCAGAAGGATCATCATCAGATGCACCAGTAGTCAAACCAGGACCGAGATTGTTCCAATATTCTTTTGCAACTGCAAATGGTTTTTTGCTAATAAATTTATGCTCTAGTGCTTCAAGTTTTTCTACTCCTTCTTCAAGAAGTTCTGCAGGTGTAGCAATAATTTTCTCAAGATTGCTTTCAGTGTTTTCACTCATATAAAACATATGATAGCATGTGCGTCTAAAAAAATAGAATAAAAAATTGCCCTACACATCCTGTATAAGGCAATTTTCAAAGAGTCAGGGTCATCATTTACAATTTTTAACTGGTGGTGCCATCATTAAACAAATAAATATTGCCACAAATGAAGCAACAGCGATACCAGCACCAATTACCAATGATGAATCAGAAAACAAACCAGACCAACGCAATAACAACGTAACAAAAGCAATGGTTATGCACCCTATTAAAAAATAGGTAATCACAACTGGTTTATTTACTGATTGTTTCGAGGACCACAACATCTTCTTCTTCCGATGAGTTACGGAATAATCAATACTGAGTGACATAATTAGGTAATATAAAGATTTACCGTAAACTCTATACCTATTTTTTAAACTTGGCAATACCTTATTTATATTCAAAAAGCTTATCGTGAAAATTCTTAATAAAGCCTTTTTCATCGATCTCAATTCCCTCTTTTTTATACAACTTCATTCTTCGCCCGCCTTCAGGTCCTGAGGGATTCGAAGGGTCGATCCACACTGAACCGTTTGCGTACACAATACGATGAAACGGTATATTTTTTTGACCATCAATATAGGCCTTACCAAGAATTGCTGTAATACTTCTTGACGCCATTGGTCCTCCACCTGCAGCAGCAGCTATACGTCCGTACGTAGTAACCATACCAGGAGGTATAAGTTGTGCAGCTTCAATTGCTCGCTCTGTGAATGTCTTCATAAACTAAGTATACCTCAACAGTAATACGACAAAATAAAAACCCTCCATACTGTGGAGGGTTTTTATTACTAAAGGATTATTTCTTTCCTTTGGCCGCCGGAGCTTTCGCAGAGGCTGGCTTTGTTACTACTTTTTTAGGAGCAGTCTTTTTAGGGGCTGCGACTTTTGGAGCAGCCTTAGCAACTACCTTTGGAGCAACTTTTGCTACAGTAGGCTTTGAAGCTTTTTTCATAGGCTCAGCAGTGCTCATCATTGCCATCAATGAGTCGAACTTTGCGTGCAAAGATTCAACTTGCTGCTTCAGATCATCGATACGGCGGTCTGGGCGTTGCTCTGCACGGGGTTCGTGACGAGACTCCGGACGAGATTCCTGATGACGAGGTTCTGGACGTGAAAATGATGTAGGGCGATCAAACTGACCTGCCTGTCCATCACGTTTTGAAGCAAAACAGTCATTACAAAATACAGGCTTCTCGCCATTAGGACGAAAAGGTACTTCACATGTCTTACCACATTCAGCACAAGTTGCCTTGTGCATCATTGCTGGACGATCACCGCCACGGCTACCGCCGCGATCACCGCCAAATTTATTAAAGCTTGGTTTTCCACCAAAACTTGGGCGGCCACCGCCTCTACTATCTCCGAACTTTTTGAAATCTTTCATATAGACAATCATAGCATTTTATGTAATAAAAAGCAATCCATGTCAATAGTATTGACGTTTTTTGTGCTAGGTATGGATTATTTTGCCATTTCATCGTATACTGTGCCGGTATTAAATAACTATACATATATGGCAAAAAGAGACCGAACATTGGGCGTGCATCCAAAATCAAACAAATCTCACAAGACTGAAAAGCGTCTTGCGATCAAGCGAGAAATGCTTGCGACCCGTGCTGGAATTACAAAGAAGGCAAAATAATAAAACACCGCGTTTATCGCGGTGTTTTATTATTCCTGACATGGTTTGACATTTCCTACCATCAGTGCAAAATGCTAAAAAATCAAAAAGATGAAAAAAGAAAGTATACCGTTTGTAACACCAACTGCTGCTGCAACCACTACTATTGCTAATCAATATACCATTATTAAAAACGCAGTGAGCGATTCTCTTAAAAAGGTCTGCCAAAATGATGAGTCATTAATGGTATTTTTCTTTAATACCGAAAACGGCAAACTATTTATTCAAAATATCGCAATAGATATTGCCACACAAGGACTACCTAAACTGCCTTGGGTAAAAGACAAAACATTTTCATTTAATGCTGGCAAAACTGCTGAGGCAGTGCGGATTATGGATTTACTAAGAAATGATGATGTAAAAAAACACTTATACAATGAGTTCACGGTGGCCTTTGAAGTAAAAAGAACTAGCTCATTCATTATTGTGAAATTTGAAAACAGATAAAAGAACATTAAAAAAAGACCCCTAAGGGTCTTTTTCAATTTAACTAATATCGATACTAGTTATTACGATCGGTTCAAGTGGTCGGTCTGAAGGACTGGTAGGGGTAGCTTCAATTGCTTTCACTACATCCATACCATCTACGACATGTCCAAACACTGTGTGCTTTGGGTCGAGAAAATTATTATCATTTGCATTAATAAAAAACTGACTACCATTTGTATGTGGTCCAGAATTAGCCATAGAAATGGTTCCTGTAGTATTACTATTTTCTGTACCAATTTCGTCTTCAAACTTATACCCCGGTCCGCCAGTTCCCCACATTGCTGACTGACTGTCGTCCTTGGTCAAAGGGTCACCACCTTGAATCATAAAACCTGGGATTACACGGTGAAATTTTACTCCATCATAAAATCCTTCACTTGCGAGCTTCACAAAGTTTTCTACTGTTTTTGGCTTTGCATCTGATAATTCAATACTGATATCTCCTTTTGTTGTATGTACTATTGCTTTCATACGCCTAGTATATCGTATTTATTGACAAAGCGGCACCGAACCGTAGTATGAAGAAAAACTAAATCGAGATGATATGACAAAGATAACAATTAGAAATTCTCCTACTACCCTTAACCAGGAAATAGTTATGGGGTACATTAACTGCCCTACTACTACAAACTTCTCTCACGCTGTTGCGTGTCTTGAAACAGAAAAACAAGAACAAGGTGGAGTTCCGGAGTGGTTATGGCAAAAACTTGCAATCGCCGCAGCGAAACGTGGAGACCCTACAACACTGAGACAATGCTTTGGCTATTTTGGTGATGAACAACCTCCACAAGACATGTACTTGCGTTGTGCTCATAATGCTATGAAGCACCTCCAAGTCGCAGCAACAATTGAAGCCTATCGTGAAGCCGGTATGCCATTACCCACAGCACCATTTAAAAGTATGCTGGATAAATTGCTCGAGCAATTTATTGAAGGATCAAAGATAGTTGATTTGGCAGAAGTATTAGCGAGATACAAAGACAAACTTAACGATACACCATCCACAAGAATGTTTACTAAACTCATTGATATTGCTAAAAAGGAATACTTAATAAGGTGGTATGTCGAATTATGCGATTTGAGTGGTATATCCAAAGATCCCAAATTTATACAACAATGCCATGAGTATTGGGTGAAAAAATTTGATTATCAAAACATTCAGTATACTTCGAACTTAGTTGGCCAACCGCTCGATAAAAAATTTCTGCTAAAAATTGGTAAAAATGCCTTTGCTGCCGGCAATGTGAACGAAGGTAAAAAATTCATTGAACTCGCTTACACGATGTAATTTATTACGAAAACAAATAAGAGCCCTCATCCTTACTGGATGCGGGCTCTTTTACATTTTATTGACATCCATTTTCATTCAGGTAATGTGGGAGAAAACTAGGTAATATGAAAAAAGTAATTATACTCGGCGACGCAATGCTTAATGATTTAGTAAAGGCAATCTGTCATAAACACAAAGTATTTCATTTTTTCCCTAAAAATGAACATCAGTTCAATTATGTACGAGAATACTTTGCTATGGCCATTACTGGCACACATCCTCCTATTGGTCAAAAAGAAAAAGAGCTCAAGATCGGAGAAATGCTTACAGATTTTCTTGGAGATACAAAAGATGAAGATATTCTTTATATCAGCGCGTATGAGGTCCCCCTCCGAAAAGATGGGCTGACTGCTATCGATTTTTATGAAAAGTTTCTTGGCGGAGATAAGGCCTGCATTGTTTTAACAAAAACAACAGACGGTACCCATCTTAATCAAGTACTGCATTTTATTGGCACAACTGGCAATAGAAGACAAATCACAAGAAAAATGAAAACGGGTGATTTTCAGAAAAAATTGGATGCTGAAATGAGCTCACTGCTCACACCGTAATGTTTGCATTATCAAACACAATTATCACAACTGCCCTTAATACGAGGGCAGTTTTTATTGACAAAAAATCTTTAGAACGTAGGATAGAGAAAACATATATTAAAATACCATGGGAGTAAAAATTGAACAAAGCGATTCTAGCGAAACAGTACCCGCACACGAATTTATTACACATATTGTCTGGGATAAACCATTACCAACAGGTACTGTCAAAAAACAAGTAATTCCAGTTTGCTCCAGTGCTAATGATTATGCAAACGGATATTTTTTTGTTGGATACAATGGCAGTAGAAGATTAACTCTACAACGGCTTGAAGATCCGGCAATAGTAGCATTACCTGAAATGCCAAAAATAAAAAAGCATTGTACTGTTTGGATAGATGCAGACAAAAAAGTGTATTACCGCAATGTCCTCGACCGCGATGTATGGGAACATATTGCCACAATTACCGATTAACCTAATCCTATTTTAATTTGAGAGCACTTGATGGTGCTCTTTTTTTATTGACAAAAAATCCACAAAACGTAGTATGTGAAAAAAAAATACTATGACAAAAACTAAGGAAATTTTTACCCTGACGGATTCAGAAATCTCACTACTTGAAGTTACTGCCAAAAAAAATGATGCGGTGTGGGAATATACCAAACCTGGACCATGGTTTAAGGGTGGCCCCTGCGGACAATATTATGCCCATTTTTTAAAAAAGGTGCATGAACTCAGAGAAGAAAACAAGCTTCAAACAGCAGCGACACTACTGTGCAATGCAGGATATGCAATCGATCTTGCTGTTCAGGGATTTATCACTCCTGCAATTGCAGAATCAACACAAGTAGGACTATCTGGAGCAGGAAGAGGATTAACCACAATCTTAACTATTCCCAAGCAAGATTTTTTGATCGAGGAACAAACTATTTCGATTAAAATAGTTATTGTTGACTGCTTTAGTTTTGGTGATTTTGTGTTGATCGACGAAAATGATGAAAATTTGTAAACACTTCATCTTTTTTACTAGCCTCCAATTCGGAGGCTTTTTATGTACTAACAGTCTAGTCCTGTATTGCAACCCTAACCAACCAAATGAGCCTTGTCATTCAATGAATCAATTCTCCATACTGATTTATCTTTATTAAAAATGCACTTAGAAATAGATGCATTATCGATAATTAACGTGCTTGATATCTGGTCTGAAAGCTCCTGAGTAAACAGACCACTCGCTACGATATAAGAAATAATAGCCTTGATAAAGATTGCATGTCCGACAAAAATAACATGCCCTTCTGGCAGACTTTCCAGATAGTGCTTAGTCTCTTTAAGTCGAAGCATAAAATCATCGAAAGATTCTTTGTGTTCGTAATCTATATCATTTTTATAGTTAACAGTTCTCTCTTCTGTAAAATCCAAAACTATAGGTTTGATGCCTAATACTTTACCAATCTCTTCAGCAGTCAGCAGTGCTCGAAGAATTGGGCTAGAAAAAATATCTTTGATTCTTTTTTCTTTGAAATAAGATGCGAGCTGTTGAGATTGCAGTATTCCTAAATTTGTTAGATCGTTTAAAGTATGACCATGCAGCGGATTAATATTACTCTGCGCTTCTGCATGCCGAACAAAATAAACTGTGGTTCTCATAATCCCTGCAGTATAGCAGGTAAAAATTTCATTTTCGCCAATTCAAAACAATACGAGTCTATATGGTGGCATATTGACAAATTATATATATAATGTATTGTATAAAAAAATTAACGTAATGAAAAGTACAATAAATGCATTAGTAGAAGAAAATTCTGCCCAATTAAAAAATCTTCTTAGTGGACAAGTAGTTTCTATCCCTAAGGGCTCATGTAGTTGCGGCAAACCTATTGTTTTCCTTAACAATAAGACAAAATATAGGTGCACGCGGTGTAAAGAGGTCTATAATCTAGTTGTTGAAATTGTAAAACAAAAGAAATAGATATTGACTACTGCACTTCAGTAAATTAAGCCATATGTAATAACATTTTGGCTTTTTCTTTTTCTACAAGCCCACTACAACATCGAATCGGTACCGTTGACAAATAGTACGATTAAGATAATGTAGAGGAAACATTTTAAACCAAAAAGAAGATGAATGGAGAATTGAACTTGACGCGATAAACGGAAAAGACCGCGGGCAAGGATTCGTAGATAATGTTGCAAAACAATTCTTTAATTTTGACTCAATTAAATCATTCTCTGACTTTAAAGAAGCTGCGAGCAAGCATTTAAACCGGAATAACTAAAACTAACAGGTGTAGATTACTATCTATGCCTTTTTATTTACTGGCAGTTTAGTCCGACGTTGGAACCCTTATATTGACAAAGTAGAATTTTAATGTAATATAATAAAAACTTAGAAAGATGAAAAATATCAAAGTACTTATTTGGCAAGGTCTGGATGCACCCATAAACAACTACGGAGCTGACTTGGTAATACACGAAGATCCATCCAATGAATCAGGGACGCGGGCAATAATTATTATTAACAATTCAACCATACCTGAACTCGAAGCCATTTTCGACGATGAGATATCATACACTTCCTGCGAGGGAGATTTTGATACATATCAAGATATCGAAGATATTAAGAGAGGCTTAGAAGAAAAGTTCTCTGTATCTTTCATTGAATCTGAGATGACGCCTCAATTCATTAATGGAGGCCGTACTTTCAAAGAAAACAATTATCCATTAAACTAAATTATCTAACTACTGACTTGCTTACGGGCAAGTCTTTTCTTTTGCTGGCCGGCTGGTACGACGTTGGAACTTTATTGTTGACAAAAGCGAAAATTACTATAAATTAAAGAAAATTTCACTAGTCAAAAAAGCGCGTAATGAAAGTAGTATTTTTAACCTGTGGCCCCAGAGGTGCTGGTAAAACAACTTATTGTCATATGATCAAAGCGCAGTATTCTGAAGTAGAAATTATTTCGAGAGATACATACCTCACGTCTCTCTATGGAACCACTATTCTACCCGAGGCAACTTCAGCTGATCGTATGCACAAAATTAATCTTTTAATGATAGATAGGTTAAAAGAAATTATTAAAACATCAGATAAGGTTATATTGGATTACTGGAATAATAGCTCTGCAGGGCGTAAGACTACCATTAAAACGCTTAGGGATATAGGATTTGATAAAGTACTGTGTTGGTATTTCACTACCCCACTCAAAGTCTGTGATGTTTGGGTGCAAAAGAAGGTAGATACTGATTATACCTATGCAAAACAGTACCAATCTTCGTATGAACTTTTTCATCGAGGAGCAGAAAATATTTCTGAAGATGGTTTTGATGAGATTGTCAGCATTGACCCCAGTTGTTTGTCAGTACATGATGTAATTTTATTTTAAGGGTCTATGACCCTTTTTTATTTGCGTGGGTGTTAGACAAATTAGAACGAGCTTAATGACAATAACAGATCCACATAGGTTTGCTTTCGTAAAAAACTGATAACAAAAAAGCCGTCCTTTCACAGACAGCTTCAATTCTTTTGTTAGTTATACCAACGCTTTGGCTTTCAGGGTCTTGATAGCATCCCCGAACACATGCCATGCCCTACTGATTGTTTCCAAATGTGCCTTAGTGGTATCACGGTCAACCTGTTCGGTCTGCAAAATCAGCTCTAACTTCTTGCATTCCTCCTTCTTCACTGAAAGGAAGTGTTCCCATTTCGGTTCCAATGCCTCAATTTCATCCTGCACGGAAGCGGCATTATCATCTGAACACAATTTTGTGATAGCCAGTTTTGGCGACACCTTCTCGTCATCAATTTCCTTAATGCTTTCAAGCATACTTGGTAGTTTTTCAAGCTTACCCTTATCAATAGCAAGCAGGATGTTGCCCAAGGCAATGTCTACAGGCAGATTATAATAATAATCCGTAAACTTGGCATAAGGCGAGGTTTCTCTTATCTTATTCATTTTCAATTGTTTTAATGTACAGCATGCACGATAGCACAATATCATTGACAAATCAAGTTAATGTGCTATCGTGTAGTAAATCATTAAAACAATTAATATGGACGCACAGTTGATTAAAAACTTCTTTTCTTATGTTGTAGCAAATTTCCCTCATGGGACAATCAAATCAGGTTGTCCTGTAACAATTGGAGAAAGTTCACTGCGTGCGGTAATTTTCCCTCAAGACAACAGCAGCGAAAGAGAAGTTTCATTTGGATTATTTCTTGGAGAACAAAGATATTCTCGAAAAACTTTTATAATTAGACCTGATGGTGTCATTGAAGAAGATACTGTCGGTATTATTCCAGATTTTGATTTAACAGATCGCGAGCCAGATTTTTCAGACATAAGCAACGACGAAATTGTCGAACTTGTTATCAAAACTGTTAATGAGCTTGGGCACACAAATTACGCAAAGAAAGTCTAAGAAACCAAAGGCTCTCGCATTTAATGTGAGAGCCTTTTTATTTGCTGGCGGTTTGGTCCGATGTTGGAACCTTTATTTCACGTAATACAGTCAACACCTATGCATCACTTAACATCTCTTTAGGTGTCTTGTACTCAATACCCATGTGCAAGCGTTCGTGGTTATAATGTTTTAAATACACAGAGACGTCTTCGGAAATTGTCAGGCAGAGATTATGTC
>CAIOXK010000006.1 GCA_903862255.1 Candidatus Nomurabacteria bacterium | reverse complement strand
AGGTAGCTCAGTTGGTAGAGCGCTCCCCTGAAGAGGGAGATGTCACCAGTTCAAGTCTGGTCCTGAGCACAAATACAAAAAATCCCTCGATGAGGGATTTTTTGTTACATTGACAGGTATATATATTCACTGTATGGTAAATAAAATTTACATTTAAAAAAAGGAGGAAATTATGTTGTGGGATCCGTATGGAGCATTCCAAACTCAGACGCTACCAAATGGTTTAGCTGTACACGCTTTGCAAATGGATCGTCCATGGCAAAGAATAGGTTTTTTAGTTCATAGTGGCGCACTACAAGATGAGGTAGGCAAAGAAGGTACGGGGCATTTTTTGGAGCATTTAGTTACAGAAAACATTCCAAACAATGATCGAAGTAATCTTCAGGATTATTTCAGATCTCATGGTGGGGGAGCAATGCTCGGTGCAACCAATTTTTGGTACTCTAAGTACAGTTTTTATCTGCCACTACTTGATGAAGAGATTCAATATGGGCTAACTATATTTGCCAAATTGTTAATGAGTGTAACTATAGAAAAAAGCATTGAAACAGAGCGTAGTGTAATTATTAATGAATTTAATAAAAAATATCCTGTTAAGTTCGTGTTTGATGACAAGTTGCGCACCCATCACACTTTGTATAAAGGTATGGAGATAGAAAGAATGCTTTGTCCACTTGGGACACATCAAAGTATTAATGCTATTCAGAAAGACGATTTGCAAAAATATTATGATGCTCATTATACCCCAGCTAATATTTCTGTTGTTGGTGTTGGTGCGTATTCGTTGGACAAGTTCGTAGAAAGTATTAAAGGTACTGATCTCTATGGGTATAAACATGGTACAAGGTCATTATATCCGCCTATCGCCACGGTTCCTGTGCTTGAAACAAATCGTACTGTTATAAACATGAAGGATATTATGCTCAATTCAGAAATGAAAAATGCTAGCATTGAATGCAGTGCAATAATCCCATTGTCTATTTCAGTACAAGCTCTTATTATCTACAGCGCCATGCTTTCAGAGCTTTTAAGTAAAGAGATTAGGGAAGAGCGAGGATGGACTTACCACATCTATTGTAATGTGATTGAATATTATCAATTTAATAAATTAACAATAGAATGTACTTCATTTAGTGTAGAAGCGATAGATTCTATTGAGGAGATTATCGACTCAATTATTTCATCGATCCCATTACAGAATAGTCTTTTTCATAAAATCAGAGATGGTCGCATCAAACGACAATTTATAGTAGATGAAAACACTTCGCAAATATTTAGCAATTCTATGGATGAAATTTCTGAATATAATCGGGTAATTCTACAAAAAGAACTACTTGAGAAATTCACAGCACTTACATTTGAAGATATTTGCGCTGTTGCTCCACACTTCACTGTCAATAATCGCTACACCGTACTTGTTAATCCTTAAGCAAACAAAAAGCCTCCTATATACGGAGGCTTTTTACTTTTAAATAGACTTAATCTTCAGTGCCGCCTTTCGTCCTTTGTCGAGTTTCGGTAACTTGATCATAAGGAGTCCGTGACGTTCAATTGCTTCAGCATTATCGATCTCAACCTCAACAGGGAGGTCAATAATTCTTCCGAATGCCCCCCAATATAATTCTTGAACATGATAACTGTCTTGTGAGATGGCTTTATTTTCTTCACGCTTGCCAGAGATTGAGACAACGTCCCGGGTAATGTTTATGTTTAGATGTTCGGGGAGTACGCCTGCGATGAGTGTTTGGATAATTACTTCGTGTGCAGTTTCATAAACATCGACTGGTAGTTGTCCAACTTCTTCTTCTGGCTGCTGAAGAATAGAAGGGCGGATTTCTTCATCATCGTCATTCATGAATGCTGAACTAATTGGAAGTTCCCGCTTTTGTTCTGGGGATGATTGTTGGGGCGCAAGAGTTGGGCGTACTGATGTACGGTATTTATGTTCAGTTGACACCTCGATTGATTCATCGATATCTTCTTCATTTTCATTGAAGCGGAGATTGCCAGCTAGTCTTTCAAAAAAAGATCGCTTTTTCATAGTTAGGGTTGAGCTTGGGTATCTCGCGTTGGAATGCTCAATGGTATTCTACGGAGTTTTTCAAGAATTATGTGACTTATAATAGCAGCGATCCACAAGTATCCATAAATTTGCAATACGCTTGCGGTATCATGTTTAAGTATAAAGAAGTTAAACGTCGCATGCAAGAAAATAGCAGCTCCAATACCGACAACAATCGCAACTCCACGAAACGCTTTTGGTGCAAGCCCAATACTAATGCCGATCAAACAACTGGCAATCGTATGTAGGAGCGTTGATCCAAAAAATCGTAGGCCGCCAGTCAATACTATTGCTGTCACATTTGCACTTACACTTGGCTGCAAAACATAGAAGATATTTTCTAATGCTGCAAAGCCTAATGCTACTACTATCATATAGATTGGTGGTTCAATTGCGTGATCATCATAGTCACTTTTATATGCAATTAAATAAAAGACTAAGAATTTGACCACTTCTTCAACTGCTGCCCATACCACAATGCGTGAATTTGGGTCTGTGACGGCTGTCTTGAGGCTTTGTTGGATAAATGTGGCAAACAGTACACTAATACCGCCAGCAATGAAGCAGGTCAATAATAAGCCAAAGGGTTCGCGGTGATCTTCATCTACGTGTAGCCAGAAAATAAGCCAAATTACCGATGGAATAAATCCAACCATTAGTGGAATAAGCAAGTTTGAATTCATTACTTCGTTGGCCATTTCTGAATCATTAATAAGTCACTAGATGTTGATTCAGATCCTGAGCCTGCTGAAGGATTGGGTAATAATTCCCAAATAGCTTCAGTGACGAATGGCATGAATGGGTGGAGGACAGTAATAGTTTCAGATAACAGTGTTAATAATAATTTCTGACGAGAAAGTTTAATTGTCGCATCTTCGCTAGCAAGCAGGGGTTTGCTCTGTTCAATAATTACATCGGCAAAAGTGGTCCAGATATATTGGTAAATATCATCAGCAGCAATATGTAAGCGATATGCATCGATCTCTACTGCGATTTTATCTGATACTGTATGCCATTCATCAAGTAGTGTTTGGTCACTTGCAGTAAGAGTTACTACTGCACTTTCTGTAGAATAATTTGTTAATACGAAACGACTAATATTCCAAATTTTGTTGGCAAAATGTTTCTGTCCTTTGATTTTGTCTTCAGAAATTTTGCTATCAGTGCCAGGTGTTGTTCCTGTGATCAGTGCCATACGTCCAGCGTCTGCGCCAAACTTCGCCGCAATATCAAGCGGGTCCATTGCATTGCCAAGTGACTTAGACATTTTTTTGCCCTGCGCATCACGAACGAGTCCGTGAAGGTAGATAGTATGGAAAGGAATAGTACCCAATGCATATCCACTCATCAAGATCATACGAGCAATCCAAAAGAATAAAATATCTGGACCAGTTTCGATCAGGTTTGTTGGATGATATATTTTCATGTCCTCCGTCTCTTCTGGCCAACCTAGAGTAGAAAACGTCCACATACCTGATGAGAACCATGTATCAAGTGTATCTTCATCTTGTATCCACCGCGATGTAGATTCACCGGAGTCGGGCGCATTATCAACAGGTGCTTCTGTGCCAACAAAAATTTCATCGCCACGGTACCATACCGGAATACGGTGCCCATACCAGATCTGACGACTAATACACCAGTCTCGAAGATTATCGATCCAGTGGAAATATGTTTTGGTGAAATAATCAGGAATAATGTCGACCTGTCCTGTAGTAACAGTAGTACGCATGATTTCTTTCAATGTTGTCTCAGAGCCACTTGGAATACTATCCAGTGATGAATGCTCTAGTACAAAAGGCTTATTAACATCAATAAACCACTGCAACATAACCTGTGGCTCAATAATACCTCCAGTACGTTCTGCTGTAGCTACGTTGTGAACATAGTCTTCTTCTTTTACAAACAATCCTTTTTCTTGCAAGCGCTCAATAATTTTTGCACGAGCATCTTTGATTTTGAGCCCAGCAAAACCTTCACCTGCAATAGGGAGGAGTTTGCCATACTTATCAATAATTTGCTCCATATCAAGCTTGTGCTTTTGTGCCAGTTCAAAGTCAGCAACAGAGTGCCATGGAGTGATAGTCATTGCTCCGGTACCGAAATCACGATCAATCATTTCGTCTTTGATCACAGTAGTTTCAATAGGTCCATTGATCCATTCAACAGTCATTTTCTGGCCATGTGTGTATTCTGCATAGCGAGGATCATCTGGATGAACAACAATATATTTATCACCAAACTTTGTCTCTGGTCGGGAAGTACCAATAGTAAATGGTCCGTACTTGAGGTAGTAGAACTTTGTTTTTTCTTCCTCGTACACAATTTCATCATCGGAAATAGTAGTCTGGCCTTTTGGATCCCAGTTCACAATGCGGTGTCCACGATAAATCAACTCATCTTCATACATTTTCTTAAACATTGTACGAACAGCCTTTGTACGAACTTCATCGAGAGTAAATGCTTCTCGACTCCAGTCACATGACGCACCCATTACTTTCATTTGATTTACGATAGTGTCATGACTATCTTGTGCAAAAGTATTTACGCGATTCAATAATTCTTCGCGCCCCAGATCAAAACGACTTTTACCTTCTTTCTTTTGAATCTCCTTTTCAACTTTTGATTGAGTAGCAATCGCTGCGTGGTCAGTACCAGGCAACCATAGTGTACGAAAACCCTGCATGCGCTTGTAGCGTACAATGATGTCTTCAACAGTAATCATCATTGCATGACCCATATGAAGTACACCAGTTACGTTTGGGGGAGGGAGTACAATACTAAATGCTTCAGCATCTGGTGCTGTTAACCCATCCTTAATCATATTTTCTGGTGTGAAGTATCCAGACTGTTCCCATTTCTTATAGATGACACTTTCTTCATCGACAGGGCTGTATGGCTTTAAAAGTTTTTCGGGCACGTGCCCTGGCTGTGTTGAAGGATTCATACAGTGAATATAACACTTTTTTTTCGATATTTCTACCGATTTTTAGTAGTTATTGTTCTATTGAAAGATTACCGTTTGCTTTGAGTGTCATCGCATCTTGCGTCGCGATATTGCCTTCATTTACGCGAGCGAATGCTGCCAATCCAATCATTACGGCATTATCCGTTGCAAGCCATGGTTCTGGAAATAGTACTATTACGGCGGGAAATTTTTTGGCCATACGAGCTACTAATTGTTCTTTTAGGTAAGTATTGCCAGAAACACCACCGCCTACTATTACTGTTTGAATACCGAATTCTTCAACAGCATCTATGGTTTTCTTTACGAGCACATCAATTGCAGCGTCTTCAAAAGCACATGCCAGTGCTTGCTTTTCTTCGTCCGCCAAAGCTGCAGCAGCAGCGACGGAGGATTCACCACCATTTACTCGCTCTTTAACAAGATCTCTAATCGTATACAGCACCGCTGTCTTCAATCCTGAAAAAGAAAAATCATAATCGCCTGAGTGAATCATTGGACGCGGTAGTTCAAAAGTTTTTATTGTAATTGCTTCGGCCGCCGTAGCTTTAGCGAAGGAGGTACGAAATTCTTTTGCCAATCTCGAGACTGCAGGGCCTCCTGGATACGGTAGTCCAATCATGCGCGCGACTTTATCAAATGCTTCACCAACAGCATCATCACGTGTCTGGCCAATCTTTTGATATTTGCCGTAACTTTTTGTTAGGACTAGTTCGGTGTGACCACCAGAAACAAGCAGTGCCAAAAGAGGAAATGCTAATGTGTTAAATGTGTAGACTTTATTGTCACTGACATCTGTTTCAGATACAGCAGCAGTCACTACATGTCCCTCCATATGGTTCACAGCAATGACTGGAATATTCCAAATAGTCGACAGTACTTTTGCAGCATTAATACCTACCCACAATGCTGGTTCCAGGCCCGGACCAACGGTTACCGCAATGTAATCAATATCAGGTTTTTCATACGTATTAAAAAGTTCAACGAAACCACTTACCATCTCGTCTTCACGATTGCATATTGATGCAATCGTGTCCGCCATAGTTGCATCAGCAACGAAGGAGGAATCGTTAAGGCGAAGTAGTCCTGATTCTTCTAGTGCCGCAATTGTAAGTGGTACAATTTTTTCTGCATGTGCGCGTTTTGCCATTGCAGGGAAGACGCCTCCATACTGTGCATGAAGTGCAATTTGAGATGCCAAAGCATTCCCCAGAAGTGTTAGTGGCTTGCCGGGCGTAGCTTCAGCGGAGTCTGGCTTGCCGGAAACACCTTCTAAAATAGAGATTCCTGTCTCGTCGCAACTAGTTTCAATGGCCAGAATTTTCATATCGTGACTATAGCATTTCATTGATTAATTAGGAAGATGTGGTATGATAGTCATTAAACAAATACCAATTATGCACATTCTAAAAAAAGCAACCAGGGCAGTAGTCACAAGGACACTCAGTCAGAAAAAAACCAAAAAAGAATTGGAGAAACTGAAAGAGGCTGATGAAAATTTAATTAAAAGATGCCGAGATAGAAGACTTGGCCCAACCACTGCTGCTTTACAAGCGTAGTCATTATGACCCCCTTATTATAAGGGGGTCATTTCAATTGTTAATTTGAAAAAGTGTGGTAATGTGAGAAAAATGAATCAAATGAAAAATGCAATAATAATTGTTCATGGTGCCCGTACGCCATTCAAGGAAGAGGTAATAGCAGATCTCAAAAACTATTTTGATAAATTTCTGTATGTTAAAAGCAGATTGTCTGCAGATAAGGTAGTTACAAAATATGCCCGTGACGTGCTTGTTAATAAAACTATTTTTGCAGAACCATCTACTAATGTAATGAGTGTATATATTGATCCAAAAATATTGAAGCAGGATAATCCAGATGCTCTGTATTTTTCATCAAAAAAAGTACTACCATCAGTAGTAGCTGGCAAGATAATTATTCATCACATTGCCTGGTGTAAAAATAGATCAATAGTTCCGGTTTATTAAACAGTAAAATCCCCGTATTACGAAAGTAATGCGGGGATTATTTGTTTAATGCATCAATAAAATACTGTCTGCTATTTTGCCAGATATTTCAAATGGAGCTTGTTCATCAATGATATAAAGATAATCGCCATATGTTTGTATTTCCTTATGGCAAGCAAGAATCTTTTTTCTATACTCATTGACCTTATTTCTTTTGCGCCATGATTTTGGCTTTGCATTTTTGCCGATCAGTCCTTTTTGCTTAAGATTTTTGAAACAATCTTCCCACGGTACCTCAATACCTATTACACGGAAATGTTCTTTTTTAAACGATTCTTTCAGAATACAAATTTCTTCTTTTGTGGAGACGAACCGTATGATGTGAATGGTCTTTTCGGTACTTGAGTTGATTGTTGTAATGATACGATTCAATGAATAGTTATTCTTTAGAGAATGCAGTGTCATTATTTTGTCCTTTTCAGATAGCAGTGATGCGATTCGACGGAGTAGCTGGCTACTATTTGAGCCCTCGTACGAGCTAATGCCAATAATAATCTTCTTTTCCATGAGCGGTTTTATTTTTATTGTGAGGGCAATACACATAAAGGTCAAAATTGACTTTTATGATAAATAGGTTATTGTGAAGAAAACATTACAATAATATGCCAACATCAGGATTAATTACTATTACAAAAAAAGGTAGCGTAGTTATGAAAATAATTACAGGTTCAGGCGGTCATCATATTATGGCCGTAGCTGAAAAAATCACGCCAGAAATACTGGACAGTGCCATAGCCGTACACAGTCTGGCATCAAAATTAGATTTTGGTGATGAAACCGACTTAGTGGTGAGTACTAAGACGAAAGATTTTTTTCTGGGCGATAATTCATTATTGCCAGAACGGTACCGTACTACATTCGAACTGCCAGAATTTAACCCCAGGTCTGATTCCGGGGAGTCTGTATATTTTGAATTAATTGCACTGTAGCGCTATCAAAAACAAATCACCAGCTGAATTATATTCATCTGGTGATTTTTTATTACGTCTTAGAAAGAATGTTTAAGCGCATTTCGTTGAAATAAATAGTTTTTTTGATAAAACACTCTATCTCATAATTTATCTCATCAACGGCTTTTCGCTTGTCGTAAGGAATATTTTTTTCATATTTTGGATAGTACCCCTTATTGCTTTTTGTATTATTAACGACAGATACAAAGTGCGAAAGTCTCCATTCTGAAATATCTACAACAGGCTTCAGTAGTTCTGCTAATGCCTTGAAGGCGGGAATACCGGTAAGTAGTGGGTATTCAGCGCATGTGCGACTTTCAATCAGTAGTAACTTACTTTTTATGTAGTCCTGCAATTCTTGCGATAAGAGATGTTGATTAAAAATTTCATCTAATCTTTCAATTGTCTTTTTGCCAAAATTTCTTAATTTCCAGAGATCTGCACGATCGGCGAGCCAGATTTCATACATGAAGTACAGGTCGCCGTCATTCATACAATGTATCATGCGTACATCATTGGTGGCATCAGAAATTTCTTCCAGTAAAAAAGCATATGCTTCATTGTTACCAGGGATAATTTTCGTAGGAGGAATGGCATCATTAATATTGATGTCGAAGTCGTCCAAACTAATAAAAAGTATTCCTAATAGCTTTTGAAATGCTTCAATTGCCTGGTCTTCTTTTGGACCGCTAGGAACGGTACACTCAATTAGATTGTGTGATATCAGTACCTTTTCCATATTGCTCGCCGAACCAGCTAGAATGAGACTAACTCTATGAGTCTTCATGTTTATTACAACGTCTTTCTTTTCCATTTTTGACTATGATTTGTTTTGCTCAACGCTATCATATGCCAATTGGCCTGTCAAAGTGCTCTATTCTGTCGTCATGCCATCGAACTCTTCATCAGAGCGTTCTGCATCGGCTTTTGTATTATGTACAACGCCATCTTTGTGATGAGCAGGGGAATAAATAGTATACATTTTTAAGTCCATTGTTTCAGAGGTATTAATAACATTATGCTGAGCACCAGCCGGTACAATAACAGCAACACCGTCAGTAACGTCATGAACGGTATCATCGATTAATACCTTTCCTGTTCCTGCCTCAAATCGAAAAAACTGATCATTGTCTGGATGAGTCTCAATGCCGATTTCTTCTAATGGTTTAAGGCACATAAGCACTAGCTGGCTATGTTTTGCAGTGTAGAGTACTTTTCTAAAGTTAGTATTTTCAATCGTATCTTTTTCAATAGTTCCTTTGTATCCTTTCATAATGCAAGTATACACCTATTGTAGGTTTTGGTATTAAATCATACTATAGGTATCATTGACTTTTTATACAAAATGTGTTATCATTAAATATAACGTACATTTAAAAATAGAAATAAAATGCAAACATCACAAGTATTGACTGAGGCAGAAAGAATAAAAATTGCCGCAAACCGGATATTTCTTTATTACATGGATGTTATCCATTACAAGAAAAAAAACAATGTTAAAACATTTGTAATTGATAGCATACCAGGTGGGCAGGATGGGTACATTTCTCTGGTATCGATCGAAGACAAATACGACGGCAAAAGCCGGTGGCGAGATGCGCTTGGTATGCTTACAGAAGAGGCTGAATGGTGTACACTGTCAAGTGATACTGTTGCCCCCTTTAAGGATATGGGTGAAAACAAAAATGGAGACTACTCAGTAGATCTCGAAAAAGTCCTTCAGAAAGTATCAACAATGTTGATCAGAAAAGGCATTGCAAATTATTTTGACGGACCTGGAGTTAGTTTGCAAAATTATTTCTGGGATACGGATAAAGCCTGGTTATACATTGTATTGTTGTAGTACAAAACAAAAACTACGAAAAAGCTTGAGAGTACTCAAGCTTTTTTTATTGCCGTATGGTACCTTGCTTGATATAAAAGCCCACAGGTGTATGATTAATGTATGAATAGATTACTTTATCTGAAAAGTATCTTTGCTGCATTAGTCATTTCTACCTATGCTTTTTTGACTATTTTTAGCATATTGCAAATGCCTGAAACTATGTCGATGGGCACACCGATGAACCATTCTTGTGCATATATGATAGGAGAACAAGGACTATGTCCAATGAATCTTCTTGATCATCTGGCAATGTGGAAACAATTTTCAAGTGCGCATTTTGCACTATTAGAAATACTGTTTCTTAGTAGCATAGTATTGGCAGGTGTATATTTTTGGCAGTACGCAGCTCCCCCTCGATTTATTGTTAGAAAAAAGAATGCAAAAAATCTTTTTGAACCCTTATATCAATCGTTATTTTCAAACGGCCTTCTTCATTCCAAGGTGTACTAGTTATTGTGTATAGATCTTCGCACTATTAACACACTAACTAATACAATTATGATAATGACTCACTACATGGAGCTTTTGGCTTCTAATCAACCTTGGAACTTATTATTCTTTATGGTAATCCCTGTCGCATTGGCAGAAACAATTGCAGTAACCGAACTCTACATTCTTTTTACCAGAAATCTACATAGCCGTGCTCGAACAATAAATCGTTGGGCCGGTATCATTGTGGGTACGTACTTTCTTGGCGTTTTTGTTTATTTAATGAATACAGCTTTTATTCCTATTACTAATACTGGGCAATGGCGCGGCGCGGTAGACATCATAGCTGTCGGCTCATATCTGCTTGGTGTTATTCCGCTGGCAGGTATTGCATTGCTTGAATTTGGATTCATTGGCAAACAAAAAAATGAATTGCAGAAATTACAACTTCATGCGACCTTTGTCGGACTATTTCTTATCATTGCGCATATTGCCATGATTGCGGGTATGATTAATCCAACAGTCTTCGGCTACGCACAACCTGCAGCTGTGCAGCAACCCATGGCTATGGAGATGACAGGAAACACAATGTCTATGCAGGGAACGATGGCGGGTATGACAACAGGACTAGTCGGAAAAAATGCAAATGCCTTCGACAAAGAATTTCTGGCTGAGATGATTATGCATCATCAAGGCGCAGTCAGTATGGCAAATCTTGCACTTATTCATGCACAACACCCTGAACTTAAAACACTCGCTAACAATATCATCACAGCTCAAACAAATGAGATACAAATGATGCAGCAGTGGCAAAAGAATTGGTTCAATCAATAAAATCAAATAGATGATAACAAAACCCCTTTTATTTATAAGGGGTTTTGTTATGTAAGTTAAGACTTATCTCTTTGAGAATAGTAGGGCATAGAGCAAAGTATTGAGATAGAGGGAGAACCTTGACTTTTTGATGAAATAGAGCAATATGATGGAAACTTTAAAAACAAAGTAACATGGAAAATAATGAAACAAACTCGAAACCAGAAAGTATTTCTGTTGAAGATGTCAAGAGTATCGTCACCTATATGAGCAGCGATGCCAACAAAATGCTCAGGCAGACACTTGCTGAGTTTATTAAAATTGGCGGTAAGGCCTTTTTCTCAGTAAAGAAAGAGCGTGAAATCGAAGAGGTTGGAAAACTGCTTGTGCCCGCAAGAAAATTTGCAACGTTCGCAATGATGAACATTCACAGTATTGTCCTAATTGTCCCTTCGACGGCCGTTACTGGGTCAAGACCGTTTCGCTTCACCATTGACCAGCTCTATACCATCATTGAGGATGAGACAAAACAGTTTTGTACAATCAATTTGGAAAACTTCACATTTTTTGCCGCTGACCATGTGTATTTTCCCGTTCTGTCATCCTTGCTTGATCAATATCAGGAGCTGATCCCGCTAATTTCTGGTGACTACACTGAGATTGGCTGGCTGAAAGATGTACAGGAGGCGATTGCAAAAAGCAGTAGTCCTGACATTATAAAAAAATGGGTAGAGATTAAGGAAGAGATGAGTAGGGTTGTAAACGCTCAACAATACGAAGAAGCGGCAAAGCTCCGTGTTTCTGAGAATCGTATTTATTTCGAATTTCAGGATATCATAAACGCTATTCCTCGAGATTGATATTGTATCGATCGATTAAGCCAGTTGGAACTATTCCAACTGGCTTTTTATGTACAAAATTTCTGAACACTTAATGTGGTATATAAAAGTATATTTACATAAGAGCATTTAAAATCTGTTTTACGTAATACAGTCAACACCTATGCATCACTTAACATCTCTTTAGGTGTCTTGTACTCAATACCCATGTGCAAGCGTTCGTGGTTATAATGTTTTAAATACACAGAGACGTCTTCGGAAATTGTCAGGCAGAGATTATGTCT
>CAIOXK010000005.1 GCA_903862255.1 Candidatus Nomurabacteria bacterium | reverse complement strand
TGATTTTTTCTGCAAATGCAAAAATTGGTAACGTTTTGTTCATTTAGTCCTTCCTCCTGAAGGTTTTTATGATGTTCCTTAACCACTATACTGAGGAACGTTGATGTGAATGATATACAAAAATAGTGGTTTTTTCGTATATAGAATTTGTAAATATTATACACATTTTTAATAAAATGTCAATATATATCAAGCCATAATAAAAGCCCTCTCGGTATAGTATCGAAAGGGCTTTTATTGCCTGCGAGCGATGAGGGAATCGAACCCCCACCAAAGGTTTTGGAGACCTTCGTTCTACCACTAAACTAATCGCCCATTGTTGCACCGGAGCTCCTCAGAGCAAAGGCGAACCGTGCCAAGACTATAACAAAAAAAGTGACCTTAAGCCACTTTTTTTGTTTTGTCCCGCGTAGTCTTGTACGAAGTGGGAATTATTTCTTTGATTCTTTGAAAGTAATTACTTTACGGAGCTTCTTACTGTATTTCTTGAATTCAAGCTTAATACCGGCAAGTTTCTTCTTGTTCTTAGAAGACCAGTATGTTTCGCCGGTTTCTTTGTTCGTAAGTTTTACTAGATTATTCTGAGCCATAGTGGCAAAACTATATCATAACCAGGCTTTTAGAGCAACTTGTACTTCACTTGACTTTTTATGTAATTAGTGTTTAATTGTGACAAATGTAACAATTATGAATACTAGCAACCTATTAATTCCCTACACTGGCTCAATGCTAGTTAAAAAGGACGGTTATATAGTACGAGTGCATAAGCATATTGATTCAATTACATGTAACAAAATTTACTTCAAAGTAGATAACGAATTTACATTCACTGAATTAATTTCACCGGATGATTTCTATACCCTTCGTACCGGCAGAATACATGGTGCGAACGCATTACCAGAAACTACCCTGTTTACTAAAGAACAACTACATCTGGCAATAATGCAAGCAGAAATATTTCTTGATGCATCAACTACATATACAACTGACCAAGCCGAAGAGGCTATGTTAAAAGATTTAATAATTAGTACTACTAAAGAAATTCGCGAAGAAACGGTAGTACCTGTAAAAAAAATAATTGATAAAAGAACGCCGAAGAAAACGCCCAGGAAAAAAGATATCTTGCGCACATTTTCGGAGTTAGTGCGCAAGTAGTAAAAATATACGCTCCCTCGGTACAGATACATCGAGGGAGTTTTTATTACATAATTTGCTTTATCTTTCTATTGTGTGGTACAAAAAAGTTATGACGACTACTAAACAAAAACAGGTTGAAATCATTGTTGAGAAAAAATGGGTTGAGCGCGCAGCCGAAAGTGCGACTAAATGGCTTGGATCTACTTCATCATTAATTTTTCATACAGTACTATTTTTAGTATCAGGATCACTTCCATTCTTTGGTGTACCGTTTGAAAGCGTATTACTTGTAGTGACTACAGCAGTATCCCTTGAGGCTATTTATATGAATATTTTTATTCAGATGGCCGTTAATAAAAACACTGCCGATATTGAAGAAATTCAAGAAGACGTGGACGAAATTCAAGAAGATATTGAAGAAATTGGCGAAGATGTCGATGAGATTCAAAAGGATGTGGACGAGATTCAAGAAGACGTTGAAGGTATTGAAAAAGATGTCGATGAAATCCAGAAAGACGTGGACGAAATTCAAGAAGATATTGAAGAAATTGAAGAAGCAGATGACAAAGAGTCCGAGGAAGAAAAAACTCAGCAACAGAAAGAATTTGACGCGCTTGCATCTATCCAAGCTATTCTTACTAAACTGCAAGAAGAAATTGAGCAATTGAAAAAATAACATAATAATACCCCGCATTCATTCATGGATGCGGGGTATTTTAGAATGTAAGTGATTAAAGCAAATTAATCATTCCTATGAACCAAATTGCTTCAAAAAAATAAGCGAACGACAACACAGCATTGCCTTTCATTTTAATTGTTTCGCCTTTGAATTTTCTCATCAGCAACATTACTACAAACATAACATTCATGGTAATGATAAGCCATGGAATTGGCTTAGGCTGGTTTTCTCCTATTGAGAGTACCATGCCTATAAAAAGTGAAACAATAAACAGTATCCCTGGGATAAGCGACAACGCTTTTATAATAAAGCTAATAATGTCACTTACTGTAATTGCTGCCTCAGTGTGATGTGAATGGAGGCCGACCTTCGAATGCGAACGAGTAAGATCTCTCATGACTGTAAAATTAAGTTTTGTTTTAACTAAACATTTTCTCTACTATATCAGATTTTTATACAAAAGTCAATTTATACAATGTATTTAAAATGTGTCTATAGCTACCGTTCCTTGACGTAGTATAGTTATTTTTCCATCTTTTAAGGTAATAATAGTTGAAGCGTTTCCTTGCACTACCCCGCCATCTTCATAATGATCAACGGTGTCGCCAAAATAGTTTTGAGCTTGGATAATTGTATTAGCAGTTGGTAACCCTTGAGGGTTGGCACTAGGTGCAACAAGTGGCCCAGTTTGCTCAAGTACTACATGCAATGATTCTTTTGCCGGTAAACGAAATGCTAATTCATTTGTTCCTCGGTGTAAGTATGCAAATTGTTCTTGGTATGTACTATCAACTGGCAAAATAACCGTCACTGCATTTGGCCAAATAGTATTCAATTTTTCTTTGTCGGTATCAGAAATAAATACACCAAACTCTTTTAATGTATCAATATTAGAAATAAGAATAATAAAAGGTTTACCTTCATCTCGTCCCTTAATTTCATATAATCGAGCAACAGCAATTGTACTGAGTGCACTCGCAACTACACCATATATCGTATCAGTCGCAATGACAGCAGTACCATTATTTTTTATGATCTTAATAAGATCTTGGTTCATGAAATTAAATCTTAAATTCAATCACGTCTCCGTCTTTCACGATATATTCTTTGCCTTCTGTACGAACAAGGCCTTTTGAGCGAGCTACACCATATGAACCACTATCAATGAGGTCTTTCCAGAAGACTACTTCGGCACGGATAAATTTATCTTTGAAGTCAGTATGAATTGCAGTACCAGCAATTGGTGCACTACTACCCTTCTTTATAGTCCACGCACGAGTTTCATCTTCACCGGTAGTAAAGAACGTTTCTAGACCAAGCAGTTTATATGCTTGTGAGATTAAATCATTAATACCATCACCTGACTTTGCTGAAGCTACGTTGGACACATCATCACTTGCCATTGCAGCACGCATCTCTTCTTTTTCTTCGCCTTCGAAGTCCTTGAGATCATCTTCGATCTTAGCATCCAGTAATACATACTGAGCACCACTTGCGGTAATCATATCAGTTAATTCTTTAAACTTCTCTGGATCACTTTCATCGAGATTACTTGCACCGCCGCGCTTATTGAGGCCGTATAAAAATTTCTTCGTGGTAAGCAAATTTAATTGCTTTACTACTTTTGCTTCTTCTTCCGTAAATTCTACAGTATTAGCAAGTTTTCCTTCTTCCAGTACTTTTTCAATTTGAACCAATAGACTATCTTCGAGTACGGCAATTTTATCACCACGCTTCACATCACGAACAAGGTTTGTGCGACGCTTTGTTACAGTTTCAAAGTCAGCCAAGATAAGTTCCAAGTTAATGACTGAAATGTCTCGTACAGGGTCTACATTGCCATATACGTGTGCAATTTCAGTACCACCACCCACAATTGGGAAAAGGCGTACCATTTCTAGAATTGCATCTGTTTCGCGAATATTAGCTAAGAATTTATTCCCTAAACCTTCACCTTTTGAAGCTCCCTCTACAAGGCCGGCAATATCAACGAATTCAATTGCTCCTGGGATAGTTTTTGCTGACTTAGAAAATTCACTAAGTATGTGAAGGCGTGCATCTGGTACAGCAACAATACCCACTGATGGATCAATGGTACAAAAGGGATAATTCTCTGCTGGAACACCCTTCTTTGTAAGTGCATTAAATAATGTAGATTTACCAACGTTTGGTAGACCTACGATTCCGATAGATAGTGACATAGGCTTTTATAGTAACAGAAATATGAAAAATAAAAAGGTGCGCTGCTTAGCAGCGCACAGAATTATTGACAAATTTTAATTAAAGTGTATTATTTTGACAAATGGAGGCCTGGTAGCCTGAGGAATAATTCCAAAACGTGCTAAACAAAATTGTACAAACCTTTCGTAAAGAAAGAAACAAGGGACGCAGGCAGGGCTAACGTAGTGTGAGACTAATACTCTTCTTTCAAAAGTATAAAACCTTTTTCTATAGATATTTGTCGTAATACATGGACTTTGAATCCTATCTTGAAAATTACCGATGGTACAAACCGTTGATACGAGATTCCAGTTCACAGTAACGAAATAACAATATTTAATAGTTAAAAAGGACATACAACTTGACCAATGAATAGTATGACTCTTTTCTACACCCTCATTATCAAAGTACTGTTATTTTTAATAACAAAAACCCACCACCTCTTACGAGGTGGTGTTTTCTTTTATAGACTATTAAATTTATGTATTATTTATTGACAAAGTTGAACGTAATGGTAAGGTGGAAAAAACTTTAGCACATGGAAAACTTAAAAATAATTGGAGCAGTCATCAGTTTAATTGCCTATCTCCCTCTTTGGTACGGTATTATAAAAAATACTGTAAAAATAAGTTTTGCCACATATTTTTTATGGGCAACACTTGATGCAGTTACAGTTACCATCATCGTTATAATGGGTGGAAAAGACTTTTGGTTACCATTAGGATATGTAGTCGGCTCAGGAGCTACAGCATTGGTTACTACTTTTGAAGAACCGTGCTGGCTGGGACATATTAGACAGCATAACGACAGCTCTGGTAATCATAACATTAATAGTCTGGTATATCTTTGGACCTAAAGTAGGAATTATTGCAAGCGTAACAGCATTGTGTATCGCAGGTATCCCACAAATTATACTTGCTGTACGGCACCCTGGTGATATACCCCGGTTTTCATACGCAATCTTTGTGGTCGCAGGTATATGTTCACTTCTCGGATCGAAAAGCTGGAAATTGGAAGAAATTTTATTTTCACTGTCTGCAACATTACTTACTGTTTTGGTAATACTTTTATCATTTCGAAAACCACAATTAAAAACTATCTGATCTAAACTGCCCAACAAAAAAAGCCTATGAAATATTTCATAGGCTTTTTCTTTTTCCAATTTATATTAACGCCCCATTCCCATAAGCTGCATCAATGGCATTAAAGCATCGCGGTGCTTGGCAATTTCACTTTTGTATTTGCCCATCACTTGCACGGCGGCATATTGTTCTGGCATACCAGCTTTCTTTTTTTCTTCGATTTCTTTTTGAATCTTTTCGAGTAAATCCTTAACTTCTTTATTATCTTCTAGAGCCTTGAGACTCTTAGCCATTTCTGGATTTTCTTCGAGCTGTTTTGCAATCGCTTCAGCTTGATCGCCGGAAACGCCTTTTGCTTGCAAAGTTTTCTTTAGTAAAAATGATTTAAATCCCATATACAGCCATGCTATCATATTTACGACACCATGAAAACACTAGCGGAAATCAACGAATACTGGGTTGAGCATTGCACCTGCGACCTGAAAGCAACTGCTACACAAGCTGTACTCGGTGACGGCAATATTCATACCAAAATCGTCTTCATCGGAGAAGCGCCGGGCAAAAAAGAGGATCTTGGCGGCATTCCATTTATTGGAGCTGCTGGAAAATTTCTCAATGAAATGCTCGAGAGTATAAAAATGAAACGTGAAGATATTTATATTACAAATGTAGTTAAATATCGCCCACCAAATAATCGTGACCCATTGCCTGAAGAAAAAGAAGCATGTAGAGCCTGGCTTGAAGCAGAACTACAAAGCATTAAACCTACACTAATAGTATTTCTTGGGCGTCATGCGATGAGTAACTTTTTTCCAGAAGAAAAAATTTCTGATGTCCATGGGAAATTATTAAAAAAGAACATAGAAGGAATTCCGACAGAATATTTTCTACCGCTCTACCATCCTGCAGCAGCGCTATACAATGGTAACCTGCGCCAAAAACTACTTGATGATTTTAAAAAAATACCGCCCCTTCTATAATGATAGGGGCGGTATACGTACACTATTTCAGCACTTCCGTGATTCTGTATAACATAGCGTTTTTTTTGAGAGTATCGGTTATTTCCGAAGTATACTCAAGTGTTTGAGGGTCAGACTCCCCCTTTTTTTGAATAGCATATATCTTTGTATTTACCGCAGCTTCAGATGCCGGCACATCAAGTATCTGTACTTGGCCAATACTAAGATCGCCACCATCATACACAGCATTAACAGTCACAGTGTTTGATAGAGCACCGCCAGAACGACAACCAAAAGAGCAGCACACTAGTGCTACGAATAATAGTTTTTTCATATTACAATATTATTAATTTTCTTGACTATACTTTAGTTTTGAAAAAAGTCAACTATATCTTCCTAAGCTCTAAAGCGAGAAACATCGGAATTTCTTTGCGGGCAGCATCTTCGGCTACTTGTCGTGGGCCTGGTTGTGACTTCTTATGAGAGTTCCATTCTTCAATATTTGTTATCGCAAATCCTGCATTACGAAATGCTTTCATATACCATTGCAGCGAACGGTGAAATGTAACTGTAGTGGTTGCTTGCCCTGAGCCAGTCGAATGGGTCGATTTTCCTTTAAATGGACTAAGTTCGATCGGAATAGAAACCTCGGATAAATATTTTTCTACCTTGCGATATTGCACGGTTTTTTTACTATCATACCCCCAATCAGAATGTTGCGGAATGCGAAATGCTGGGTGAAGTAATACAAAGACCACCTTACCATCTGGTTTCACTACTTGCTGAATACCTTCCATCACTGCAGTAATATTTTTAATATTTTCTAATGCTAACACGGTAAAGACTGTATCAAACATCTCTAGCTTATAGGCATCGAGTGTCTCAGCATTGCCGACTACATAAAATTCTTTTTCACCAGCTTGAGTTTTTGCTTTTTCAATTAAAACTGCAGATTGATCAACTCCCACAACTTCTGCACCTTTATCAGCACACAGACGTGCAAAATATCCTTGTCCACAAGCAACATCTAACAGGCGTTTGCCTTTCTTAGGATCGATAAGCCGAAGAATATTTGGTGCAATAACAGCCGCTTGATAGGTATCGTCACCTTCGAGATAGTTGTCGTACCATTGTGCGACATTGTTCCAGTCAGTTTTCATTACGCACTCGTATCTTTCTTAAGCATAGTAATAACATGACTAAATGAAGTAATACTCATAAAATATTTTGCATCAACAATAAATCGAATAATAAATGCTAGCAAGCCACTTACTACTAATGTTTTATGATTTAAAATTGCCCAATATTTACCAACAGGAATAACAAAGGTTCCCTGCTTCGGCATATAATCTGCAACAGCTATTCCATGAATGCGGTTTGAAATTGCAGTTGCTAAATACTGACCTTGGTCAATTGCTGTCTGAGCTAATCCACTATATGGAGTCCCTGTACCATCCCCAGCAATATAAATAGTGTCATCGGTTGGCAATGTCAGTTTTGGAGTAACCTGTACACGCTTCTTTTCTGTCATTACTACTCCAGGAATAATTGCAAAAACAGTGCTAATTTTTGTACCAGCAGTCCAGATCACTGTCGAAGCTTCAAAGCGTAATGTTTTTACTTCACCTGACGCAACCTCAGTTGAGGCACGGTCTGTAACAGAAATACAATCACCATCACAAGCATTCACACCATAATTACTATAAACAGTAACTCCGTTCTTTTTTAATTGTGCAGTTACAAGTTGTGAACCTTTTTCTGGAATAGCTGAAAGCACTCGAGGAGCTGAATCTAACAAATCAATACTAATAAGTTTTGGATCTACACCAGCCTTCTTCGCTTCACCCTTAAGAAATGGCCCAAGCGCACCTGCCAACTCTGTACCAGAAGGTCCAGCACCAACAATAATAGTATGAAGTTTTTTCTTTGCCTCATCTGTCGACAAACCTTTTGAATCTGTAATCTGTTGCAAAAGGTATGCTTTGAGTGCGAGTGCTTTTTCAACTGAAAGAAAACTCTTAGAATGAACTTCCATACCATCAATACCAAAATAGTTTGGCTCACTACCTAATGCCATAACTACATAGTCATACGGCACAACTACCCCACTTTTCAAGGTAAGGGTTTTTTGTGTCGCATCCATGCTTACATAGGTATCAATAATCAAATTAACCTTTTTTGAAAAAATACTACTTAATGGGATAGATACCTGATTTACCGTTGCCCCTACCACTAAACGATAAAGGTTTGGATAGTACTGAAAACAAGTATTTTTTGAGACCAGAGTTACCTCAGCCAAACCGTCTTTTGAGAGCAATCGAGCTACTTCAATACCAGCAAAACCACCCCCAATAATGACTACTTTCTTTTGCTCTGTCTGGTTTTTCATGCCGACAGTATACCAAATAGTGTAATAATGCCCTATTGTTGTGTATAATTGTAATATGGATGCGAATGATTCGTCTAAGGATAAGGAACAGCACTTTTTTGACATGGTTGAGGCCCATCAAGACGCTATCTTCCGCTTTATTTACTTCCGGGTAACAAATCGCGCAGTAGCCCTTGATATCACTCAGGACACATTTACCAAAACTTGGCTATACCTTGCCTCTGGAAAAACTATTGAACACAACGAGGCATTTCTGTACCGAACAGCCCGTAATGCGACAATCGACTACTTCAAGAAAGCTAAATCAGCTTCTCTTGATACTTTGATGGAAGCTGGATTTGATCCAGGATCTAACAAAGCTGTTGATGAAGTATTCCGCGGTGACGATATTGAAACTGTGCGAAGCTTGTTAGAAACTTTGGACGAAGAAAGCAAACAGATTATCTTTTTGCGATTTACTGAAGAAAAGCCTATTGAGGAAATAGCTACTCTATATGGTAAGAGTGTCAATGCAATGACTGTACGCATTCATCGCATTATCAGAAAATTGCGTAGCGCTTTTGATGAGCGAGAAAAAGATCAATAACACACTATATATGGAAAAGAAATTATCAACACTAAAAAAACTGAAGACTATCACTCTTACAACAGAAGAGCGCAATTTAATGCGCGCTCATGCTGCTCGTATCGTGATTAGTGCTCCAGTATTGGTAACTGATTCTTTCTTTAAACGCGGCGTGCAGCATGGTTTACGTATTGCACTCTCAAGTATGATGTTTCTTGTCTTTATAGCTGGCAGTGTTTCTGCAGTTGCTAGTAATGCTCTTCCGGGCGACCCATTGTATTCGTTTAAGATCAATGTGAACGAAGAAGTAAAAGGTCTCTTTTTAAAAACACCTGAAGAAAAAGTGTTATGGCAGAAAAATCGTATTGAGAATCGTGTAAGCGAAATTCAAACATTAGCACAAACAAACTCTTTAACTCAAGCCAAGCAACAGACTGCTGAAAAAGCTATTAATAATCACGTTGTCGCTCTTTCTGCCGATCTGACAACACTCAGTGATCAGTCACCCAATACGGCCCTTACTGTAACCACATCTTTGGAGCAAACTCTCAAAGCAAACAAGACTGCAATTCAGAACTCTTCAGATAGTACAAATACACAAGACACCGGTAAGGCTGATGCTATCAAAACCGTTGATGCTACATTGGCTAAAGTTTCAAACCAAGAAGTACAAATTCTTGCTAAAGAAATTGACACTATTAATACTGCTGTTACTACTGTGCCTAACTCTGCTACTGCAGCACTTCAAGAACCTACTACTACAGTAACAGCTACACAGACAGCTACGACAGCTCGTATGACAAGCCCTCTCACTCCTACAAATGTAAAAAAGATTACTCCTTCTACCCCATAAAGGTAAGGAGTAAAACAAGGCTTATATCAAAAATAACAAAAACACTACGTTATACAGCGTAGTGTTTTTGTTAGGATTACTTCTTTTTAGTTAGCGCTATTACTTTCGTCCCATCAGGAGTGCTCAATGTTGGGTTATGGATTGCCGGTACTCCCAATATCTGTGCACTAACGATAATATGGGCCTTGGCAGCGATCACAGTTAGTTCTGACATAGACCTAATACCTTCACTCATAGTAATTGGCCAGTGACCAATATCCATAGCTTTCGTGGTGTTATTAGTTATCTGTAACGCTGCCCCATTGTTTATAGCCTCTACTGTAGCCAAGGGTGCGGTAACAACAATTGCCGTAGTTGTTTGAAGAAACGGCTTCGAAGCAGTCGCAGAAGAATAGTACGAGAGACTAATTGTATATGTACCAGGATAATGATACGTATAAGCAATTGGCACAAGTGCAGACTGTATATATGTTGTACCATCTCCCATATTCCAATAAAAATATCCTTGCGGCGTTTTGAGTGTTGCGTCAATATCAAATGTTGCATCATACTCATTTCTTACTCCTTGAAAAATATTTTTTGGTGGAGTAATCGTAATTTTTGATTTTACAGTAATTGATTTTGATTTTGTGTTATTTGTATCTTTTGTTGTACCTGTACTGTTAGCGGGATTAGAAGAACTAGTGTTTGTCTTTGGTGTAGTAGAAGTCGAACTAGTACTCGGTACTGAAGCCGGAATATCTGTAACAGTAGCATTTATAGCATCTGGCGTCGGAGTAGCTGTAATCCATTTATCACCACTCCATTGCATACTCTTATTTGTATCAACGTCTCCTGCCGGCCATCCTGAGGCAAATGAAAGCATGTCTTTCACTGCACCATCCTTATCTTTCAATACGAGATCTTCACCTGTATTTCTAAGACCACTAGCGCCAAATGCACCAGCTTCATCATGTATCCCTGAAACAGCATCTGGCGCACTGGCTGTGGTTCGTTCAATTAATAAGTATCCTTTTGGCGCAATTGTTTTTGTCAAAGTAAATACAAGTTCACTTCCAGCTTTATATAGTTTCCAGCCGGCAAGCGAGACTGCATTTTGTCCATCATTATATAATTCGAGCCATTCACTATATTGACTCTTAGCAGTCCCCATCCATGCCACTTCATTTATTTTTATGTCAGCAAAAACAAATTGCGGCAATAACAAGACGCCAAGAAATAACCATAGAATATATTTCATGTGTTTTTATAATTGTTATTATTCTAAAATTTTACGGAGTTCTTGATACGGAATTTCTTCTGATTGCAGAGTAACAGTTGCTGCATTTGATTGCGGAGGAGTCACTACAATTGGACTTTGTGGCGCTGGCGAAGAAGTCGGAGTTGAAGGATTTTCTACAATCGGCATTTGCAATGAAACAGGAATAACTGGATTTGGTTGAGCAATTTCTGGTGCAGCAACTACAAGTGTTTCTGATTTTGGAGTAGGACTTGTATCCCCCATCGCACTCAATAATGCAGCCTTTAGTAAATCTCTATTTTTTTCTGTTGGACCACGTTCTGTTAATTTCACTGGTGGAATTGCATCTCGTAGTGTTTTTTCACCAACAAAAGGTGTACTTACTGAAACAGTTGACTTTTTTTCAGACAAATCAATCGACGCAAGAAGTTCAGTTAAGGCAGGACTAATATCAGCACTCGGTGTTGAATTTTTAGACTGATTCATATTTGGAATATTTACCCCGGCCATTGGTTTTTTAACTTGCACCGTATCACGAGAAATTGGGCGGAATACTCTCGTTGGAGCAGTTGACGCGGGCAATTCTTCTCTTTGAACAATCGGTGGCGTTGCAGTAAATGCTTTCTTAAATGGCGTATGTGTTGGGGTGTTGCCTTGAGAATTATCACGGGGTTTTGGAGTCCATGGCTTTGCAGCAGGAGCAGGTGTTGCCGTAGTATTATCGCCATTAGCGCGTTGCTCTAGGGTTTGTTGTAGTTCAGGGGAAATTGGGCGCTGGGGTTGAGCAAATTGTGCACCAGGATTTTCTGTTTGTTTTTTTGGTTTTTCTGGGGCAGGTGCTGAGGCAGGGCCAAACCAGTCGTTAATATTATGTACCACCATTTCCCTACCAGCAGCAAAGTTTTGTCGAGAGATTTCAATTACATCATTTCTGTACGTAATAGCTGGACGCGGTATAGGCGGTATTGTACGAGCAGAAAAAGGGGCTGATCCAATATCATTAATAAGCAGTGATAAATAAATTTGTGCCATACCTAAGTTAACCAAGTCATTGGCTGTAAATTGTGGTGAAAAAACTTTTTCTAGCAGCTCTCCATCAAGCGGACCTACGCGGAAACTAATACTTGTACCAACGTTACCGAATACCGCATCACGAACAGATTCTTCCATTTGCGCCACATATTGATGGGCAATGATTAGTGCTAATTTATACTTACGCGCTTCAGAAAGAATATTTGCGAATGATTCATTTGCAAATGATTGAAATTCGTCGACATAGAAATAAAAGTTTGGTAATTCCGCCAGGCGACCAGGGGTCGCGTCTGCACGACTCATTGCTGCAAGATAAATCTTAGTAATAATCATACTTCCTAGCAAACTAGTATTTTGTTCACCAATACGCCCCTTTGAAAGGTTAACAATCAAAATCTTTTGATTGTCCATGGCCTCACGAATATCAAAACTAGACTTTGGCTGACCGATAATATTTCGAATCAGTGGATTTGCTGTAAATTGACCAATCTTGTTTTGAATAGCAGCACCTGCTTCTTGCATATAGCGATCACCATATTTTGCGAATTCATCATTCCAAAAAGCGGCCACTCCTGGGTCAGTAACCTGAGCAACAACCTTGTCACGAAATGGCTTATCAGAAAGCATGCGATTCACACCAAGCAGTGTCGCTTCAGGATATTCAAGCAATGCCAATAGAATATTGTTGAGGATGTATTCCATACGAGCACTCCAGGCATCTACCCAAATCTTTTTGAATGTGCTCATCAATCCAGATGCTACAAAGTGACGTTTATCTGCACCCACATCCTCGAGCACATTGAATGAAATTGGATAATCAGTATCAAATGGCGCAAAATAGATCACGTCTTTAATACGGTGCTCAGGGATATAGTCCAACATTTTTTCTGCAAAACTACCGTGGGGGTCCAGCACTGCCAACCCTTCGCCTCGGCTAATGTCTTGGATAGCCATGTTTTCTAGTAATGTAGATTTACCTACACCTGATTTTCCGATCACGTACATGTGACGAGTTCGGTCGCGACTTTTTATTCCAAAGCGTGCTCGCTGATTACGATAATCAGTTTCTGCAATATACGTAATGTGCTCAGGGTCATAAGGGACGGTCATGCAATAAGTATACCAGCGAGCATCAATCTATCATAGTAGATGTCTGCTAAAAAATATCTTAAGAAAATATAGCATTTACATAAAAAGCCCTTTGCATGTCTGCAAAAGGCTCTTTTTTAATCTCCATACGCTCCATCATTATGCTGACCATCGTGGTAAAACCTGTCGTCAGTTTTTCGGATGTCGCCATAAGTATTAAATTGTTGATAAAATTTTTGCTGAGCAGCTTTTTTCCTTTCAGCTCTTTGGAAACGTGCACTCCCAGGAGGATTCTCCATAAAAGTCTTTTTGTGCTGATACTCCAAATTTTTCCGAAATCCTTCGAATAGCAACTGACTACTTCTTTCTGGCAAAATGACATCAAAAATAAAATATTGCTTCTTAAGAAATTCTTTACTATGGATAAACTTTGAATTAATACATATGAATTTCATAAGGTTTTCGATTTTACTATCAACAAATACTGGGGCGAGATCATCACCACACTCCGGACATACCGGTATTGCGTACATAAAATCAAGCATCATTCTTGCATGATCGATAGTATTATCAACAAAATTAAGTGTCCGAACTATTGGAAACCAAAAGAATAGTATTGTTGTTCTTTCGTCCTCATAGCCAATCCAAATTAAATCGTGCTCATTAATGTCATTGATAGCGTCAACGTGCGTAGTATCCACAAATACTTTGCGAGGCTTTGAAGGATGCTTATGTTCATAAATTCTTTCAGCACCTTCGTATTTCTTTTTTAAATAAGGAATACTATTTTTACGCTGAATATTGATACGAACTTCTTGAACTGACGGCCGTTCAAACCCCATCTTTTCAAGCTCAGAAAAAACTTTCTCAAAATTTATATCGGTTAAGTACCACCTGTCTCCAAGTCTCATTGTTCCTCCTTTTTTAATTGTTTACATTTTATTCTTTATACCATAAAGAAAGAAAAAGTACAGGCTATGTCCTCCCCTTTCGCGTTTAATTGACAAAACACTTAAATCATATAGTGTTATAAAAAATTAAAAAAAACAAATGAAAACAGAAGAAACCTTATCGTGGATCACTCCTGATATGAATCAGGAGGGCCTTACAGCACAAGTGTTGGCATACGTTCTCGGCAAAATGACGAGTCCCGCAGTAGAAGATTTTACTTGGAAAGAGATTGAAATGGTATACACCCTTAATAAAGAAGGTTTTGAAAAAGGACTTTTATTTAAAAATAAAGTGGCACCATTGCTAGGCCAAACCGAGCCGTTCTCATCGAAACTAATTGCTGAACTATCTCCGTTAGAGAACATCAGCAGTCTAATAAAAAATAAAGCAATAATTATTAATGCAATACAGTTTTGTGACAATTATTACGGGTACTGTTATTTACTAGCGCGTGCAAATGACGAAGAAAGAGTTGCAATTTTTTCTCAGATTAAAAACCTGACGGCGGTGGAACTTTTTGATAAAGACACTGTTATTTCATATGTTGAAATAACCAAAAAGTACGGTATTAATCGGGAGGCAGCAGAAATAATTCTTAATACTTTTCTCCTCAATAATCCTGAATCGTTTAATTACATTGCTAAAAAAATTCAGCTTAATTCATTTCAATGTAAGGCCTATCTTAATTATGTAGAAAAAATAGACAAGAAAGACTTGCCGTCAGTATTTCAAACGTATCTCATTACAAAAGATACAGCATTCCTGGCACTTCTAATTGACAATATTGATGTTGAGAAAGAAAGTACATTTCAACATTGGCTCAACAAAATTGAAGAACGAGTATCTCAAACTGAAGATAAAGAGCGGACCACTATACTAAAACAGTGTCTGCCAATAGTAGCAAAAATTATGGACTGCTGGCACAAAGAATTTCGGAATAGTTGGAGTACTATTATTAATTTTCTTCCTCCTTATCCAAAAAAGAAAAAGGATGAGAACATTGAAAAAATTATTGCAGCTACCGTTTCATATTACAAGGCAACGGGTAGGATGCGCTATGATGCGTTCGAAAAATGGTATTCGTACGCCCCTTTGGAAATATGGATTGATATCGCAGTACCCGGTATCATTACATACGCTTATTTAGCCTTAAGTGATCTAGCCAAGGTAGCTGATTTAGTATCCAATGTAGACATTGTTACAGAAAATCATATTGCTGCCCTTCTACCGAAAACGATACAGTGGGCCACAGAAGACATTCCTCCATTCACTGCATGGCTAAAGAAAAACAACATGCCGTTGTTTGAAAAAATGAAAAGTATTGTAGAAAAAGAGAATTACTATTCAATTTGGTGGAACCACACAAAAGAGTACTCATTCAATATTCCAAATTTTAAAACATTAGTTGAGGCTTTTCAGTAACTTCTAACCTAAAACAAATCCCGCATTCATTCAAATGCGGGATTTTATTATTGCCCTAACTGATTAACTATATAGTTAAAATGTTTTTCTGAAACAGGCTGTACCGATAAACGACTACCCGTGACTCTTACCATCATTCCCTCAAGATGTGGATCATGTTTTATTTCAGTTAATGAAATAGGTTCAGTAAACTTTTTTACAAAACCAACATCTGTACATACCCATCGCGGATCTAATTTCGAACTTTTCGGATCATAATGATCATCTTTTGCATCAAATTGAGTTTCATCAGCATGAGCATTGCTTGTAATTTTTGCAATACCGTATATACCATTCGGCTTTGAATTAGAATGATAAAAAAGGGCCATATCGCCCTTTTTCATATCATCACGCATGTAATTGCGTGCTTGGTAATTACGGATCCCTGTCCAGGCTGTACTTTTGTCTTTTTTTAGATCATCGATTGAGTAACAATCGCCTTCACTTTTTAAGAGCCAGTACCGCATACTACCCAACTGCTAGTACGTATGCAAGTGCCAATACAAGTGACGCAATTAATGCTACGTTTTTTGTGAAAGCAATATATTCTGTCGCGCGTTGCATTGGGTCCTTAATAGACCAAAAATTATGAACCATTGTTGTAATTGGCAACAAGGCAAGAATTAATAAGCCGAGTCCGATTTCAGGACTAATCCATCCAATCAATGAAACACCACCAAGAGTAAATAGTACCCCTGAAGCTATAACTGAGGCCTTGGCAAAAGGCACGCCTTTTGAAGTTGCATATCCTGCTAAATAATTAGCTTTGAAGAAATGGGTAATACCGCTTTGCAAGAAGTATAAGCCGAGTACGAGATGTCCGATGATAAATAGTGCAATCATGTATACGTTTTATTTATAAGTAATGGTAATAGTATAGCACCAAATATTTGGTACAAGGTATTGACAGACTAGTGTCCTGACACTGTCTTAAGTGCGTCATATTGAGCACAATCAACTGAAGGAATTGCAAGTGAATAAACTACTTTTGTCTTATCTTTATACTGATATGAACCATTTTTTGTTCGTATAAAATCACCATATCCAAGCTGTGCCTGAGTACCATCGAGTTTGATGAGCTGCTCATTACTATTGTTCATACCCTCACCAGAATTAACATATTGTCCATCGAAAATCGCATTGCCTGAAGCATCTGCACTTGCACTACCAGTCAATGTGCCCTTCATGCCATCTTTTTCTGCAAGATATGTTCCTAATTCACCGCTAATATTTTGACCACCATCTGAAGTAGTAAGTTTCAAATATGCTACATCACTAGAACCTGAAGTTGTTTTTTTATTTAATACAAAACAAAGTGAAGCAGGTGTAGAAATTGATATATCTGACTGAGCAGCATTAATTGCAGCCTCTTGCTGATGCTTTTTTGCACTTACGAATAGTGCTACAAAGGCAATAATTACCACTCCAGTAATAATAAGTGAAATTGGTTTGATTTTATTGTTTTCCATGGTCACAGTATACATCAAGAGAAAGAGGAATGGCAGTACCCATTCCTCTTTCATAATAATAAGAAATTATTTCTTTTTGTCCTTTTTTGGTTTTTTTGCTTCTTTTTGAGAGCGTACGCCTTTGGCCATATAACAACTATATATTACTAATAACTTCTATAGTATAGCAATTATTTGTATACAGATGAAGTATATTTATTACTTGCATCCCACATTAACCAAGATGTTATTCCGGCATCATTCGTTGCCTTGATCTGAGCTGTGACCATATCAGCAGTATATATTGCACCGAGATTGAAATCTTGTAACCATGGACGAAGCTTAGTTGTAGAAATATTTACTGCTGTTAATTTCGCCTTACCATCTAGCAAAGCTTTCGCAATAACCTCATATGGATGATCGGCAGGATTTTTGAAACCATAACTACCATTCGCAAAATGTGATGGATAAATCATTGGACAAATATAATCAACGTGAGCCGCAATCAAGTCTAATTTCTGACCAATACCCATATCGTCTTCTGCACTTACTGTGAGACCAAATACATCAGCAGATAAAGGAATGTGATCTTTTTGTCTCAATATTGTATCAAGATCAGCAAAAAAGCTTTCGATAATATTTTGTTTTGGCAGAGTAAATGTTGACTGATCAATATTTTTTAGTGCGCCATCTGTAGGAAAACGAACGTAGTCCATATTCACCTCATCAAACCCTTGAGCATATGCATCTTCAGCAACACTTTCGATATAACTCCACACCTTTGGATTGTCAGCCCGTAACCATGTTAGCCCTTTCTTGTCTTTCCACGGATTACCAGTTGTTGTGTCTTGCAATGCATCTTCTGGGTGAACAGTTGGCCAATACGGATCCTGAAATACTGCAATACGTCCGATGACATATATATGCCTATCATGAAGAGACTGAATCAGTGTATCCAGATGAGCTATGCGCTTCGTACCTACACCACTTGCAGCCAATATTGGATCATGTGGAATATATGAGAGTCTACCTGTTGCATCCTTAATATCAATTACTACTGCATTAATTTTGCCACCATCGAGTAGTGCATTGATATGGGCCATACTTGAAGCAGTCCCAGCACTCCAGCTAGAAATATAAATTGCATGTACTTGAGAAGGTGTTTGTATATGACTGACAGTAGGAAATGCAATCGGTGCTACTGCGGGAGTCTGTGATACTGTCGGAGTAGGAGAATTTTCTTGTGCGCTGCTAGGCAGCGCACTTGCTAATATATTTGATGCAGTAGATGTCTTACTGTATAAATGCCAGCCGTATCCTGTAGTAATAAAAATAACAATTATAATTGCAATAACACCTGATTTTCCGATTCCAGTTTCTTGCATATTAACGATTAAGCCACGTTATTGTGCATTGTAATATTGTTGCAAAAGAAACCCAGAGTAGGTATGGGATATTGATGAATGTTATCCAGTGTAAATATGGATAGATAACTATCACTGACCAAATCAAAGTTCCTAGAATTAAAAAAATATCTACAGTTGCTAAGTAATTATTTTTTAATCCAAACTGAATTGGCGTATAGATTGCGTTAAAAAGCAGATTGAGAATAAAAGGCAAGACAACTACAAATGGGAGTATGCCTTTAAACCCATTTATAAAAACTATACTGAATGAGATCGCAATAAGGATGTACAGAAAAGTCCACACTGGTGCAAACATTTCTGCTGGTGGTGCCCAACGAGGCCGTTTAAGGTGTTGCCGATAGTACAATGAATTTTTCATATCATTAGTATATATCATATACACTAATGCAAAAAATTATTCTTGCTCGGATTCTGCTGCGGCACGGGCAGCAGCAACCTCACTAGCAATACGCTCTAGATTATCAGCTGGATCTGGGTAGTCAGTCCCATCTGGTATGTAATCGATTGATTCAAGTAATTTTTGTTCTGCATTAGGATAATCTCTGAGCTCTGCAAAAAGCACACCCATAGCGTTAAGGATATATGAAGCGGTAATATCTTTTTTCAAATAGGTTTTTGAGTGAGCAAATAATGTCGGCGCTATTTTGCGCAATTCTTCTAGATCAGTAATGTGTGACTCTTGAGCCGTGGCATACTTGCCTGCATCATCAATAAGCAGATCAAAAGACTTACTGTACTGCTCCAGTGCTTCTTCTGTTTTACCCTTATCCTGCAATGTTTGTGCCTGTTCTAATAATCCTTCAACGGTATTCATAGGCACTATGATATATGGATAACTGTCTCTATGCAATATACATGCTATACTCGCCACATCATGAAAAAGCAGGCCAGACAGCTGAATAAATCATTCGAGCACCCAACGCCCCGTAAGGTTATAAAGCTTGAAAGTACTCTGGCTCCAGGATTAGAGCGTTTAGAGCGTGCAATCGCCCACCAAGGACTGGCATCACGACGTGAAGCTAAGGCACTTATTATTAGCGGCTCAGTTAAAATAAACGGCAAGATCGTCAAAGAACCAGGTTTTGGTATTAAAGTTGGCAAAGATGTGATCGACATCAAAGGTGGTGTCCAAGAAGGCAAAGAATCAATTCTTGTATATAAACCCCGTGGCGTTGAAACGAACAAGACAACTGACAATGTCAAAGACCTTCATGACACTTTTCCTAAATATAAACACCTAGCGCCAGTAGGCCGTCTCGACAAAGAATCAGAAGGATTGATCATTATGTCTAACGATGGAACCTTAGCTCGCGCACTGACACAAGAAAATTCTAAGATTGGAAAAAAGTATTTAGTAACCGTTCGTGAAAATATTACCGATACTACTATTTCAAAAATGACTAATGGCATTATGCTAGACAAAATAAAAACTAAACCAGCAATCGTAGAGCGCGCTTCTCGAACATCATTTACTATCGTTCTTCATGAAGGGCGTAAGCACCAAATTCGCCGCATGGCAGATGCCTGCCATCTGACAGTTGAAGACCTTGTTCGTACAGATATTGGACCACTAACAATTACCGGAATGAAGCCAGGCTCAGTAAGAATCTTAGGTAAGGCTGAAGTAGAAAAATTGAAGAAATAAAAAAATGGGGACAGTCCCCCATTTTTTATTACCCTAGATGTGCAAGGACTTCTGTAATTCCAGTTTTTTCTTCTGCAGAAAATGGGATTACTAGTTGGCCGTGTAGTGTTTCTTTAATTTTTGCCAAAACATTTAATCTGATAGATTTTTTAACTTTATCAATTTTGTTTGCCAAGATAATTACGTCTTTATTATCTTCAAGTAGCGCATCGAGCATTTCTAGATCTGGCTCTGTTGGGCCAACATATGCATCGATAATCAATACCACCTTTTTGGGCATAATTACTGGGTTAAATAAGTAGCTTTTGATCACCTCTTCGATTTTTGCACGCTCAACTTTTGAAACTTTTGCATATCCATACCCTGGCAGGTCAATAAGGTAAAATTTATTATTGATCAAGAATACATTAATCTCCTTAGTACGTCCTGGAAAAGAACTAGTTTTCGCTAATCCTTTTACTTTAGTGAGAACGTTAATGGTGCTCGACTTCCCTACATTTGAACGCCCTATAAAGGCCACCTGAGGAAATTGCAGATCTGCAACCTCGCTACCATCTTTAACACCTTTGATGAATTGTGCTGAAGTAATATTCATACAGCCATACTACAGTGCTTTTCTCCAGGTAGCAAACAGCACCTTTAGATTACTCTTATATTTCAAATCAGTATGCCACTTTTTATAATTTGGTGACTGTTCTGCTACCAGATCCCAAAACGCTTGCGAGTGATTGAATTGTTTGAGATGACATAACTCATGAATGATTAAATAATCTTGTGCTTCTGGCTCAAGGAATAAGATACGGTAACTAAAATTTAAATTACCTTTACTCGAGCAACTGCCCCAGCGAGTTTTTTGATTTCGAATAGAAACACGGCTATACGTAAAATTATAGTACGCATTAAAGTGCTCTAATCGCTGGTGGACAAGGATACGCGCCTCTTCTTTATATTTATTGTAGAACGTTCTTCTTAACATTACTTATTATTTTTTGCAGAAATTGCAGCACGTGCTAAACGTAACATGTCAAACGTATATTTACCGTCCAAGTGATTATAAACAGGGGAAAGTAATGTCGTATCACAGGCAGAAAATGCAACAGTGATTGTTGGCAGTGCCTTTAATAGCTTTGCATCAATAAGATGAGAGATATTTTCGTAATTAAGTTTTTTCAAGATAATAAGCTTTTCAATGTGATCGAGAATTGTTGTCGCGACCATTTTACGAGCCTTGGCAATTTCAGATAATGACTTACCTTCTAGCACTAATTCTTTTGTCAGATCTAATGTATCTTTCTTTTCTACTTTTGCCTGCTTTCCTTTTTTTGCATCCAACGTTCCACCTGCTGCTAAAATAAAGTTTTTATGCATTGTTTCAAGATCATCCGCTTCAATGCCTGCAAAAATTTCAGTAGCAGAATCAGACTGCTCATGAAAAATCTGATCTTCTTGCAAAATGCGCGGATGCACTTGGAATGTTTGCGCATTCCAACCAGCTAAATAAAGACCGCTCAGACTGCGTACTCGCGATAGTGCAACATACCCCTGCCCGAATTCAAAAACTTGCCGTAAATCCATCATGGCATTATCAAGCGATAATCCCTGACTTTTATGTATGGTAATGGCCCATGCCAAGCGCAACGGGATCTGGCCAATTGAGGCTTTTATTTTGCCATCTTCTTCAATAGTCCAATCCATTGGTTCAATGGTAATTTCTTCTCGATCCTTAGTTTGTATGATCGGATATTTCGTTCCTGTTTCAAATCGCATAACAGTACCAGTCGTACCATTTACAAACCCTTTCTGCATATTATTTTTTGTACACATGACCACTGCACCGATTTTCAAATCTAATCGCTCAGGAGAAAGACAGCCTTTTTTCAAGCTCGCTACCAGTGATTCTGAACCTTTACTAAACATCGTATATGTATTTGTAGGACCATCTATTGCACATAATGCTGCAGTATTGATTGCATCAACATCTGCATTGTGTGCATAGAGACGAGTCATATTTTCTAAATGATCAAATGAATCACTGTCACTAATAATGCGTTGTTCAAGGTGAATCATATGATCGTCCATTCTTTCATTGCGACGGATTGCAGATAGGAGGCGTAGAAAAGTATCATCACTTTGACGGTGCTGCTCTGTTAAATAACAAACAAGTGGTTTCATTTCTTTCCAAGCACGGGATTCAAATGCAAATGGTACTACGTCACCGTACCGAGAGATTGGAGGAAGCTGAAAAAAGTCTCCTACAAGTACAACTTGAATACCGCCAAATGGTTCTGCTGATTGTTTAATTGTTTTACAAACAGCATCTACAAGATCCAAGGTGAAACCATCGATCATCGATACCTCGTCAATAATAAGCACTTTAGTTTTATTTATACGCCGCACCAAATATTCTATTGTTGCCATCTGATCAAGATCATACGGTGATAATGTTTTACGAATACCAATACCGCTCCATGAGTGAATGGTTTGCCCTTGAATATGTGTAGCAGCAATACCTGTCGAAGCAGTAATTGCAGGCTCAATACCGTGCTCCTTCAGAAAAGAAACAAAGGCGTTAATGGTGTATGTTTTCCCTGCCCCGGGCTCCCCTGTTAGAAATACATTAGCTCCGGTCTTTAATATGGTTAACGCTTGATTCTGGGTCATTAGGTCTTGATTGTAACATTAGCTGCGTTTTTTGCTGAATAGTGCTAATAAAACTAATGTTCCTATGGCAAGCAAGCCTATAATAATCACTTTTCCGGGACCAAGTGCTGCAATACCAGCAGCACTAGTACTTATACCTTTTAATGTGACTTCTGGATCTTGCATAACAGTTCCCTCATCAGGAGCAGGCGAAGTACGTATTGTTGGTGATTTTACCTTTTTTATAGACTTCACTTTTTCTTTTTTGTTGGTACTCTTTTCACTATTTGAAACATCTTGATCTGAAACAGTATCATCCACCATTTCATCTATACTGTCATCTTTTTTAGTGGACTGCATTTCTATTGAGATATTATTATTTCCATTATTACCTACCACTGTTGCTGGTGGACTGTTTACAGTATCAATCCTAAATTCTTTTATTTCTTCTGTATTTCCAGCATTATCAATCGATACAAAGTAGACAGTCGTACCAACTACCCCAGCAAAAGGCTTGTCATATATTTTCCAAGTACTATTATCAGTAGAATATTTTATATTAAGTACTCCTGAATTATCGTCTACTGTTTTCAGTGTAATTAATCCATCTGCATATGAAGCTACTGTTATTGGAGCATTTGCATCACTAGCCTGATTTTTATCGAGTAATGAAGAGGCTTTGATCAAACGGTCTGTTGTACCATCACCATTGTCATCTATCATAATATCGGGGTTCAATTCTTTATCTAACGTAAATGTACCGATAGTAGTGTTTGACGCCATTGGGACTGCATGATAATAGGCTTGATGATCTACTACATCACTTCCATTTACATGAGAAATGTACATATCATATGCACCAGCCGACTCTGCTCGCTGAATAATTTTATACCTTTGACCACTCGGTAGAAATACGATTTTCTCGTCATTAATTACGTCATACTGAACATTAGGAATACCATACTCGATACCATCAACAGTTATTCCTGTATGCCTTCCCTGCTCATCATAAATATCAAGAGAAACAGGACTATGCACTTCAATAATATTTCCTTCAAGGGTACAAATAGCTGATTGATCTGACAATGCATTAGTAGTCGTAATATTTTTTCCTTGCAAAATATCTAGAATTGCATTTTGTACTTGCGGTAACGATGGCATGGTACCGTGCGAACCAGTAGAAATATAATAGTTGTGTGCAACAGTGCTAGCGATTGCACTAGCTATCGGCACAACCCCATCACCTGAGCCGTATGATATTCGATGTTCTGGGATTATTTTAAAACCAGTAAGTGTTAAAGACTGTTCTTTTGTTAATGTAAAACCAGTTATCGTTTTTGTATTACCACACCCAGCAAAGTTATACGTTTCTGCAGAAGGATTACTATTATCAACCTTATTGTGCAATTGTGATGCGAAAGCAAACATCTTTTCATTTCTGCCGTCTGTGGTCATATATTTTTGTATATCATCAAATCCCATATCGTGATTTGATTGTGAGCGATCTTGAATATAATGACTGATACTTTCTATATATTTTTTACTAGGCAAAAGCTCGTACACTGCTGGCATATTTTGAGTAATAATCTTAACTCTCTGTTCATTCAGCACTGGCACCTGAAATAATCCTGCCACTGAAAATCTAAACCCCATATCATCGCCATACATTACTGTTTTAAACGTTTTTGGTGCGCCTAGATGTGGTACAGCAATATAGAAAATATGATCGATTGCACTATCTGTATTTTCAGCAATATAATCCTGAACCATCAAACCGCCCATACTATGTGCAATGATGTTTACTTTTTTCTTACCACTTTTTGCTAATACAGTACTAACGAAATCTTTCAGCAGCTTTTGATTAATAGTATTACTCAATCGCCAGTCATATGGAAATACAAATAAGTTAGTGCCTTCAACATAGCCATTTTTATTAAATGTATCTATCATTCCAGCAAAGATATCAACCTTTGATGCAGATCGTACAATATCTCCAACTACAACAGGACGTGATGAACTCTGTGTACCTGATTGTAATAATGACAAATCATTAAGATACGCATCTGTAGGACTTAGCGCAAGTTTGGCTATATTTGGCCACAACTCACTCTTATCGTCATAATCTTTTGTTAATACTGAGCCCGTAATGCCCGGGACGATGATAACTGGATTTTGCTCAACAGTAGTTGATACTGGCGGTGTTGTATCATCAAGCATTCCTAACCATGGTCGATAAATAACCTCATTAGTATTTTTGACAACTATAGAGTCCCCCTTACCTCCTGGATTATCTTTGATTCTTGGCCCAGAATCACTACCCCAACCATTATTTTTTATAGTGGCCGTTGTCATATCAATAACAGAAACTCCAGCTGTATTACCATGAAAATAATTTTGTGAAATATTTTTTATTACTGGATTATTTAATACGATTGCAATTTTACTAGTAGTAAAATCAGAATCAGTAATAGTTGTGTCCCCCTGCTGTTCCGCAATTATTGCAGTACCTGATATGTCTTTGAAAGTACTGTGAGTAATTGTTATGGTAGATGCTGTAGATTTAATTCCGCCACACAGATTGTGAAAATTTGTATATTTAATTTTTGCTTCTCCATACGGACCAGCAATGATTGCCGACATTCCCAATGGACAACTCCCATCACCATAAAAATTCACTGGCGAAGCTTCTGTACCATTCACCACAACAGTACCTCCTTGTAGTACATTCAGACTAAAGCCGTCCTGAATAAAAACTGTTACCCCATAGTCAATAGTAAGAGTACCTCCATTTAACACACTTATTCCAAAAATATAATATTCTCCATCGCGTGAATTAAAGTGGTAATTTTTACCTGGAGCAACATTTCCTCCGTAATTCCACCCCTTAAAACCTTTTCCTAGAAATGTTGTATCACTGTGCGTAAATGTTCCATAAATATCAATTTGGCCTGGGAATATAGTATCGATAAAAGTACTGTGCGTAAGAGTTACGGTACCGAAACTGTTTGTAATTCCTTTATCACAGTTTGTAAAAGTTGTATGTGACGCGTCGAGTACTACATCATGATCAACAGTAATTGCAGTTTTAGCATCCGCAATATCAACATATGATAAAGTACCAGCAGCATTTGCCATAAATGTAATGCCGCTGTGTTTTTGTTGGACAGCAGACTCTAGCCCCATACTTACAGTAAGTGGGGCGATATCGGGACTAGCTACTTGTGGTGTAGAAACCTCAGGAAAAACAACTTCTGGTGTTTGAACTGCTTCAGTTACAGGAATAGCTATTTTTGCATTTGTATTAACTGCTGAAATAATATTCTTCTGTTCAACACTCTCAGAAATAGTAATATGATTTTTGGCAGTTCCGTTGGCGATTAATTTGCCATACACCACCAATCTGGCATTGGGTGAAAAAAGTAATTTTGTCCCCGCAGGTATAGTAAGTGTTGCGGCGGCATTAACAAAAACATCTCCGGTAACAGTGTATGTACTGTTAGGGTCAAGAGTTGTTTCAATTGGGTTTGGCTTTAAAACTTCTGCATACACTTTCGAGGTGTTTAATATAGTGCCAATTGATAAAATAATAATTGTAATAATAAGTACTTTCGGGAATATAGATTTCATTCCATATATATAACAATTACCCCTTCAATAAAAAGTGAAGTTTGAATAAAATATTTTTAAGCAAACTAAAAGCCGCATTTGCATGCGGCTTACTGTTGAGTGTGCTTGAGATGATTACAAACCTTCGAGGATAATTTCTTTAATGAGTTGCCTGGCAGTAGTGCCATCTTTTCGATTGTTACCAATCAATCTAACAGGGGCCATTTTTGAACCTTTCGTTGTTAAATGATACCCTCCGAATAAGGAGCAACTATAGTTTAGTAGGCCTAAATTTTCTCCAATCGAATTGTCATGTAATAATATGCAGCGATCAGGTATACCAGTAGCAACAACCAATCTTGGATCAAGAAATCCTATGAATAAAAGGAAGCCGGCTACGGTTCCGAGCGTATTCCCCGTATGTATACATGAATCAAAGACTAGTGTCGGCTTAGTTTTATCAAAAACCATACCAAAACTTTCTTCAAACATTCTCTTACAAAACCGTGTAGGAGTTAACATACTCGGATTAATAAAGTAATAACCTGGTTCCTTCTCTTCTGCGTAGTGCTTTTGCCAATACGTATGCAAACCTATCCAAGCTGTTCTTGCTGCTCGTTCTACAAAGAACACATTGGCAATTTTTTCTTTTCGGATATATTCCACAGTATCTTTACAAACTGTGTATATAGCTTCGCGTACTTCTCTTTGGCTAAAATAAAATTCAGGACTTTGGCTATCATCTCTGACTACAAGTGTTGTGTCATTAAAAAATGACTTAGAGCGACTAGTAACAAGGAGAGTTAAAAAGCCCTCAGCATCGAAAAAGTTATTGTTTTTCATCTATATTTTGTTATATATTTTTCAATATTTTAAACTAAAATATAGTTTTGTCAATACTACCTACTGCGGGAAATAATGGATGATCCAGCCTACATTCGGAAGTAATGGAAAAATATCTAATCCTGTTCGGCGTAATAAATATGGTGGAATGTCGGTTAATTGCATTTGCTGAATTGTTGAAGCTGCAGGTGTGGCCGTTGCTACTGCAGATGTTCGAAAAACATTAAAGCTTGTACCGTCAGTATTGATCGGCGAAGGTACTGCTAGAGCAACCTTGTCTGCCCCTGTATCAAGCAGGTTAATCATTTGCGGATTCATCTGAGTAAGTGGCAATCGCTGACCATCCTGCACAGCTGTTGCACCAGTAAACACTACAGGAGTAAATCCAGACAAAGGAGCAAGTACACCATTTACCTGTGCGCGTTCTTGAATCCATTCTGCAGACGAGTGAGATGAATGATACTGCACAGTCTTTGCAAATTGCTGCTTAGTCGTATTGTTAGTAATTACAATATTCCACATATCAGTTGATGTTTCAATAATGGCAATACTAATTGAATCTTTTGGATGAACGATAAGATTTACGGGAGTTGAATCATTAGGTAAAAGTTCATACCATGCTTGATATGTTGCACCGTCACTATTGGCAATCTCGTATACGCCGGCCTGAATTAAATCTTCACTTGTTCTACCGCCAATACCAACCCAGGTAGCATTAGACGCCAATGCTGTTGAATATGAAAGTTCTGGCATTATAAATGTGCCACTAGCGCCAGTATAGAGTCCTTGCTGTACTGCGTACCCACTCCAATTTGTCGATGTATTTTGTATAACATCAGCAAATGCTTTTGTACTGATCATAAAAAATGACAAGAGGATACCAGCACATACGACCTTCTTTATGTTATTCATACTTATATATACGTTTTAAATTCGATAATTGTTGCATTACACTAATACAGCAGCAATACGAGCTAGTGTTGCATCTTTTCCAAGAATACTTGCTACCTCAAATGGATCAGGAGATTTTTCTTTTCCTGTAAGAGTGACACGTAAAGGCCATAGTACATTTCCCTTTCCTTCTTCATCAGCATATGTAATCACTGCGGCCTTAATACTTTCGTAATTCCACTCTGTCTCAATAACTGATGCGAGTAAATTACCAACATGAGCAAGATATTGCTTTGTTTTTACTAGGCCCTCTGGGTCTTCTTTTAATGTTTTCCAAATCACCATTTTTTCATCAACACTTGGCTGCTTGAAGAAGTATTCAAATTCATTGCTTAGTAATTCGGTAAGATCTCCAAACTTTTCGATACGATCACGAAGTAGCTGTTCTGTTTTAAATAACATTTCATTTCCTATTACTTCAGATGGAATCCATTCTTTTGCATAATTCCAAAATTCCGTAGAAGAAAGTTGCTTAATATGCTCACGATTAATCCATTCTAATTTTTCTTCATTGGCAACTGCGCCACTTTTCTGAATACGATTTGGAGTGAAGGCTTCAATCATTTCTTGTAGTGAAAAAATTTCTTGTTCAGTGCCTGGATTCCAACCGATAAGTGCCAGGTAGTTCAACATTGCGTCGGGAAGATATCCTTCTTTTTTATAATCGAGTACGTCTTTTGCACCATCACGCTTACCTAATTTCTTTGTACGATCATCGCGAAGGATTGGCGGAAGTGTTACGAATACTGGATGTTCGATTTCAAAGGCATCATACAAACTAAGAAAACGCGGGAAACTAGAAATCCATTCATCTGATCGAAAAATATGTGTTACCCCCATATTGTAATCATCAACAATATGAGCAAGGTTATATGTTGGAAACCCATCAGCTTTCAAAAGAATAAAGTCATCTAATGCCTCAGGTCCAGCACTCAATGTGCCTCGTGCTTCATCAAACCATTCATACCGCTTAATATCAGACACTTTGAATCGAAGTGCTTTTGTGCCATCCCATACCTCAAAAGTTTCTGGTCGGTGGTCACGGAAGAGAAATGGGCGCTTTTCTTCTTGTGCTTTTTGTCTAAATGCTTCAACCTCTTGAGGGGTATACGGATCTGGGTATGCTAAACCTTTCGCGACAAGTTTATCTGCCCACTCTCTATAGGTATCTAAACGCTCTGATTGGATGCAAGAACCAAATGAACCTGGCTTATCTGGTCCAAAATCCCAGTCAAGACTAAGCCATTTGAGTGAATTTTGAAGATGCTCTAATGATCCTTCGACTGAACGTGCCTGATCCGTATCTTCAATACGGAGAATAAATGTGCCATTATTTTTTCTAGCCCATAAATATGCATATAAAGCAGTACGAATGCTGCCAATATGTGCAAACCCTGTAGGACTTGGAGCAAATCTTGTAACTACTTTTTTAGTGTTTTCCATATGTACATACTACCAAAATATGGCAGGCCGTCCAATTACACCGAAAGATCTCTTCCCCTGCTCCATTCATACATCACCACAGATGTAGCAACTGATGCATTCAATGATTCACAATTTGGATTCATTGGAATGGTAAGTCCGATATCACACAGCTCAAGCGTTTTTTCACGAATGCCAGCTGATTCATTACCTACGATAAACAATGTTGCAGTATCGAACACAGCTTTATTCAACTGTGTATCCCCGTCCATCACTAAACCATAGCTCCACATATGCTTTTCTTTTAGTGCACGCACTGTTTGATTTACATTACCAATTTTTACAATTGGAATATGAAATACCATACCGGCAGAAGTTTTGATTACCGTACCAGTAATTGGAGACTGATTGTGTTCAGGCATAAGTACTGCATGTGCACCAAAAGCTGCTGCTGAACGAATGATTGCTCCAACATTGTGTGGATCATGCAATTCATCCAACAGTACAAAACAGAGCTGTTCAATAGGAACTGTTTTACCATCAAACAATTTCATAACATCCTCGAGCGGTGTATATAATTTTTCTGCATTAATAACAGCAATCACTCCTTGGTGTACTGCGTCACTAGCAACAGGACCAGTACCTTGCTTCATTGCTGTAAATGCAATCTTATTAGCGTTCAAGAGTGAGGTAATTTCTTTATCTTGTTCTGCATTACTATCCAAGAATACTTTTTGTACAGACGCAGGTTTTGCAAGCAATGCTTCGCGCAATGCATGCTTACCATATAAGTAGATTTTGTCGTCAGCTGGCTTAGACTTCATTGCTTGCATAGTACAATAAATTATATTGAGTGTAAACAATTTGTAATGGTTCATTACTTTGCATTACGTACAATACACATTACATTGACTTTTTGCTTAAAATGTGCTATTGTATAGTCAACAAAAAAGCTTGTAATTTAACAATTAAATACACAAAAAATGAAAAAACTACTTGTATGCCTTAGTTTCTTAACTATTGCATTTTCTGCAAAAGCATATAGGGACTATCCTAAGTTTGTTGGCTATATTAATGACTATGCAAAAGTATTACAACCTAAGCAGTCATTAGACTTGGCCAGTGAACTAGTCGCTTTTGATCACAAAAATGGCATCAATATCTGTTTGGTAACCATAACATCCCTCCAAGGGCAAAGCATCGATGAATATGCCACAGGGTTAGCTGTGAGTTGGATTCAGCAAATCAGCTTGAATAATATGGTGATATTTGTCGTGGACGCTAGTACTGGCAAAAATAGAACAGCGCTTATTTTGAATACACCGGATTCAATCACGGCAGCAATTAATGTACTTAAACTTCCTGCCATTAGTAAAAAAAATATGGCAGCACAAACTATTGATGATATGCATTTCATAATAAATGCATACGATGTAGCACAAAAAACACAGCGGCCATTAACTACTACTGAGGCTGTATCTGAATCAAAACAATTTTACAATGATAAGCGATTCACTACAGTTGCAATTAGTATTGTGATTATAGTGGCTGTCGTAATTGTCATTATCAAACCTTTGCGCCAAAGAAATGCGAAAAAAGATTTCTTTGCTAGTATCGGTGATTATGCTAAGGAACTGGATGCCGCTATTATTGAGTCTCAGAAAAAACCCATTGACTCAGATGCTCGCTACAACTTAAATGTGTTAAAAAAAGAGACACAAGATTTAATTTTTATCAGCGAGTTTTCGCACGTAGATAGTTGGGTTATGCTCAATAAAAGACTGCATGCAGCCTATGAAAAACTGGACTACTTGATACGCCAAATCAACGGTGATATCGATGAAACTAGCCTTTCAAAAGAAAATCTTGATGATGAGTAGTTTTTTTAAAAATGTACTGAGCACAACAAGACCGGAATTAATACTTCCGGTCTTTTATATTACGTTTTGGGTCGCAGGCTATTTTTGAGTTAATACTTTCTGTAGCCAATTAATTAACACTTTGCTATCAGCATAGCGGTCCTTTGAATGAAGTAATACAACAGTTACATAGTCGAATGTATTGGCACCATTGGTAATAAAAACAAGATCCTGTCCTGCCATTGTTGTACTGCCGGTCTTACTCAAGATTACAAAATAATCATATGTAGGATCGTAATTCAACTCATTACTACTATTGATCTGAATCTTTTTTCCAGTTATTTGGTCCGTAATAATTGCCGCCTTAGTTTCCATGATTGAAGTTAATAATGGATCACCGGTAAAAATAGTACTTGTCAAATAAGAAAGATTTTTTGCTGTTAATCTATTTGGTTTAATATTCTTGCTTTGAGGATCGAGACCGCTGGGGTTAATAAAATTTGTTTTAGTATATTTATTTGTATGAAGAAAACTATTCATGGTATCAAGAAACACGGTTCCACCAGCTGATATTGCAAACTGGTTTGCCACTGCATTGTTTGACTGAATCATCAATGAACGAAGAAGATCATCGCGTGTGAACGACATACCAGCAACAACACTTACATTTGACTCTTTTGTATCTATAAATGATTGCGGGTACATTGTAAGTACAGTATTTTCAGGATAAAGCATCTCAACTGTTTTTGCAGTAATAAGCTTAGTGATACTAGCAATTGGAAATAAATAATTTTGTTGCTTTTGGTATAACACTGTAGCGACTCCCCCTTTCCAGCCATACACTGCAACACCTTTGGCACTAAGCTGTGCCAAATCAATACTTTTCGCAGCAGCAATAGAGGGAATGAGTATCAGTATGACTATACCGATGAGCTTTTTCATACTTAGACTATATACCTATTAGTCGAAGAACCATATTATTTTATGCGTTAAAAACTTATAGTGCAGTATTTATTAATGCTCTAACCTTTTCATTAACTATTCCATCTACTGACAATCCATGTGCCTTTTGAAATTTCATCACTGCTTTTTTTGTTAGCGTGCCGAATGAACTATTCTCGTGGCCTTTTGAACCCTTTCCTTTGTTTGCAATAATAAAGCCGTGACTGTTGAGATATTGCTGCAACTTTTTAACTTGAATATTGTTTGATCCGATCTTAAGTGTAGAGGTTATGACTATAGTGTGAGCTTGTGTTTGTATCTGTGTTATCTGTACTGTTTGCGGCACTACTGAAGGTACTGGCAGATTTTGAACTTTTGTTACAAATCCATTTATCGGTGTCCATGTAATATTTGAATTACCTCCTGATAGTAGTCCTGACACAGAACAAGGGGTGGTTTGAAATGATTGCATATCACCAGTACCAGTGCCAGCAGTATTAGTTCCATATGCTTGATAATAATAGGTCGTACCGCAAGCAAGCCCTGTAATTGGCTCAATAAAAAGAATTGGTGTGCCCTCATAATTTTCATCAAGATTAGGATGACTTACTACAGTATCAGGATTAGTACCATATCTAAATCCAGTTGTTACTACTGCCCCGCCACCATTATTTAAATACCCTTTGAGCGTTGCAGATGTCTGACCAATTTCTGTTAACGGTGAAGTAGTAGAAACAGCGGGAATAGTTATAGGAGTTGACGGTGAATAATATTGCAAATCAGGATAATTATTATTTACACTTACTTGAATGTTCCATACATTATCAAAATTCCAGCCGGCCGTTAGAAATGTTGCCTTATCTTTCATTAGTGAGGTTGCTAAGCCAGTTCCTACAGGACTAGTATCTTGCCCAGAGGTCTGATTATCCCAGAATGAATTACTAACAGTAGCATCACCCTCGCTCCCTACAAGGCCACCATTTGTTCCTGCGTCAGTACCAACAACAGCACCAGATTCAAAAACATTATTTATCGTGCCAGATTCTATTTGCCCAGCGAAACCGCCAACATTCGTCGTTCCTGTTACAGCACCAGTTGCATAGGCATCATTAACCGTTGAACTGTATAATGCCCCAGCGAAACCGCCAGCCAAATCTCCGGTCGCAGTGACTGTACCATGTGCGAATGTTTGACTAAACGTTGCTCCTGGACCTTGGCAACCATCGAAACCTACGAAGCCGCCGACATAATTCATACCGCTAACATTTCCTGTTGCATACGAGTTGGTATACCCAACACCACATGATGAATTGCCAACGAAACCTCCAACTTCCTCGCCGGGTGCTGTTACATCGCCGGTAGCATAGTCATTAGTGAACGTACTTTGTAGTTCGTATCCTACAAACCCTCCCATATAGTTTGGAGTATAGAGGGTGCCATTAATAGTCTCACTATTACCAGTAACATTACCCGTTGCATAAGAATCAGAAATTGTTGTACTGCCTCCAATAAAACCAACAAAGCCGCCACTATAGTCACCTGTTGTTGTTACTGTACCAGTCGCATGACTGTGACTGATACTACCACCGCCTATATATCCAACGAAGCCCCCTGTGTTAGCACCGGTCTTCATCACAATATATTCAGAACGGTTAGAAAGCACGTTACCAGTGGCGATAGTATTAGTAATAGTACCGTTGTCCAATTCGCCGACAATACCTCCAATATTCAAACCACCATCAACACTAGCCGAAGAAGAAGACTGATCAATGATACCGCCATTCATCAAACCAACGAGACCTCCGATAATGTTTCCACTACCATGCACTGAGCCATCAATATTTGAGACATGATTTATCGCAGCATCACCAGCTAAATATCCGACCAGTCCTCCCCCAAAGGTATTGAGGTAAGCACGCACCATATTGTGGTCAAGTGTTACATTTGTAACATGCGTACCTGACATTTTTCCAAACAATCCTCCAGTAAACTGCCGCCCCACGATGTTTGAGTTACTCAATGTCAGATCATGTACTGAGCCGCCATTCATTTCACCAAAAAGTCCGTTGTAGTCGCTGCCTTTACGGAAGATCCAAAGATTGCTAATAGTATTGTTGTTACCGTCGAGCGTCCCCGTAAACGGCGTAGTATCGTCACCGACAGGTAAAAAGCCTGCATAACCATTATTGGTCACAACAATATCAGTATGAGTAACTGAGGCATATGAATCAGGTATTAATGTGCCTCCAATAACACCATCTACCCATTCATCAGAATTACTATTCCATGAAGACGTTGCAGAACAATCAACGGTACCGCCTTCACCATCAAGCTTGTAGTGTGCAGAAAGATCGTATGTCATCTGTTGCAACTGGTCACAACTAGTGATGATGTAGGGATCCTCAACAGTGCCAATACCGCCAGAAAAAGGATTGTTATAACCATGATAGCTCACATTACCAGTAACAACACCGTCAATAGGATTGTTTGATGGAAAGTACACGTCTGCGTCTCCAGCAACGTTTGGACTGAAACCAAAAAATCCCCCGTTATGAGTATTCTCATAAAAAGTCGCATGACCGACAACTTCTCCTGGGTTTGAAGTAGCGTCATGGAATACAGCAGTACCGTTAATTAAACCAGCGTTTCCGTAATCCCCATTAAATGTGGCAGAGCCGTCAATTGTTCCGTAGTTTGCGGTCGTGGCAGTGAACGTCACGTCACCATTAATCATTCCGTAACCGAAAGTAAGACTCATATCAATGACAGGAACTCCTGCTATTGAGAAATCGTTAAAGGTAACGTCAGCGTTTATTGTTCCGTAATTTAACGATGCTCCGTTGAACGTAGCCCTATTGAATGCGCCTACATTGATAGCAGTCTGTATATATGAACCAAAATCTCCAGGATTACCACCCTGTCCAACTACTGTTAATTGATTAACGTAGGCAGTATTAAAAGCGGTATCGAGATAAACGTTACCAGAAACAACAACGTTATCGTACGGTGTTGGAATTGATGTTGCAGGGTCAGTAAAGCCGCTGTCGTTCCACCAGTTGTTAAGGTTACCCCAGTCATTATCCTGTGCCGCATTAAAATAAAGAGTACGGGATGGGGGTAATGTCACCGGAACATCAAAAGGAAGCGGTGTATTGTCTAGGTTACCAGCAAGGTCGGTCACAGCACTGGCAGCAGATACACTGTCTCCTGAAGCAATAGTATTATCTGTGCCAAGCGTAACGTTCAACACTGTACCTACGGTATTCCATGATACTGCCAAACCATGCCCTGTACTTCCAAATGTATGCCCATTACTAAGTGATAATTCTGTATCAACATTACTAGTAGTAACAGTAGTCTTATTCATCGGCTCACTAAAACCAAAAGATAGTACATCTCCTGCTGTGAGCGTACCGGTGTCATCATTATCGACAAGCTTAACTGCGCTTAATGATGGAGCCAAACCATCGATTACCGGCACGCCGGTCTGACCGGCAAAGTTTCCTCCGTCCCACGCGACAGTATTGTCAATGTCGATAGTACCATTGGCATTCGGTGCCAATATAGATGGTCCGGAAATTTCTAACACGATATGATTACTGTCTGGGTCAGTGGTTGCACTGACGATGGTTCGCCCCATCAAGCCCCCACCGAGGTTACTGTACGAAGCAGGAGTATTATTCGTAAGGACATGTTCATAAGTAACAGTAATCTCATTAGGACCAGTAATCACTGCACCATCAAGCCCTCCACCAGAAGCATAAGTAGTAGTATGAATACCGACAATAATCAGCAACGCAAAAAAACCTCCTATAATTGAATAGCGGCTAAGACAGTTTTTCATAAATAAAAAAAATCTCGTCGTAAAATAAAAAATAAACGCAATACCTCGAAGTATTGGATATAGTATAACAATACCAAACAGTTGCCGGCTATATGTTATCCACAAATAACTGTCATGCAGTATAAATGTTAGAATAGTATCTTATGATCAAATACATGTTAATCGGAGGCTACATCCACAAGGCAGAAGATGGCGGTAAGGCATTTTGTGAAGAACTAATAAAAAGTATCGAACATCGCCCAATTAAAATACTCGACTGTTTATTTGC
>CAIOXK010000004.1 GCA_903862255.1 Candidatus Nomurabacteria bacterium | reverse complement strand
CGCTCTACCAACTGAGCTACCTGAGCAAGTGAGGAGCAATATACAAATACTGGATTTGTATATTGTCCGAACGCCGCTCAGGGAAGATTTTCTTACCTGAGCAAGCGAATGTTGTTCAAAAATTTCTTATATTTGCCCTCGCCCTGACTATATAAAGGCCCCTATTTTATACCGCAAAAACAGCTCAAAAGCAACCGAAAAACTATTTTTTCTGATCAGCCTGGTACTGCTTTACTAAGTTTAACAAGGTTGCAGTAGTGTTCTGACCTTTGTCCACAGTAGCATTTGCGGAGGAAGATCCTATGCCATACGCAGCACCAAATTGACTTACATACGGCTGAATAGCATAAAACGAAGCAATTGCTAAACCAAGAATAACAATCCAATACACAATTCTCCAATAGATAGCATTTTTCTGAGCACTGCGTAATTTTGTTAGCATGCGATTGTTGTCGCTAACTATTTTTTCGATATTTTCCAAACGCTCATTTATTTCTGTATCCATAACAAAAGTATAGCAAATTATTGTACATCTGAAATTACTTTAACGTTTTTACTGCAGTTTCAAGTTCGTGTTTTAATTCAACCAAAACATGCTCCAACTTTTTAAAACTTTCTTTTTCTGCATCTGGGGACTCTACACTAAATTTTTGTAGATAACGAGTATCAGGATGCTCTTCTTTTGCATGAAATACTGACATTTTGTCTCGAAAGTTATCTCCATATTCAAATGATAATAGTTCGCCCCCATACTTTTCTCCTGAAGAATTAGTATAGTAATCAATATCAAAATCACCTCCATCACTTCCAAAAGTAATTGATTGCTTGGTTAGGAGATTTACTTCTCCTTGCTCACCCTGAGAAACATCACTAATAGTAATTGATCCGCCAGGCTCATTTTTTAATGTATCGCCAGTCAGCGCATTCAAATCCCAACCACCTGCATACACTTGTATATTTTTGTAATTGTAAAAAAGAGTAGACGAGATCTGCTTGCCATCAACAAATTCTTTTAAATCTGTAACTGGTACTTTGTGCTGTTTTATCTCTTCTTGAATAGTGTTCATCAAGCCATCTATTTGGACACTTATTTTTTTAACTTCACTAAGCTGTTTTTCTGTCATGTGATAAAAAATAGAGTCAGCCGCAACACCCTCATGAGCAGTCTGTGCAGAAGAATTTTCTGCCAATCCTAAAAGAGCACCCCCTAGAACAATTCCCATTAATTTCAATTTTCTTAATTTTCTAGAAATATTATTTAATAAACCCTCTTTATTTTCTTTTTTTTCAACAGTTTCTGTATTTACATATTGATTTTGATTTGGCACTTGTTCCATATACCTTATATTGTATCCTCAAGTGGCAGAAAAACAAACACCCGCCTGAGCGAAATTCACCTACCGTTCAAATTGACCTTTTGGAAACAAAGGATTTTTTGGGAGAGGTACTGCATGATTTATGAAAAATTCGGATTATGTGCGCTGCTAAGCAGCGCACAGAAAATAGTAAGCACACCATAAGAAAATCCCTCTCAATATAGCGAGAGGGATTTTCTTATGGTGTCCTCAAGCGACAGAAAAACAAACACCCCGTCGGGGAGAAATTCGCCCGCCATCGAATTAAACCTTTTAGAGATAAGGGATTTTTGGGAAGAGGTAGTGTGTGATCTATGGAAACTTCGGAAAATTTTATCGGAAAAAGATAACCTAACTTAATAACAAAAAGCTACCCCTAAGGATAGCTTTAAAAAATTCGTAGCAATTGCGGTTATGGAAAAGTAATTACCAGCTTCCTTCCATTTAGTACCCTTTCGAGATCAGCTGTTAATTTCTGCCGTTCCCTTTTAACATAATTCTCTTCTAAAATTTTCGCCAATCTGAGTATGTTGACGGTTCGTTGATTCATCGGTATCTCTGCCATATCGGTATATTTTTATGTTTTTACATTTTTCATAATGTACCCTCCTGTCTTGCCAAAGTCAATAAGGCGAGGTATTGTGATAGAAACAAAAACTAGCCATATGACAACAGAAAAAGCTCGGGTAGTGCTCGAAATAAAACCGACACTGCCACCCTCAGAGAATCCAGTAATAGACCATATAAGCAGAAAAATGCTTGCCGCCCTAATGCTCCCGGAAAAAGGCGGAGCAGAAGGATTAACCAAGGAAGTAGGATACCTTGGCACACCAGAATCAGGGTCGCTATTTGAAGAAGGAGTATTTTATCCTAAGGTTCTAACTTTTAGTGCAATAAGCTGCCCGTGTGGAAAATCGTCCCAGGCACTTGCACATTTCCGCTTTCCAAATGGTGTTGTTACAGGGTCTTTAGGGTTCCATTATCTCACCTTTCATCGCGAAGAAGTACCTGAGGACGATATTGCAATCATTAACAAGCTCCCTTATGGAGAAGTAGAGGTTGAAAAAAATCATCTTTACTAAAATCGATTAAACAAGTTCGCCCTAGCAAGGCGGGCTTTTTATTTTGAATAGACCAGAGCAATAACTAAAATCTTAAGATAAGAAAAAAATAATCCAGCTAATGGGTTTTAACTGAAATCTTCAATATCTTGAATTCTTTTATCTTCTCCTCTCTTTAAATTATCCATCAACCAAAACATCTCGCGATTAATAATATTCTCTAAGTGATCCCAGATGAAAAGTTCTCCGGTAATATTTTTACTTAATATATTAAATATATCCTGGACCGCACTAAATAATTCTTCGCTTTCGTGATAGATTATTTTAGAGGTTTGTGTTCTATCGACATTCTTAATATCGAAGTGAGCAATATCTTTATCTCTTATTGTCTTGAGTTTCCCTATATTGACCTCTTGACGCTTTCGTATATCTTCAATTAGTTTTTTATCTTCTTCATTTAAATCTAATAAGGGAATAATTTTATCCAGACTTAAGGCGGGATCTTGTTTATCGAAAAAAATAGCTAAATCAATCACAAAAGAATAAAAAGATCCTCTAGAGACAACATGAAAAAAGGTGTTTTGTAGTCTCATCAATTTCACATTTTGATTTGCTTTTTCTTCACCGATATTTATGTTTCGTGCCTGCTCAAGCCATTTCCATACATAGTAAGAGGAAACCGCAGTGTGCATCCTGGATGATAACTGAGTCAACATTTCTTTAGCAACTAACTTATTTTCTTCAGTCATATTTTATAAGCATATCACTTAAGTATATTTCGAACATCCTCCAGGACTCGGAACATCGAGCAACCTACAGAAACCTTGAGAAAATTTATCGTTAATGTATATTTTGAAATAAAGGGTTGGAAAGATGTTTGATAAAAAAGTATTTTACTTCCCGTGACATCTCTTATGTTTTATACCAGAGCCGCAAAAACAGGGCTCATTTCTTCCGATTTTATTTTTCTTTGTTACAGTCGTAACTTGGATACTTTTTTGATTATTTTCAACAGTTGATTTTGCGGATATATATTCGATAACCTGACTTACCGTTACCTGCTTATCAACATTTGCTCTTGTAGTCCTTTGCTGAGAAATAAGTGCAACTATTGCAACTAATGTTCCAATGAAAGTATACCAATCACTTTTATTATCTGGTAGAAGGTCTAGAATTTTAGAAAAGGATGGGGTCTTTTCTTTTATATTTTGAGCAACCATTTCAAAAGACTGTTTCTGCTCATACGCCTCTCTAATTATTTTACTAAATTTTAAGAAGTCATCTAAGGTCTTCTCTGGGGCTGAAATTATTTCAATAGTCTCACCTACAAAGTTAAAAATTCCGTCAGGTACATGCCCCATCCCTCCACACCTTGGACAAGGGCCACTTTTATTACCAGAAAAGGTTGCGTTGGCAACATTACTAAAAACAAAGCCTGATGGAAAAACAGTACGACAATTCTCATTGTCACAAAATGCTGGGATATTCATTTTTTCATTATATCACCTAAAAGAATTGATTATTTATAACAAAGAATGGAAGAATGGGTAGGAAAACTTCCTATTTGTGAGAAGCCTGAAATAGTGATTTCATCTTTATTTAATAATGGTTTTAAGTGAAAGACAGGTGAATTTCGCCTTAAAACGTATGGTGTCCTCGGCCGGAATCGAACCAGCAATAATTCCTTAGGACGGAATTGTTATATCCATTTAACTACGAGAACCCTTCGAGCAAGCTCTCAGGGCCGCGACAGTTGATGCTAGGCGGCCATTGGCATTTGATCAATGCCGAGCAATTCTGCAACTTTGCTTTCCTGGAAACCAACCATTGCTGAATCACCAACAACGATTACTGGTACTCCGAGCTGATGAGTCATATTCACCATTTCTGCGCGTTTTTCAGCATTTGTCCCTACGTTGTATTCTGTATATGCAATATTGTGTTCCTTGAAATAAGCTTTTGCCATATTACAATAGTGGCAAGTATCTGTAGTGTAGATTGTTACTGGTTTCATACTGTTTTAAATATTTATCTGATATATCCTTATTCGATCACTATATATAGTATAGCATTGCCGTCAACCTGCATGGTTGGCACATTACGTTCGTAACCCCAAGCCTTTTAGCAACTGATCCCACCAATGAGCCACTCCAGTGTCTGATGAGGAGGAAAGGGGTGATGTATCAGGTGTCACAACAATCATTTCTTCTCCTGGCTTAATATAGTTATACCGCTCGCGCAAAGACTGTTCTGTCCCTTCCGGTGTTGCTAAATACGCATTTGTGGTGGCTAAATTTTTTTCTTTTTCAGTTAACGCTAGCTGCTCTTCATTTAGTTCTTTATTACGAGCCCTAATAGTAAAATATTTTTGAGATAATCCTATTACAGAAGTCAGAAAAAGAAAAAAAATAACCAGCGAAATAACCGCGCCGAGGATTCGCTTAGGTGGGACACTATATTGTCTGGATTCGGGAAATTGCTTTTTTGCCATAGCCTGGTAGTATAGTGCTTATGCTATTCAATCATAACAGAAAACGAGTAGATTTGGCATGGAAAATCTTTTCCATTTTGATGATAGTAGGATTGCTTTTGTTTACAATCCTACCGCTCTTCAATTAGTCAGTCTCTTTCATTACTTTAATAAAGATATCATGCGGGATATTAACGGTTGCGTTCTCTCGCATTTTCTTTTTACCTTTTTTCTGCTTTCCTAACAGTTTCAACTTACGGGAATAGTCACCACCGTACATATGCTGAGTCACATCTTTTCGGAACGCTTTCATAGTACGTGAAGAAATAATACGTCCAAATGCTTTGGCCTGAATTTTCATTTCTACTTGCTGACGAGGCATTAATTTTTCTAGACGTTCCACAAACTCTTCTCCCTCTTCGAGTGCACGACGTCGTGAGACAATGCGAGTAAATGCTGGCTGAGGCTCATCACCAATAACGATATCAAGTCGAACAACATCAGCTTCTTTTAATTCCCCTTCCTTGTATGCCACAGATGCATACCCCGAAGTAAGGCTCTTCAGTCCATCAAAAAAGCCACGCATTAATTCACGTAGTGGCATAACAGCCTCAACCTTCACGCGATCATCACCAAATTGATCAATACTACCAACTGTCGCTTCATGGTCATACATGAATGGCATTAATACACTGACATACCGCTCTGGAGTAATAATAGAAATAGTAATCCAGGGCTCATATACTTTCAAAACAGTGCCGTCATCAGGGAAAAGATGGGGTGAATATACGACTACCCGTTGCTTCTGACGTGTTTCAACCTCATACGTAATAGAAGGCATTGTAACAATTAACTCAAGATCAAATTCTCGTCGAAGGCGTTCTGTGATAATTTCTAAATGAAGCATACCCAAAAAACCACAACGATACCCTCGGCCTAATGCTCCAGAAACTTCTTCTTCAAAAGAGAAAGCTGAGTCTGAGAGACGTAACCGTCCAAGTGCCATGCGTAACTCATCAAAATCATCCTGACTTTCTGGATAGATAGAGGCCCACACTACAGGACGAGGCTGACTATATCCTGGCAATCCAGTTGCAGCATTTTTTGTAGAAATAATAGTATCACCAACTGATGCAATACCTGGTTGCTTAATTCCAGTTACAATATAACCAATCGTTCCGGCTTCAAGCGCATCTTGAGGTGTTGCTTCTGGTGCAAAAATACCAACTTCAAGTGCCTGAAATTGTTGCTTACTAGCAGCAAATGAAAGTGTGTCACCTTTTGCAATGCGACCACCAAACAGGCGCACGAAGACAATTACTCCTTTGTGATTTGAATAACTGAAGTCAAACACCAAAGCCTGAGTTTTTGTATTAACTTCTTCAGCCTTTGGCGCAGGGATACGATCAACAATTGCCTGCAACAATTCAGGAACGCCTTCTCCTGTTTTACCAGAAACTTTTAATACATCTTTTTCATCACACCCTATCAATGCACAAATTTCTAATGTTGTTTCTTCAATGCGTGAAAGTGGAGAATCTACTTTTGTTAGACAAGGAATAATCACTAGTCCTGATTCACGCGCCATTGCAAGTGTAGTGAGTGTTTGCGCTTGAACGCCTTGTGTTGAGTCCACTAATAACAAAGACCCCTCAACAGCCTTAAGGGCACGAGATACCTCATATGAGAAATCAATGTGACCAGGTGTATCAATCAAGTTCAACATTTTGTCATGCCAATGCATTCTAACTGGCTGCATCTTGATGGTAATGCCACGTTCACGTTCGAGCTCCATATTGTCGAGCACTTGATCGCGCATTTTGCGTGCTTCAATAGTACCAGTTACCTCAAGCATACGGTCAGCCAGAGTGGACTTACCGTGGTCAATATGGGCAATAATGCTGAAATTTCTTATGTTTTTGAGCTCCATGATGGCCAGACTATAGCATATCGCTCGGTGTTTGAGTAGTTGTTTGAGTCTCATCTACAGGTGCAATATCAGAAGTTTGAGGGGTGGCAATGTCTGGAGCAGCCACTGTAATACTCTGTGTTACAGTATTCGAATTAGAATCTACTGGAGCTGTAACTACAGGTGCAGGACCCATTACGGTTGTCTGCTGGGATGATGATTGCTGCTGCAACACTTGCTTCAATTGTGCTTCAGTCACACAAGTATCATTAATACAAATCTGGTCTTTTGCTTTTAGTTTATTTGCAACAAGATCTCCGATACCATTTCCTGCACTGGCAAACCATTTAATCAATGAATCCCTCCAACTATTCGCCTTTGTCATATCAGTAATACTTGTCATATTGAGATTCATTTCTTTAATCGCTTCCACAGTATATGGCACGAGACCAGCATAGTTCATAGAAAGCAAATGTGTTGTTGGATTAGTCTGTACTAAGTCAGGAAATACTTGTTGTACTTCTTGCGCGATAAAGCCGGCATGGGTCGGCGCACCTTGCGCTTCGACATTCCAGTTATAGTCCACAGGATTCAATGCCAACAACTTGCCCAATACAGACTGGTTACTTGTCGTAATGTTAGTATTGAATGACCAGGTACTATTGTCGGCAAGGTTGGTAATATTTTTCTTCAAGTTCACATCAGAAGAACATGACAATCCCCCAGTCACGTCAGGACTAATGTCACAGGTACCGCCAGAATTTTGGAATTGTGCGATCATGCCCGTTGGTGCTGTTGGTGAGCCGAACTCAGACAGGCCACTTGCAACCCATAATGCATAAGCATTGGTAATAGTAACGTGAGTCGTATACTCACCAGGAATACCGGGGTTGTACGTATGAGTGCCGCCGAGTGGCGCTCCAGCAATATAGACAGTCGCGCCATTGGTATAAGTAGTATCAGCTGCCTGCGCAAGCAGTGTTGAGATATCAAAACTGTTAATCACGGCATTGTCGGCAGCACCACCGATTGTACTATTGTCAGTAAAGGTTCCTGCGACAGAGCTGAAACTTACACCAGTAGTGCCCAATGCAGCATATGAATGATCGCCCCCGACAGATAGTGTCCCTGAGGAAGCTGTAGTACCGATACTGATAGCACCGTCAATTGTCGGATTCGATGATTCAACACTTGTATGATAAATATTTGTGCCATAGATAACATTACCAATGTTAAGCTGGTTCCCACTACTCAAGTTAGGAACATCAACATAAGCTCCGAGCGCGAGGTTAAATGATCCTGCCGTTGAAGAAGCCATTGCATGCGCACCGAGCCCAGTATCATATGAACCGTTAATTGATCCTCCTGCCTGACTTCCGATAAAGGTATTGCGAATCCCCGTTGTGTTTGTAGCGAACGACGAATAGCCAATGGAAATATTCTCTTGACCGATGGTATTATGAGAACCTGCTCCAGCTCCCATAAAATCATTGAAACTACCGTTGGTATTGTTATTACCAGCGCTATCGCCAATGAAGTTGTTATCACCCCCACCTAGATTGTGTAATCCTGCACTTCCCCCGATAAAGTTATTGTTTGACCCTGATACATTAAATCCGCCAGCCGAGTAGCCAAAGAAGTTGTTATAGTTTCCATTTACATTTGAAGTTCCTGCGCCTTGCCCAAAGAAGTTATTAGAGAAGCCTACTGTATTTAATGCTCCCGAATCGCGCCCAAAGAAATTGTTTGAAAAACCCGTAGTATTACTAAGACCAGCAAAGCCACCCAAGAAGTTATTAAAAACTCCAGTAGTATTTGACCTGCCAGTATATTCACCAATAAAGTTATTTTCACCACCGCTTGTATTATGAAGCCCTGCAGTGTATCCCATAAAGAAGTTACCTTCACCAGTAGTATTCGCGTTACCTGCCTGATAACCGATAAAAGTATTGTTAATACCATGGCCATGAACGTCGTCCGCAACATTAGAAACACCTGTCTGATAGCCAATAAAAAGATTACTTGGATCATCGGCCGCAATTCGCATCACTTCAGAACCGCTTGTGTCAGTAAATAAAATTAATGGCTGGTTTGCTATTGGTTTTTGTATAGAAAGTGGCGCCCCAGGAGTTGTAGTACCGATACCAATATTGCCACCAGTCTGTATAGTAAGTGCAGTAATCGGTAAGAAATTGTTATTTGTATCAAAATTAATACTTGCATCAGTACCAGTACGAATAGCCCACAAACCTGCAGTACCGACGATATTGGCATGTGTCTGCCAGTCATTTCCTGCCCCTCCATTCACAACAGTATCGCTTTCTGGTGCATTAGCATAAATAGCACCACCTTCCACTTGCAGCTTGCCAAGAGGTGTTGCAGTACCAATACCAACACTACCATTCCCTTGTACGACAAATACATCCGCACCATCTGCATTCAATGTCAAAAGTCTATTTGTGGACGCAGTACCGGAAGTTTTTACAAAAAGTCCGTTAGCATTTACATCACTGCCATTGTTAACAGCAGACATGACATAGCCAGGACCGTTCGCTGCCCAGGTGATACCATTTGTTAGATCTGATCCTGTTCCTGCTGTATCCAGAGTATTTGATGTAGTGTTAGATAGCTGTGATATAGGTGAGCTTATCCCGACACCAATCTTACCATTTTTCAAAACAGTAAATGCATTCGCAAGTGTATTACTATCACTACCATTTCCTATTTCAAATAGGGGATCAGTCGCTACCCAGTTTGAAGCGTCGCCACCGCCAACATTGAACTGCCCGAATACTGCATCAAGATTTGCGGCTGCGGTAGTACCAAGGCCAAAGGCAGCACTATTTACACCAGATGCGGTAGTGCTAGTACCGAATGCTGTTGAGACAGCACCCGAGGCAGTAGTGCCCGCACCAAATGCAGTTGAGATATAACCAGATGAAGTAGTACTGGTGCCAAACGCAGTACTGTACGCACTAGATGCTAGTGATCCATACCCAGCAACTATTGAATAATCACCCGAAGCGGTACCTGAACCACCTAAGGCCGTTGAGCCATAACCGGAAGCATTGCTGTTAAGACCAAAAGCTGTTGCCGCAGTACCAGAAGCAGTAGTACTGTTGCCACTAGCAAATGAAAAGTCTCCGGTTGCTTGAGCAAACAATCCCATAGCTACAGAAGTTGCACCACTTGCAACAGTATTATTACCGAATGCTGTTGACTCAAGCCCTGTCGCCTGACTCTTATAACCACCAGCAGTTGATCCAAAACTAGACGCGATATTGTAGTCACCAAATGCAGTCGATGCTTCTCCAGAAGCAATATTATTTTCACCAAACGCAGCCGAAGCGAATCCAATATTGCTACTATCCCATTCAGTGTCATCTATACTCCCCGCTCGAAACGCGCT
>CAIOXK010000003.1 GCA_903862255.1 Candidatus Nomurabacteria bacterium | reverse complement strand
TATGAATGTCGTTTCCCTTATTCTTGAGCATCGTATCGTCGGATAGGGTGCCGAAGAGTAATTTATTAAAAGAGAAAGAGAAAAGATGAGTATGAAAAAATTTATTATAACAACACTGACATTGGTCATCGGAGTTGCCTTGTATAGCACTACGGCTTTTGCTGCTGCTAGCTTGAACAGTCCAGGGGCAATGCCAACTGTGACTGTAACAAATGCAACAACCCAGCCTTGTAACTTCGGTGCAATCGACGGATGTTGGAAATCAAGTACAACTGCACAACCAGGCGATATGATCGCTGTGCATTTGTATTTCAAAAACACTGGTGATGAAACAGCTACAGGGGTAAACCTTGGGGTACAGCCATCACGTAGTGGAACACATGTAACCTTCAATGGTGGTGTGGCAGCATCTAACGCACCTCGTGCAACAGGTACTGCAACAGTGACTTTGTCACAAGATACTACTATCACTAACATGCCACAAAATGGTTCTTACCAGGCTGACTGGTATTCAAGTGCTAATAGTGCACCACAACCTGTAAACACTGATCAATTGTTCGGTGGAGGATTTTCAATTGGAAGTCTCGCACCAGGACAGCAGGGCGTACTCGTAGTTCGCTTCAAAGTGAATGGCGATATAACCCCTGTTCAGACTTGTTCTATCAATTCATTTACACCAAGTCCTTCTAGTATTACAAAAGGGGACTCAAGTACATTGTCTTGGAACACTTCAAACTGTGATTACGTAAATATTTCTGCGCTCGGTAATACTGTAGCAAGTAATCTTCAGGCAACAGGCTCACGCGCTGTTACTCCTGATAGTACTCGTACATATACACTTACTGCATACCCAGGAGCTAAGACTTCAACATTAACTATTAATGTTGGTAATGGAGGCGGTAGTAATAATACTTGTACTATTAACAACTTCAATGCTAATCCTCCATCTATTAATTATGGATCAACAAGTTCATTGAGTTGGGATACTTCAAATTGTGATTACGTAAATGTATCAGGAGTAGGAAGTAGTCTATCAGCAGACAATACAGGTACTATCGTGTATCCAGGAAGTACAACTACATATACACTTACAGCATTTCCTGGCAGTCAGACTATGTCAACAACAGTGTATGTTGGTAGTAACAATAATAACAATTCTTGTTCTATCAATTCATTCTATGTAGATAGTAATAGTATTTCACAGAATCAGACTACAACACTTCACTGGAATACTAGTGGTGCGGGCAGTGTCTATATCTCAGGGTTCGGTAATCGTGACGCTAACGGCGCACTTTCTATCAGTCCTTATAATTCAACAAGTTACACACTTACACTAAGTGGTAATAATTGTAGCGGCACAGCACAGTCTATATATGTAACAGTAAACCCTCCTGTATATAATAACAATACAAATAACGGTAGTGTTCAACAGCCTCAGGCTATTACAACTGTAGCAACAGTGCTCGGTTCATATTCTGCAGTGCTTAACGGTATTGCCGTACCAAACAATACGTATGGTACAGCAAGTGCATGGTTTGAATACGGTCCAAGTACATCATTGGGTAATCGTTCAGATGCTCAAAATGTAACTGGAACTGGTACATTCCCATACAGTTCAAACATTAGTGGCCTATCTGGTTCACGTACATATTACTATCGTGCTGTAGTGCAAAACCAATCTGGTATTGCATATGGTGCAATAGTTCCATTTAGTACACCAAGTAGTGCTGTATATGTTCCACCAGTTCGCGTTGTTCAATCACAAACAGTGGTTCGTTCAAGCAATACTGGTTTGGTAGCAAACAGTCAGGCTTCATTGTTTAAACTTCAAGTAGACAGTAGTTATGACCACATGTGTATTGGTGGTACTGTGGATTACACAGTTACTTATCAAAACATTAGTAGTCAGCAATTGCAAAATAGTATCCTTCGAATTACATTCCCAGGAGAACTAACATATGCTTCTGGTTCACGCGGTGATTACAGTGTTGCAGATCGTACATTAACTATCGCTCTCGGTGACGTTCAACCTGGTGAACAGGGATCAGTTACAGTGCATGCGCAGGTGAATAGCGAAGCAGTGCAAGGTAAGCTCGCAGTAATTACTGCAACTATCGTGTACACAAACCCAGCTACTCATGCTCAGGAAAATGCTATTGCATATTCATTGATCACAGTTTCAAACGACTGTCCTGCAGTACTTGGTGCTAGTGTGTTCGGTTTCGGAGGATTCCTTCCAACAACATTGCTCGGATGGTTACTTCTCATCTTGATCATCCTTGCGCTTATCGTTCTCGCTCGTATGCTCTATCGGAAAAATGAACCTCAGAAAACTGCTTAATTAGCACACTGAGTTCCAAAAAGACCCACCATAACGGTGGGTCTTTTTGCGTCTGGAATATGCTAGAATCCCTGTATGGAACGAAACTATGTCGAAGCTGAGATTGAGGAGATTGCGCAAGAGGTATTGGGACTATTGGCTGCTTCTGATTCTAAAGCTACTGTATTAGCACTAGAAGGGGATCTTGGTGCTGGTAAAACAACGCTAACAAAAACACTGGCTAGAGCACTTGGTGTGACAGAAACAGTAGTAAGTCCAACATTTGTTATTGCTAAATTTTATCAGCCAACTAAACAAGGTTTTGAACATTTGGTGCATATTGATGCATACCGCATTGAAGATTTGAATGAGTTAGGACCTATTGGTTGGGAAGAGATATTGCAACAACCAAAGACACTCGTGATTGTTGAATGGCCAGAAAAAATTGCAGGAGCATTGCCTGCACAGAAACAACACTTACTCATTACTCATAACGGCGATCAGCGCACCATCAAAAAGATTTAATATGGCAAAAAAAGACCAGCCTTCGTCAAGACTACGACCGGCGCAGCACAAAACTATAGTTCTATTGGATTCACATGCAATCATTCATCGCGCGTATCATGCTATACCAAGTTTTGCCAATAGTGCTGGCCAGCCAACAGGGGCACTATACGGATTGCTCTCAATGATTATTCGTATTATTGAAGAATTGAAACCAGACTATATTGTTGCTGCATATGATTTACCGAAACCAACATTTCGTCACCAAGCATATGATCAGTACAAAGCGGGTCGTGCAAAAACCGAAGATGATCTCATTGCTCAACTCAAGACATCTCGAGAGGTATTTGCCGCACTCGGCATACCAGTATTGGATGCTGAAGGGTTTGAAGCTGATGATGTGTTGGGTACATTGGTAGCGAAATTAAAAACTGATAAAGATTTGAAAATCATTGTTGCGTCAGGGGATATGGATACACTACAACTCGTTGATGGTAAAAAAGTACAAGTCTTTACGCTGAAGAAGGGGATTACTGACACTATTCTTTATGATGAAGATGCTGTAATCGAGCGATACAGTTTTAAGCCATTACAGCTTATTGATTACAAAGGTCTTCGAGGAGATCCGTCAGATAACATCATTGGGGTGCCAGGAATTGGTGAAAAAACTGCTACTACAATTATTCAAGAATTTGGTTCAATAGAGAAGCTCTATACTGCGCTAGAAAAAGATCCAGCAAATGGCAAGAAGGTAGGGCTAACTGATCGCATTATCAATATACTTTTGGAACACAAAGATGATGCTTTCTTCTCAAAAACATTAGCAACCATTCGTCTTGACGCACCTATCGTGTACGACTTGCCAGAAAAAACATTTGCAGAAAGTGTAGATGAGACAGCTGTGATGGATTTAATTGCAAAGTTTGAGTTTTCAAGTTTGAGTGCACGTGCAAAACGAGTCTTCCATTTCGAAACAATCGTACCAAAAGAAGATATTGATCCAGAGCTATTACGCAAAGCATCAATTGGCCTATGGGTTATTTCATCAGAGCATACCAACCCTACGTATGAAGTAATCTTGGAAAGAACCCATACAAAAACTTTGGCACAAGCAGATGAGGTAATTACAGCTGAGCTCAAAAAGAAAAATTTGATGCCCATTTTTGAACATATTGAAGAGCCGATTATTCCTATTATTGCAGAGATGGAGCGATACGGTATTTTGATTGATGAAAAATATTTCCAAACACTACAGGTACGTATGAAGGAAACGTTAGAAGGTATCGAGAAAAAAGTTATCGAGGAAACAGGTGTAAAAATTAATTTGAATTCACCGAAGCAGCTTTCAGAATTATTGTTTACTACATTAGGACTCGTGCCAAAAGGGAAGCAGAAAGCTAGTGGAGCATTTACTACTAATGCAGAACAGCTCGAAGAACTTCGTGATGCACATCCAATCATTCCGATGCTTTTGGAATATCGCGAAGTGCAGAAATTACTCACTACCTATGTGGAAGCATTGCTCGGCCATATCAAAGAAGATGGTCGCGTACATGCAACATTCCTCCAGCACGGTACAACAACAGGGCGCTTCTCTTCTGTTAATCCAAATCTTCAGAACATTCCTATTAAGGGAAATTCTGGCAAAGAAATCCGTCATGGGTTTATTGCTGCACCAGGAAATGTGTACATCGGTAGTGACTATTCACAGATTGAATTGCGTGTACTAGCGATGCTGTGTGGCGATGAAAAGCTTATCGAAACATTTCGTAATGGAGAAGATATTCATATGGCGGTGGCCGCATCAATGTTTCATGTACCAATGGAAGAAGTAACTAGCGATATGCGCCGAAAAGCTAAAGTAATTAACTTTGGTATTTTGTATGGCATGGGAATTACCGCACTTCAAAAAAATCTTGGAACCACTCGTGCAGAGGCACAAACATTCTATGATGCGTACTTTGCTGCGTTTCCAAAGATTCGCGACTATCTTGATTCAACAAAAGAATATGCCAAGACTCACGGCTTCACAGAAACAGTGTTTGGTCGCCGAAGATATTTTCCAGGGATCAACGCTACTGCACCATTTTTACGTGCAATAGCTGAGCGTATGGCAACCAATGCTCCTATTCAGGGGACTAATGCAGATATTGTGAAAATCGCCATTAAGCTCATTGACGAGGATCTTCGATCTGCAAATCTTATTGATAAAGTTCATCTAGTACTACAGATCCACGACGAACTTGTATATGAAGTTGATGAATCGGTACAAGATCAGGCGCAGCAGATTATCGTGAATGCTATGAATAACGTATTTGATCGTTCGCCAATTCAAGTAACTGTTCCACTGGTACCGTTGGCGGTTTCTGTTGGTATTGGGAAGCGCTTGGACGAATTAAAATAAGCACTATAATAGAAATATGACGACCAAGACCTCAATTCAAATTAATCTCGCACATTCATACTTAGCGTATTTCGCCTTTAGTTTGCTGGGTCTTTTTGCAGATACATTTTGGGGATTTGGGACACCGCTATATCATGGCGAAGCGATTGCATTAATGTGCTTCATTCTTGGCCCACTTTTGATTTATTGGGCACAGAGCACTTCGTCTACGCAAAGTGACCTGCCGTATTTTGTACGTGGTCCATATCAGTATCTTCGCAATCCAACACATATTGGTATTGTAATTCTCGTTGCCGGTTATACAGCCGTGAGCGGATCAATCGCATTTCTAGTTGTAACAATTATTGGGTACATTATTTCAAATGTATTTTTCAAAAAATACGAATCGTTGCTTCACAAAGAATATGGTGAATTGTATAAAAATTATAAAAAAATTGTCCCAAAAATTTTCTAATGCTTACTATTGTTGTTGCCGATGCTAAACCTTTTCGTACTACGCGCATAGCTGAGCTTGTTACGACATATAACAGTACTGAGGTAATCGTCCTCGATGATACCTTTATGAGTGTTGCTGATTTGGAGCAATATTTATACCCATCACTTTTTGTTATCAATGCGCCACTTGTACACGTACGGTTTATTTTGGATACAAAAGAAAAAGATTTAACGCCCGTACTTATTAAAAAATTACTGGCAAGTCCGACAATTTTTGTTCTAGAAGAATTGTCTCTTTCAAAACCTTTTATTACTTCACTTAAGAAACAGGGAGTAGAGGTACATCTTGATGAGGCAAAACCCTCTTCCGCAAAAGTTTCAGCGGGCAAGGGTAATCTTTTTGGAGTAACAAATTTAGTAACTATGCCCAATAAAAAAGATCGCTGGATGGCGTATCAAGCAGCTATTGCTGAATATCCAATTGAAGCAATCCTCGGAATGTTGTATTGGAAGGTGAGAGATATGGTATTGAAAGAAAGGGATCCTAATGGTTCTTATCATACCCTTTATACGAAATTACTTGAGGCACATTCTCTTGCCTGGCAAGAAGGAACACCGCTAGTGTTGGCTATCGAAAAAACACTGTTACTTTATTAATTCACACCTCCCCGCACCCACGCTCCAGAGGATAAAAATAAAAAGTCCTGAAACGGACTTTTTATTTTTATCTCTTGCGCCCAGCTATCTGTGGTGATGTAGAGATGGTGGTTTTAGGGATGGTTGTTTACTTATATATTTACAACCTTGCGATGTGGATAACGCATTGTCAGAATTGTGATAAGAACGCCAGAGAGTAAGATAATTGCTGACATAAGTGGGATAGTTACGAAACCAAACTGGAATACGTATTGATTAAGACAGCTTACTCCTGTAGTTCCACAAACATCGATACCACTTTCTGGGAAGATGGTGATGTAGTTATGAAATAAGGCAAAAAGAAATCCTGC
>CAIOXK010000002.1 GCA_903862255.1 Candidatus Nomurabacteria bacterium | reverse complement strand
TACTCTATAGAGTTTGACCATGCCAGCGACGCAAACTTCGATGCTCTGTATAGCAGATGCAAAAATAACAATGCGACATTGTTTTTCCTACCAAGTATTTTCAGAAATGGACAATATCTTTCCTCGAACAAAACAGTAGATAAGGTTTTAATCAGGAGAGATACACCGACCGGTGCACAGATTGGTGTTGTTTTGTTTGATCAAATGGTTACTTATGACCAAGCACGACAGATTGTTTGTGGTTTGGATAGGTCAGGAAAATCAACCACTACACATATCTATGTACTTGATGGTGGAAAGTCATGGGGGCAAAGTTGTAAGGAAACAAATGGGCAGGTTATATTGGTTGGAACACGCAACCCAAATGTGGTTACCAATTACCTGGTATTCTACTAATTCAAATTAAAACACCTCGAACAGATCAGCTAATCACTGATCTGTTTTTTATTTTGTGTTAAGATGTGCAGATATGAAATTACTACTTACATCTGGAGGAATTACAAACAAAACAATTGCCGATGCATTATTTGATTTGGTAGGGAAGAAGCCGGAAGACACTACAATTATTTTTGTACCTACTGCATCCAATACTTTAATGGAGGACAAAGAATGGGTAATTGATGACCTTATCCTTCTGAAGAATTTAAACTTTAAATCTATTCAGATTATTGATATCTCAGCATTAGATCAGGAAATTTGGAGAACTTCTTTTGAGAAGGCCGATGTATTTTATTTTGAGGGCGGGGACCCTTTTCATCTTATGAAATGGATTCTTCTTTCTGGTCTTAAAAAGATTATGCCAATTTTACTTGAAAGCAAAGTGTTGGTAGGCAATAGTGCTGGTAGTGAAGTTATGACAAAGGAGCTTTCATTCAAAATCGCACAAGATCTCTACGATGAAGGACTTGGTAAAGAAAAGAATATGAATGGTCTTGATCTCGTGAACTTTGTTTTCTTGCCTCATTTAAACAACGAATATTTCTCAAACGTCACAAAAGAAAACATAGAGAAAACTATTGAAGGTATAACAGAAAAAGTATATGCACTTGATGATCAGGGTGCATTGAAAGTCATCGATGGAGAAGTGACAGTGGTTACTGAGGGGTTATATCTAGAATATAACTAGGGTATACTTATACCAATGACTTCAACATTCATCCAACGGTACTTTTTCGCAGCACTGCTGTTCTTAGCATTCGCTATCGGATTTATTATTTTTTGGCCATTTCTTATTACAATTATTTTAGCAATAGTGTTTTCTTCACTGCTCCATCCTCTATATAAATGGTTTATACGATTTGTTCGCTATCCAAACTTCGCGTCAGTACTCACTATTCTTTCTTTCATTGTAATTCTATGTACGCCATTATTTCTCATCGGTATTGTTGTTATCAAGCAATCACAAACTATGCTGGCATGGCTTAGTGCCCACGGATCAATCAATGTTGCCGTAAACAATGTGACTGTGTGGTTACACAACTTCTTCCCAGGTGTTACGTTTGATTTACAGGCAAAAGTAAATACGTTTATTGCAGGGCTTGTTTCAAAAGGCGCAACGGTATTTACTACCACTATTTCGACACTGATTTCATTTTTATTGCTATTGCTTACAATGTTTTACTTTATTAAGGACGGTAAGACCTGGACAGAGACTTTAATTTCTTTAAGTCCACTATCTGAAGAAAGTAATACAAAAATTATTACAATTTTACATAAGGCTATTAATGGCATAGTAAAAGGATATTTTGTAATTGGATTGGCGCAAGGAATTGTAACAGGCATCGGTTTATTTATTTTTCACGTACCACATGCGGCACTTTGGGGACTACTCGCAGCTGTTGCTTCGTTAGTGCCAAACATTGGCACAGGACTTATTTCTATTCCGGTTGTAATTTTTCTATTCTTAAGTAATAGAATAGCCCCAGCAATTGGGTACGCATTATGGGCAATCTTTATTAGTGGTACGATCGACAATGTTCTTAATCCATTTGTGGTAGGAAAACAGATCGCTATTCATCCACTACTTGTATTGTTCTCAGTACTTGGTGGGATTAGCTTGCTTGGACCAGTTGGGTTGATTATCGGCCCTCTCGTAGTGAGTCTGATTTATGCTTTAACATCAGTGTATAAGCACGAAATGGCAACTGAATAACTCCTGATTGCATTTCAAGCGGATTCGATTTACTTACAGTAAGGTGGTACGATGCGAATATGGCGCCGACATCTCCAGGACAATTTACACCGCTAGCAGCAACTATTCGCCCAAAAGACCTCAATGAATTTGTAGGCCAGCAACACCTTGTTGGTACAGCTGCCCCGCTTCGTATTGCTATTGAAGGCAAGTTAGTATTCTCATTTATTTTATGGGGACCACCAGGTGTAGGTAAAACCACACTAGCTCGTATTTATGCCAAAGCACTCAATGCTGACTATCACGAATTGTCTGCTGTTTCTGCCGGCAAGGATGATATTCGTCAAATTATAGAAGAGAAAGAATTTGAGCCAAAAAATGGAGATCTGTTTGGCTTGCCGGGCGTAGCTTCAGCGAAGTCCGGGCCAAAGATTTTATTTCTGGATGAAATTCATCGCTTCAACAAAGCACAGCAAGATTTTCTTTTGCCATATGTTGAAAGCGGACAGTTAACACTGATCGGAGCAACGACAGAAAATCCTAGCTTTGAAGTTATTTCTGCATTGCTTTCTCGTGTGCGCGTTTTTACACTTAATGGATTATCTGAAGAGGAGATTGTAGAAATCATCGAGCGCACCGGTGTGCCGATGGATGTCGGCACAAAAACTTTTATCGCTCAGATTGCCAATGGTGATGCGCGACAAGCACTTTCGTTGATCGATAGTACTCGACGTTTTTATACCACCGTTTCTATTGAAACAATTACACAATCATTACAAGATACCCACTTACGGTTCGATAAGGGTGGGGAAGAGCACTACAATACTATCTCTGCATTTATAAAAAGTATGCGCGCATCACAACCTGACGCTGCATTGTATTATCTGGCTCGTATGCTGCAGAGTGGTGAAGATGCTAAGTTCATTGCGCGCCGTATGGTGATCTTTGCTTCTGAAGATATCGGTATGATGGATCCGCATGCATTAGTATTGGCAAATGCAGTATTCCGAGCAGTTGAAACGATTGGCTTACCAGAGGTCGGTATTACTCTTTCGCATGGCGTTGTGTATTTATCACAAGCTCCAAAAAGTAAATCAGTATACAATGCGTTTAGTATGACTATGGACGATGCTAAGAAAATGGGTAACTTGCCGATCCCGCTTAAGATAAGAAATGCCCCAACGAAATTAATGAAAGACATAGGATATGGTGCTGGTTATGAAAAATATACTGAAGAAGATTTATTGCCTGATAAGTTGAAAGGGAAGAAGTATTACAAAAAATAGTAAACAAAAAGCCGTTCCCATATTGTGTAGGAACGGCGTTAGTTTGGCGCGGCCATGTTATTTGCAAAGATTGTTTAGAACGATGTCCACTATTATTGCTAAAACAAATACTACAACCGTAGCAATTGTTAGTTGTTTTGAGGACATGTTATTTGTCATCAATGCGTTCAGAAAAGTTTTCATCTTTTTTTGAGTTATTAATGTAAGTGAGTTGTTGTTTAAGCTAATGATAGCATATATAACATAAAAAGTCAATAGCTACCACTTTTATAAATGTCTTATTAAATATAGACAAATACTGTACAATATCAGCATGGCTATACTTATTGGACTATTGGCATCACTTATTGGGTTGGGAATTACGCTCTATATTTATAATAAACAAAAAGCACAAAAACCACTGATGTGTCCACGTCGCGCGCCCTGCGAAACTGTTATTAGTAGTCCCGAGGCAAAGATTTTCGGTATTTCAAATACTATCCTAGGAATGTTTTACTATATCGTTACTGTTGGGTTTTTATTGTATTTCGGTACAGGGCATAGCTGTAATCTTGCAAGTTTGGTGTTTATAGTGATGATCACGGTAGGATTCTTATTCTCTATGTATCTCGTAGGCGTACAGCATTTCAAAATCAAACAATGGTGCGTGTGGTGCTTGGGGTCAGCGGCTATGGCAACAGTACTCTACGGGGTAATGGTTTCAATGTTCTTATTACCCTAGATTTTTAAGGGGTATTCTGGTATAACTGTAACGCGTCGCCCGCCAAAGCTTTAGCGGAGGAGGGGCTCGCACGACAACATCCAACTTCGCTCTTTGAGCTTCGTCGGACAATGCATGGTGCCCATAGTTTAGTGGTAAAACTTCGGGTTGTGGTTCCGACATCGAGGGTTCAATTCCCTCTGGGCACCCCTATTAGGACTACTAGTCCAATCCAATATCAAATTAAACGGAGAACGTATTGTAAACTCTAGCTTTTTCTCCTGCACGGATGGGTTCTGAAGTAGGTAATTCAAAAATGCTCTCTTTTCATGTGGTTCAGAACTTTCAAAGATGTCCTTTGCACGGCGGGCTACGGATAATACTGTAGCTACAGTGTTTTGATAATCAAAGTTACCTTTTTCGTATTCTTCTGCTTCTAGGCTGAGAAGCTGTACCTTGTCCTGATACTCTTGGTGTTTCTTGTCATAAACATCCTTAGTAATACCCCATCATTAGGGTGCGTTTACGACGTTGCATTGGGAAACTGATGTAGGCCCTCGGGTCATCTAGTGGTGGGATTTTTGTTGTAGCCCACCCACGTTATTAACTAGCATTTAAATAATTATGGCTCAAACATTTGTTTGTACTGAATGTGGATACTTGGGAAAATCAAAGACAGAAACGAAGGGAAGTTTTCTAATCGAAATTGTACTGTGGCTATTTTTCATAATTCCTGGATTGATTTATTCCATTTGGCGAGCCTCTTCAAAAGAGGTGGTTTGCCCTCAATGCAGGAATGCTTCTTTAATTCCTGCTAACTCCCCGAAAGGAATAAAGCTTGTAAAAGAAATGGAGGCAGATACAACTGAATAAGTTTTTAATTGCATGTTATTATTCAACCATGAAAACTAAGTACGCTTTGTTTATAGTTGTTATTGTATTGGTAGCGATTGCAGGTGGATATGCTTTAGGTCATCACTCTAAACCAATTTCTAGTCCAAATACTGTAAATGCAACTAGTGCTATTAATAGCGATTTTATCTCTTCGTTACCAATGGGAGATGTTACCACTACGCAATGCAATGATTTGATTTCTAAGGAAAACGACCATGCTAATGCCGTCTATGTCGCGAGTGGTTCACCCAACACTTTTATTGAAACCATCAGTGCTTCAAAGTATCTCTATTCAAAAAAACTCTGTCTAGCATTAATGGAAAGGGTTTCAATTTATCCTGGCGATACAGACACTACGACTGACACATGGATTGAGGACATGTCTTCAGGGGATATTTTTTCAGAGATAGCTATCAGACCTGTAAAAACTAATGACGTAACTGTGTGGTATCAGGGAAAAGAAACGACGGACTATTCAAAAACCCCGACTACTCTTTGGAATGACGTTGAGCAAGCTCAATAAAAATGCCTTTAATCAAAGTTGATTAAAGGCATTTTCGCAATTGGTTAGGAAGTTATTTTTGCAGCTAGCTCCTGAATGGTCCTTTCGGGGGAAGCAGGTCTTTTTTTGACTGCACCTATAGCCCCTGCACTTTCAAAGTCCTGGGTTGCTTCATGGTCAGATGAGAAACCAATACTTTGTCCTGTAAACTCATTTTCTTTCAATGCACGAAGAACGTCAGAACCTTTCATACTGTCATCTTCTGACAAATGATAATCCATGAGGACAATGTCAGAATTGGTACTCATAATTTCTTTTGTCAGCTCCTCCAAACTTTGTCCGTTATATTGAATAAAAGAGGCATTACCTCCTGTAGCCACTACAAGATAGGGGGCAAATCCCTCAAGCACGCCTTCCATGTCATCCACCATGACAACCGACTTCCCTAAGAGGCTTTCAGTGTTCTCAAGTGATTTTGGGGCATCATTCCATCGTGATGTTGAGCCGAGCTTTTCTAGTGCCTCATTTACCTTATTGGTAAGGTTGTTTGTCTGTCCCATTTGTTCCATTCCCATATGGCTTGATTATACCCTTATATGCAAGGGTTTACTAGAACAAGGCTAATTTAGTAGGGTAGTATAGCACTTGACATATTTACATAAGTATGCTATTATGTACTTATAAAGTTCCTTTACATCTACTTGCGAATGGTCCTAGCCAAAAGCCCCTCTCATATAGAGGTTTCTGGCTAGGACCATGGTGGTCCAGTTCCTGATTGCGGACAGCAATCAAAAAACGGGCTATCAGCTCACAATAAACAAAATCATGAAATACAACAAATTAGATCTTGGTACAGTTGAAGCAATTGTAAACAAACTTGGTGGCATTGAAGGCGTTAAGACTTTTCTTTCTGGTAGGACAGGTATTGTAAACCTAAAGCCTTGGCGGACTGTTGAGGTTGATGGAAAAAAACTTAACCTTGTAAAACTGAACGTTGGCGATCTCGCTGCCGCTTCGGAATTTCCACAAGACATTTACGAGGCTGCACAAGACTTAAGGTTGGGCGTTTGTCCTAACGGAACCGCCGAAGCTGTATTTGAGCAAGGTGACCTTGAGCTGGACTTCCAAGATGATAGGCAAATCCAGTTCGCTACAGCCCTTACAGGCGAGATTGCCAGGTTCAACCAACAGGCTCCACGCATCGCCAAAAGAAGCGATGGTGGCATCTATATGGAAACCTTCACTAACGGCAGAAACCATGGCCGTGGCGATGACGAGAAATTTGTTTTTGTGCTTCGCTAAGTAGAATATGTTCGCAGCCCCCTTTCATTTGAGAGGGGGTTTTTATTTGTTAAATACATTGAAATCATTAATATAGCCTAATTTGGTTGCAGTATTATGTTTTGCTATACTTTTCATATGGAAAATACCCTTAATCCGTTGAACGAACAACATGAAGATATACAGCCTAATCTTGAGAAACAGCAGTTGGCAGTATTCCCAATCTTTCGCTCAAATGACCTCTATGATGCAATGTTCCCCGAAATAAATCCTGTATGTGAAAAAGGAGAAGAACCGAATGTAACAAAAATTTTTGAAGAAATACTCAAACATCCAAACAGTGCTATCGCAATAGATATGACTTGCTACAACGCAATTGAAGAAGAACTATTCAATGCTATAAGTAAAAAGGATGAAAATGCGCTACAGAGCTTTCCAAAAGAACTAGGTCTTTCAGAAGCTGTTGCAGAAGGTGGTAAGGTAAGAATGGAAATACTACCTACTTTGCTAAAAGAAAAATTCAACATTGATTTTTCTTTCGATGAAGATGTTTTAATTGAAACTCGCGTAGAACAAATGTTGGGAGGTCGTTTTTCTGTTGAGGTTGTTAAGACACTTCTTAATATAGCCAAAGAAAAGAATAACGATATTAAGGAAGTATATCTTCTTTCTGAAAACATCACCGACCATACGGGAAGTGAATTTCCAAAGGAAGAAATTTTACCTACTTGGCAAAAAGAGATAGAAACAGAACTTGGTATTGAGGCGAAAGTTGTTCCGACACTGACTGAACAGGATATTAAAGAGGGTGATTTGTTCATAGTAAACAGGCATAATCCAGCTATAAGTAATCTTGACCTTGCAAAGAAGTTCCCGAAGCAAGTGCTATTACTTCCTTTGGAAAGTGAACTTCGTAACAACGAACAAACAGGTCAGTCAGTTGCTGGCGATGGTGTAACTAAAATGCTTCGTGCTGCTTTTGAGAAAAATGTTGAATAAAATTCTGAAACAACCCTAGTTCAATATCTATTTTCCTCCAATTCAGAGTTCTGAACTTGTCCAACAAGCAACCCATTAGAGAAAAGAACTAGAAAATCCCTCAGCTGAGGGATTTTCTAGTTCTAACCAAATATATTTTTTAAACCCACCACTATAAGCATTTAAATTAAAATGTTATTATCAAAATATGAAATCTGAAACAAATCCTGTCGCCATAGAGGACTACTCATTCGGTATTATACCTGTCATACAAAAAGAAGGTGTTTGGAATTTTCTTATTGTTCATCAGAACACAGGAAATTGGTCTTTTCCAAAAGGGCATCAAGAAGAAAATGAAACAGTATTAGACACCGTAAAAAGAGAGCTATGGGAAGAAACGGGTATAACTGACTGTGTTATCCATGAAGATATTACATTTAGTAATGACTATCAATTCGAGAAGGATGACAAGACATATCATAAGACCAATACATATTACCTAGGTTTTCCTAGTTCAGATGAAATTACTGTTCCTGAAATTTGGCAGCATGAAATCATTGCTTGCAAGTGGTGTGAGTATGATGAAGCGAAAGCGTTACTTAAATTTGAATCAATGGTAGGAGTCCTAGATGATGTAGTTAATGCTTTAAAGTCTTTAGATTAAGGCTCGGAATATAGATAGTCGCATCGTTTCTCTGTGCGAAAATAGTTCTGACTTCCTCTACGACGGCACCCTATAAGAAAATCCCTCTCAATATAGTGAGAGGGATTTTCTTTAGGATTGCTTGCAATTCAATAGTTACAGTCTTGCTATTATGTGCGCTGCTTAGCAGCGCACATATATTCTGAAGGTGGAGAGTTACTGTATCTAAAAAGGTGATGTATGTGTAGAGGTGGTATACTTTGTATATGAAAAATTTACAAAAAGGTTCTACTGTAATCATTCTGGCATTAGTAGTAATTCTAATAATCGCAGTTATAATAGGTGCGCGTTTTTATTCTCGGCATAATCGCACTGCTCCAGTTATTAATTCTGAAATACCAACCGTTTCAACAACACCAGTTATTCCAGCAGTTACTAAGCCATCTGAGCCAGTGTTGCCTCCGCACGCAACACCAAGTCCAATTACAAAAGTGTATACAGATGCTAAGTTTGGTTACACTGCGACATACCCTCAAACACGTATTCAGTCAATCGACAAAACTGGTAAGGTATCACTCTCAATTCCAAATTCAAACATTCAACCTATTACTATTGTAAAAGCAACTGACAGCGCTGATACTTCTACAGGGAAGTGGGGCAAGAACGTGTTGTCATACGGTAAGATTGGATGGGTTACCCAAGTGCAAAATGAACAAGATGGTTCTTTGTATAGCGTAGCAACAACACCTTTTGCATTTACAACATCTGGTTTGCCAATTTTTAACGGTGGTACGCACCATGGCTTTGGATTGTCAGTATATGTAGTGGCATTGTCACATACTAAATTCCTAATCATTTCAGGCGGGGAAGGGTTAACTAGTACTACTGGGTACGATTACTCTACAGATCCGACACTGCAAATTGCAATGACCGTTACAACTCATTAATAAGCAGATATCTCAAGCACCACAAAGCCACTATAGAAATTATAGTGGCTTTGTGCTATAATGATGACCTATGTATACAAAAGAACAAATCTGGAACTCATTTAAAAAAGAAATTAGCATTATTAAGCACTTGGCAGAAAAGATTCCTGCAGATAAGCACGATCATAAGCCAACAGAAAAACAGCGTACTACTTTAGAACTCCTACAATACCTTAGTACAGCAGGGGTGGGAACAATGGATGCAATCTTAGTGGGAGATATTACTCCTTTTGCAAAATATGCAGAGCGTCGTGATGCAACAACTGTAGAAAACTTTGCTGGAGCTATGGATGTACAAGAAAAAGAAATGGCAGAAATCTATGCACAATTCAATGAAACAAATCTCGAAGAAGAAGTTTCAATTTTTGGCATGACACATTCACGAGCAATATTTCTTCTTGAACTACTTAAGACTATGACTGGCTACAAAATGCAATTATTCTTATATATCAAAGCATCTGGCGTAGAGCATATTGGTACTAGTAATGTATGGGCAGGTATCGATACTCCGCCGAAGGAATAACTACATGAAGATACTTGTTATTTATCTGAAGCAGTACTGGAAACTATGTTTGATGGTGCTTATTTTGGCTGCTATCAATCAAACGTTTTCACTGCTTGATCCCTTGATCTTTCGGCACATCATTGATGACTATGCGACGAAGTTTGATACTTTTACCTTGCATGAATTTTTCCGTGGTATTTCTATTCTATTGTTACTTGCTGTTGGCGCTGCCTTTGTTTCTCGTGTAGCAAAGAACTTTCAGGATTATTATCTCAATACTGTTACTCAGCGTACTGGCGCTAAAATTTACAATGATGGAGTTCAACACTCACTCGCATTGCCGTATGAAGTATTCGAAGACCAGCGTAGTGGTCAAACGCTTAGTACATTGCAACAGGTGAGAACATCGAGTGAGACATTTATTGCTTCATTTATCAATGTCTTCTTTGTTTCAATTCTCGGATTTATTTTCGTAACAATTTACGCTATCAGTATTTATTGGGGTATTGCAGTAGTATTTGCATTAACCATTCCAATTATCGGTACATTAAGTTATGTGCTGACGGGGAAGGTGAAGCGTATTCAGAAAGTTATCGTCGCAGAAACTACAGCATTGTCTGGGGCGACAACAGAATCGCTCCGCAATATCGAATTAGTAAAAAGCCTAGGATTGGTTGATCAAGAAATCGGTCGTCTTAATACAACAACTGATCGCATTCTAAAGCTTGAATTGAAAAAGCTGCGGTTTATTCGTAGTATCAGTTTTGTTCAAGGGACGCTCATCAACTTGATGCGTACATTGATATTGGCATTCTTACTCTATCTTGTATTCGCAAAAGTTGTTAGTTTCGGGCAATTCTTTTCACTCTACATATATTCATTCTTCATCTTTGGTCCACTACAAGATCTCGGTACTGTTATTACAAACTACCGTGATACACAGGTTGCACTTGGTAAATTCACTGAAATTATTAGTGCGCCAATTGAGCCAGTCCCCGATGAAGCAAAGACTGTTGGTACTGTATCTGCATTAGCATTTGATGATGTAGGGTTTCAATATCGTACTGCTAAGTCAGCTGCACTAGAACATATTTCATTTAAAGTGAATGGCGGAGAGACAATTGCATTCGTTGGTCCTTCAGGTTCGGGTAAAACCTCACTGGTGAAATTGCTCGTTGGTCTATATGAGCCAAAAGAGGGGAATATTTCTTATAACAATATTTCTTATAAAGATGTTGATATGAATACACTTCGTACACAAATTGGCTTCGTGACTCAGGATACACAACTCTTCGCTGGATCTATCAAAGAAAATCTTTTGTTCGTTAAGCCAGATGCTACTGATGCAGAAATGATGCTGGCACTCGAACAAAGTGCTGCGGCACCACTACTTGCTCGTGCTGATAACGGTATCGACACTATCATTGGTGAAGGAGGTGTAAAAATTTCTGGTGGTGAAAAGCAGCGTCTTTCAATCGCTCGTGCATTACTTCGCAAGCCAAGTATTTTGATTTTCGACGAAGCAACATCTGCCCTTGACTCAATTACTGAAGAAGAAATCACAAAAACTATTCGTGATGTTTCAGGAGGAAATTTACGCATTACAGTATTGATTGCACACCGTCTCTCAACAATTATGCACGCTGATCGTATTTATGTGCTTGAAAAAGGGAAGGTTGCTGAAACTGGTACCCATGAAGCGTTACTTGCCGAAAAAGGTTTGTACTATGCAATGTGGCGCCAGCAAGTTGGCGAACGTTAAAACTGCTATAATTACCACATGAGAAAAATATACACCATTCTTTGCGTCTTTTTTGTACTGGTCATCACTCAAGCGATTATAGAAAATAAGCTGTTGGTAAAAGAACGCACACTAACTCCTGTTCCGGCTCAGCCAGCAGGCGTAGAATCAACAATTGCAACTCCAGATAATAAAGATTATGGAGATGACAAAAACGGAATGCATGTCGGCTTGATCAAAAGTATAAGCACTGACTTTGTTGGTGTTGATTATGTTAATGAAAACTCTCAAGTGCACACAATTCCAATAGCCCCAGGAACCACTGTTTCTTTACAGACATATGCAAAAGATCCAGAAGGGGGACAATCTTGGAATGAGCAGGTTTCGCTGGAAGAATTTATAAAAATTTATTTAGACAAAACCGATTTATATCAAGCAGATAAATTATTATATTGGGTAACAATTAAAGACGGTAAAGTTGTTGATATTTCAGAACAGTATCTACCCTAATAAAGCATAAATTTTAGTGAGTCGTTTATTGCTCTTTATACACAGCATATTTTGTCTCTATGTTGTATAATATGGAGATTATATTTTAATTTGAGACTTTTTGCTTTTTATGAAAAGAAAACTTTTGTCAGCAGTTTTTATTATCCTGCCTTTAATAGTATTGGTATCGCTATTAACTGCGACAAAGGTTCATGCTACAGGGTGGACGTGGTCAAATGCTACTGCTGGCAAAATTACTCCAGCTACAAGACTATCTTGGAGCTCGATTGCCTCATCTGCTGATGGTACAAAACTGGCAGCTGTTGCGGGCGGTGCAAATATCTACACTTCAACAGACAGTGGTGTGACTTGGACAAATCGTTTCAGTGCTGGTAGTAGATACTGGAGCTCAATTGCTTCGTCTGCTGATGGCACACATCTTGCCGCAACCGCATATAGTGGCGATATCTGGACTTCTGCCGACAGTGGCGCGACATGGACGGACCGAGCGTCGGCAGGGAGCAGGGCTTGGAATGCTATAGCATCATCTGCTGATGGCGCTAAGCTGGTTGCTGTGCAGGAGAGTGGCGACATCTACACTTCAACCGACGGTGGTGCAACATGGACGGACCAGATTGGGTCCTCTGGCGCTATTGAATGGCGTGCAGTAGTCTCGTCTGCTGACGGTACCAAACTTGCGGCTGCTTCGTATGGCGGTAATATCTGGACATCAAATGATTCTGGTATTACATGGGTTGAGAATCATAATGATGGATGGGGTGGTAAATTATGGGAATCACTTGCATCTTCTGCTGATGGTACAAAGCTTGTTGCTGTCGCTTTTAGTAGCGACATCTATACTTCCACTGACTCTGGCGCAACATGGACTGACCAGGTAGGGTCTGGTAGTTTATGGTGGCGCTCAGTCGCTTCATCAGCTGACGGTACGAAACTCGTTGCAGCAGTTACTAATGGCAACCTATATACTTCAAACGACTCAGGGGTAACATGGATAAATCAAAATACTAACGGTCAAAGAGATTGGTCTGCAGTGGCAATTTCTAATGATGGAAGTCATGTTGTGGCCGCAGTTGATGGGGGGACTATCCACACATCTTCTGATAGTGGAGTAACCTGGGTTAGTCAAAAGGTTGTTGTCTCACCACAACTCAATTGGCAGGCAGGCGCATCTTCTGCCGACGGTACAAAGCTTGTAGCTGAAATATTTAATGGCGACATTTACACTTCAACCGACGGTGGTGCAACATGGACAGATCGATCAGCGGCAGGGACTAGGCAATGGGTTTCAGTTGCTTCGTCTGCTGACGGTACGCATATTGCCGCTGTTGTATATAATGGCGACATTTACACTTCAACCGACGGTGGTGCAACATGGACAGATCAAACAACATCAGGGAACAGGTCTTGGAATACGATAGCCTCATCAGCTGACGGTACGAAACTCGTTGCTGCTGAGTTTAGTGGCGACATCTACACTTCAACCGACAGTGGTGCAACATGGACAGACCAAACGGCATCGGGCTCAAGATATTGGCAATCACTTGCTTCATCAGCTGATGGTACGAAACTCGTTGCAGCAGTATCTAATGGCGACATCTACACTTCAACCGACAGTGGCGCGACATGGACAGACCAGACGACATCAGGCTCAAGATATTGGAATTCAGTCGCATCTTCTGCTGATGGTACGAAACTCGTTGCAGCAGCGTCTAGTGGTGATATCTGGACTTCTGATGACTCTGGCGCAACATGGACAGATCGATCAGCGGCAGGGAATAGACAATGGGTTTCTGTTGCATCGTCTTCCGATGGCACGAAGCTTGTAGCGGGTGCAGCTAATACTGATGACCTCTATACTTCTGATGACTCTGGCGCAACATGGACAGACCAGGTAACTGCGGGGGGTAGACAATGGCAGTTTGTCGCTTCATCTGCTGATGGTACGAAACTTATAGCAGCAGAGAGTGGTGGTGATATTTATACTAGTAATACAACAGGCGCATGGAATCTCTCGGCTGTAATGGCTGGCGTACAATGGTCCGCTCTTGCAATATCCTCAGACGGTTCACTTATCGTCGGAGCGGTAAATGGTGGCGATATTTATACCTCTTCAGACCGTGGTGCGACATGGATCGATCGATCTATTGCGGGCAGTCGAGCGTGGCGTGCTATTGCAGTATCGTCTGACGGTACACATATTGCCGCCGCTGTATACGGTGGTGATATCTGGACTTCTGATGACTCTGGTGCAACTTGGACAGACCAGACTAATGCCCCAAGTCTTCACTGGACTTCTATTGCTACATCTTCTGATGGTACTAAGTTAGTCGCGGTTTCGTATTATAATAGTGACATTTATACCTCTACAGATAGTGGTGCAACTTGGACAGACCAGACGACATCAGGTAGCAGGTACTGGTCTTCTGTTGCCTCGTCTTCTGACGGTACGAAGCTTGTTGCTGTTGTTGGGGGCTTTGCAACAACTGGCGATATTTATACCTCTACAGATAGTGGTGCAACTTGGACAGATCAGACAAATGCTGGGACACAGCGATGGTATGGCGTGACATCATCATCAGACGGTAGTCATTTGGTAGCAACTGTTGGTAATGGTAGTAGTACCGGCGACATCTGGACCTCGACTGACTTCGGAGTGAGCTGGACAGACCAGACAGCTGCAGGAACACGAAAATGGAAATACATTTCATCATCAAGTGATGGTACTAAAATTGCAGCAACTGCAAATGGTGATTACACATATCTTTCCTCCGATTCTGGTAGTACTTGGGATCCGCAGATTGCGCCAGGGATTCGTAACTGGGGAGGTGTTGCGTTTTCTGGTGATGGTACTAAGCTCGTATTAGCTGTTGGTGGTGCATATACCTATACTTCCGGTACTGGTGATATTTGGATACTGCAAAGCGGTCCATCGCTTTCGACAAGTTCTGCCACAGGTATTACAAGAACAAATGTAACTTTCAACGGAGCTATTACTGACATTGGACAGGATGCGCCGACCGTTCGAGGTTTCGAATGGGGCACGACAACTGCGTACGGAAATACTTCTGTTCAGTCAGGCGAGACATTCTCTACTGGAAGTTTCACTGAGACATATAATGATTTATCGAGTGTGCATTTTGATTGCGGCACAACATACCACTATCGTGCATACGCAACAAGTATCGACGGTACAGGGTACGGTAATGACGTAACATTCACAATGGCGGCTTGTCCAACAAGTACTCCAACTCCAACACTCACTGCTCCAACTACTGGACTTTCACAACTTACTACCTCACCACTCACAATCGCTTTTAACCTTCCTGTTGCGCCGTTATCGGGCAGCGTCTCATTAATCTTCACCCCAACATACGGCAGTCCGATAGTTCTTACTCTGCAAAACATTGCTTCTGGTGCAACAACATTTACACTTCCGCTCACTGGCGGTATTAGCGGAGTTAGTCAGGTTGCGTCTGCAACTGCTGATAGTATTCCAGCTGGAACATACTCATTAACAGTAAGTTATAGAGATGCGGGTGCTGATCCTGCAGCAACTGCTATTGCAACAGGTATTGTCTTCACTTCTCCTGTTGTAAATACACCAATAGGTAGCCAACAAGGACTTAGTGGTGGCGGTACTGCAATTGGAAGCAAATTAGTTACTGTAGTACCAGTATCAGTACCATCAACCCCATCAGTTCCATCATCTATTCCTGCTGCTGCATTACCTGTTGTACTCCTTACAAAAAACCTCAAGGGTGGCGATATTAGCTCAGATACAATCATTCTACAAAAGTACCTAGCAGCACACGGCTTCGCTGTGACTAAGCCTGGTAATGAAACTAAAACATTTGGCGCGAAGACAAAAAGAACACTATCAGCATTCCAAAAGAGTGTGGGACTAAAAACTACTGGTACTCTGGATCAAAAGACGAGAGTGTATATCAATAGTCACATTTAGTATTTCTTCTTTTATTTCTTTTTCGGAAACCAAGGGATCAGTGCATTAGTACGAGCTTGGTATGCTTCGTATTCGGCATTGCCTTTATAGTGTGCTTCAAGCATCGGTATGCCAGAAACTTTTAACAATAAAAACGTAATTATTAGCGGGCTAATAATTGTAACTATTCCACCTTGTACTGACAGGGCAATAATAAATAAGCCCCACCACATTGCAACTTCACCGAAATAATTAGGGTGACGAGTCATACTCCATAGCCCTTCATCCATTACTGTTTTTGCTGGAGTCTCACCCCTGGCCTTTAATTCTGTTTGGTGCTTAATAAAGGTACTTAATTGGTAATCGCCAACAGCTTCAAAGAAAAATCCTTTGACCCAGGCAAGTGCGCCGATTATTACTAATATTGTGCTGTATATAGTATTTGGTAAGCGAGTATGAATTGAACTATTAATAAAAATACTTACGGTACTGATACCGATAATGATCAAACCTTGCAGCATATAGATTTGAAAAAAACTACGAGTCTTGAACCATGTCCACTCTTCTCGCCATTTTTTATAACGGAAATCTTCTGGCTTTCCTTTGTTGCGAAGATAGATTCGGATTGATAAACGTAGTCCCCAAATAGTAATAAGGCCAGTAATAAGTAACTGAATAAATGTATGATTACCAAAAATAAGTAGAGTACTCCATGCAACAATAATGAAGCCAATACCGTATGCGATATCAACAATACTATTGTCTTTTTTCATTAGGGATAAGAAAAACATTCCGGCCATATAAACAAAGATCAATTCGATTGCCAGTACCAATGCATTATGTGTCATATAAATAAGTATAGCTCGAAAGGCTAGACAGGGGGAGTATAATAGAAGTATGAATAACACTATAATAATATTAGTAGGCATTACCGGGGATCTTTCAAAAAGAAAACTGTTACCGGCAATTGATGGCTTGGCACGCAAGGGTATGTTGCCAGAGAATTTTAAACTGATCGGTATTACTCGCCGGGACAATGTTGATCTCAATGATCTTTTGATCAACGTAGAAGAGAAGGACTTTCTTGAAGACCACACGCAGTTATTCACGATGGATCTGGATAATGCTGATGATTATAAAAAACTGTCAGACGAGCTCGACTTGATTGAAACAGAATTTGGGGCAACCACTCAACGCTTGTACTACCTCTCAGTAGCACCAACAGTATCATTGCCGATCATTAAACATCTGAGCGATAGTGGCCTAGCTCACCATTCAGAAACTAAGTTGATGTTAGAAAAGCCTTTCGGTGTTGACTTAGAAAATGCTGAAAAAACTATTGAAGAAATTGGTCAGTATTTTGATGAAGATGATGTGTACCGTGTCGATCACTATTTGGCAAAACAAACAGTACGTGATCTCGTTAATCATAAAATCGATATGAAGTACGTGAAAAGTATCACAGTAACTGCTGCAGAAAAGATTGCTATCGAAGGGCGTGCTGATTTTTATGAACAGACTGGTGCATTGCGTGATTTTATTCAGAGTCATTTGCTACAGGTTGCAGCAATGGTCATTAGTCCAAAAAGTAGAATCGCTGTATTGAAAAATCTTTCTGTTGATCTCGACAATGTGAAGAGGGGACAATATGAAGGATATAAAGAAGCGGCACATAATCCAGATAGTACTGTCGAAACATTTGTTTCAATACCTTTGCACTCAAAGGGTGACGATGGTTTTGTATTAACAGTTGAAAGTGGTAAGGCGCTTGATCGCAAAAGCACTGATGTGACTATTGTATACAAAGACGGCGCAACAGAAGTTATTTCATTAAATGATGCAACTAATGCATATGAGTCCGTGTACTACCATGCTATGCAAGGCGATAAGCAATTCTTTGTTACAAAAGATGAAGTTTTAGAAACATGGCGCATTCTAAAACCAGTGCAGGAGAAGTGGGCAACATCAGTTGATGATTTGTTTATTTATGTCCAAGGAACTAAGATGTAAAGATAACTTTACATCACACAAGTTGTCTGGTAGAGTAGATTTCTAAAGTATGAGAGAATATATAGCAAATGAAGTATATGAGCTTCGTAGTAAAAAAGGCGTAACACAAGAAGAGTTTGCACAAGCAATTTTTGTGAGTCGTCAAACTGTTATTGCGATTGAGAAAGGGAAGTACACTCCTTCTGTACATTTGGCATTAACCATTGCCCTGTATTTCAAACTCCCTGTAGAAAAAATATTTAGTATTGCATATGAAAAATAATTCAAATAATAATTCAACTCTCAAAGAAACTATTGTCACCACTATTCTACTACTAGTGCTTTTGGTACTACTCAACCCATTTACCTGGTGGATGCCAGATATGATGCTTGTAGGCTTGCTGGTAATTGCACTCGTAGCCTTTGGATTATTTGCTGCATTTGTAGTAAAAGAACAAGTGGTTGATGAGCGAGAAGCACAACATCGTGTGATGGCAGGAAGAGTAGCTTTTATTGCCGGTACTGCAGCAGTAACAATTGGCATCATTGTTCAAAGTCTTAGTCATCATGTGGACCCATGGCTGTATATTGCTTTCGTCGTACTGGTACTATCAAAAGTATGTACTCGCGCCTACATTGATCGAAATTTCTAATGTAAAGTTAACTTGACATTACTTCTCTTACGGCTATACTTATAAGTATGGATGAAGTTAAAACAGTAAAGCGAGATTGGACTATATTTTTTAGTAGTGTATTTTTTGTTCTTGGATTCTCAGTGGTATTTTCTATTGTAGGAATATTACTGCAAACAGTATTAGCTCATGCTTCTGTAGCTACAGAGATGTGGCTTGGACGAGTAGGGGGTGTCATTATTATTTTATTTGGATTATTTCTCGTAAGGTTAATTCAACCAGCATTCCTCACTCGTGATCACAAAATGGCAGTAACGCATAAGTTTTCATCTCGCTATATTACTTCTTTTGTTTTCGGGGCAGCATTTGCCGTTGGTTGGACACCTTGTGTTAGTGCGGCTCTTGGTGCAATTTTGGCACTAGCTAGTGTCCAGGCAGGGAGCGCATTTATTTTGTTGATGGCATACACATTAGGAATCGGTATTCCATTTCTATTGGTTGGACTGTTTACTAACCAAGCACAGCATTTAATTGATAAGGCAGGTAAGTGGCTAAGTCCGCTAGAGTATATTTTTGGTGGACTCTTGATAGTTATCGGTGTATTAATTTTTACCGGTGAACTTTCTCAGGTTGCTAATTTCCAATTCATAACAAGCATTCTTACTACATTAAATGTAGGCACTAGTGCAGGAGGAAATATTTCTTCATTAACAATTCTGAATATCGGTATTTCATTCTTCGCTGGACTGGCGTCATTCCTTAGTCCTTGTATTTTGCCAATTATTCCAGGATTTTTGTCATATCTTGCCTCAACGGCAATTACTACGCCAGTCGATCCTAATGCTCCAGTTATTAAGGTTATTCGTTAAACTATTATGAAAAACACAACAACTAAAAAGGTAGTATTGATGGTAGTGCTCGGATTGATTATTGCAGCAATCGTTATTATCAATTCAAAAAAACCTTCTATACCAAATACGCCAGCAGAAGATGTGATGGCTGTACCAATTGAAAGTACTCCAGGTGCGAGTGCACTAGACCGTACAGCAGTACTCGCTGCAAAGGCAGACAAATATTCAAAAGCAAAAGAAATTAAAAACCCAACAGGGTTCGTAAATGTTGATTCATTAAAGCTCTCTGATCTTGTCGGAAAGAAAGTCATTTTGGTAGATTTCTGGACGTATAGTTGTATCAATTGCCAGCGAACTATTCCGTACCTCAACGCATGGTACAACAAGTACAAAGATCAAGGTTTAGTTATTGTAGGTGTTCATACTCCAGAATTTGATTTCGAAAAAGATATCAATAATGTCAAAGCCGCAGTCACAAAAGCCGGTATTACATATCCTGTAGTACTTGATAGTAATATGGGTACATGGAATGCGTACGGTAATCAATATTGGCCGCATGAATATTTAATTGATATTGATGGCTATGTAGTACATGACCACATAGGAGAGGGTGGCTACGATGAAACAGAAAAAGCTATACAGGCAGCACTGACAGAACGTGCTCAGGTGTTAGGAACAAATGCTGTGATCCCATCAAGTATTACTGCGCCAACAAATACCGTCTCGCTAAATGAAGCGGGTGTACGTAGTCCTGAAACATATTTTGGTGCAGAACGTAATGAATTCTTGGGGAACGGGGTTCAAGGTAAAATAATGAACCAGATTCTAACTATTCCATCTAATAAAAAAGACGATACGCTCTATTTAGGAGGTACATGGAATTTCCAATATGAGTATGCTGAAAATACTACAACAAATGCCCAGATTCAATATAATTATAGTGCCAAGCATGTGTACTTAGTTGCTAGTGCAAAACATCCTGTAATACTAAAAATTACCCGTGATGGTAAACCACTCGGAGTAGAAGCTGGTAAGGATGTGAATGCAGATGGCACAGTAACTATAAGTGAAAATAGGTTATATGATTTAGTAAGCGGATCAGACTATGGAGCGCATACATTACAAATTGAAGTTGAAGGAGTAGGGTTGGATGCATATACCTTTACCTTCGGATAATTAACATAATTATATGAATACAGAAAAAGCAGTGTTTGGCGGAGGATGTTTCTGGTGTACAGAAGCGGTCTTCAAAATGATGAAAGGTGTAAGTACAGTATTGCCAGGCTATTCAGGCGGATCAGTTGTGAACCCTACATATCAAGAAGTTTCTCAAGGGACCACAGGGCATGCAGAGGTGATATATATAGAGTACGACCCAGAGCTGGTAACATACAAAAGTTTACTCACAGTATTTTTTGGTAGTCATGATCCAACAACGTTGAACCAGCAGGGTCATGATATTGGTACACAATATCGTTCAGTAATTTTCTATACCAGTCCAGACCAGAAAAAAGAAGCAGAAGATTTTATTGCTGATATGAATGCATCAAATAAGGCTGGAGCACCTGTGGTAACACAACTCGAACCATTAGTGAAATTCTATGAAGCAGAAGACTATCACAAAGATTATTACACTAATCATGAAAACGCTGGTTATTGCCAGATCGTTATCAATCCAAAATTAGAAAAAGTTCAAAAAGAATTTTCTAATCTATTAAAAACACTTAATTAATACACAATATGGATAAAAATCACCCAACCGACGCTGAAGCTATGGCGTGGCACAGTAAAACTGAAGAAGAGTGGAAGAAAGAATTAACTCCCGAGCAATACGAAGTATTACGCGAACGGGGAACAGAAGCACCTTTCAAAGGTATGTACGTTCATGAAGACAAGAAGGGTACATACCTTTGTGCTGCATGTGACAACCCTTTGTTTTCATCAGATACAAAATTTGATTCAAAAAGTGGTTGGCCATCATTTGATAATGCATTACCAGGTGCTGTTGAATTTAAAGAAGACGTTAGTCATGGCATGAGTCGCGTAGAAGTAGTATGTGCAAACTGTGGATCCCACCTCGGTCACGTATTTCCTGATGGACCATCAGAAACAGGACAGCGTTTCTGTGTGAACTCAGTCTCCTTGAATCTTAAGGAAGAATAGGGTAATCCAAGACAACATAAAACCCCGCGTCTAACGCGGGGTTTTATGTTGTCTTACCTAGAAAAGGTGAGACATACTCAATTATTGAGCAGGAGTAGTCATTGTGTCGCCTGTAGTAGAAGTTTTTACTGAAGCTTTAGCAGCTTTCTTAACAGCCTTCTTTGTAGTTTTTACAGCCTTGCGATCTGCGGCGATTTTCTTTGCGTCAGCTTTTACCGCTGCTGTGTCAGTCTTAATTGTTGCCTTGTCTGCAGTTACTGCAGCCTGTGCTGTTGCTGTAGCAGTAGCGTCTTTTGCTTTCTTTGCAGCAGCTAGTGCCTTAATATCAGTAGCTAGAGTTGCCTTGTCTGCCTTAAGTGTTGCAGTGTCAGTTACATATGTTTGACGGTCAGTTGCTAATGCTGAATTAGTTGTTGTAACAGGTGCTGCTGTTGCAGGAGTTGCTGTTGTTGTCATGCCCTGAGCAGATGCAGTTAAAACGAACGCCCCGAATGCCAAAGGAACAAGTCCTGCTGTAAGTAGTGCTTTTTTCATAATGGTAAGAATTAAGTAAGTAGCTGCTAATAGTAATAAATCGCTGCCTTACACTCTTATTACGCAAAGAGTGCTATTTTCTTTCATTTCTCCATGGTAGTACTGCTGTAGCAGTAAAAGTACTGCCATCAATCATTGTGCCAGTAATTTTAACCTTCTTGCCAGGCAGCAAAGGCGTTTCTACTATAGTTTTTTCATTTATTGTAATGGTCCATGGTTGGTCATCTACATCAATAATAGTGAAAGATGTTTTTGTTGTTGTTTGAATCTTTCCAGAAAGCAAGCCGTCTTCAGGGTATATCCAGATATCATTATTACTGCTTACCAATGAATGGTATGAAGGAATTGTCCTATCAAAGTAATTATCTAGTAATGTTCCTGTCCCTGCAAAATACAGTGCTACTCCTACACTAATACTTGCAAATAAGCTTGAGTATACGATGCGCCAAAAAGAGTAACGATAACCATGGCCAATTTTTTTAACATTTTTACTAATCACTAGCACTACGATTAACAATATTCCAAGCCATAAATAAGGGATTGTTTTTACAATATGAATAACAAGTCCTTCATCTAGATATTCTACTGCGAACCAGTCGTGATCAGTTAGGATAAATAGAATACTTGTCACAGCAAGACTGCCAATGAATGTAGTAATACTGATCAGTGTTACAAAAAACCACTGTTCTGTTACAAAAAACCAGCGAGAACGAGGTCGCATCTGTTTTTTATGTATCTCATTCATTATATTGTCATCAAATGTTTCTTTATTCATGGAGTAACTCTTCAAGTTGTATTTTGAGTTTTTGTTTTGCTCGGCTTAGCAGTGTAGCAATTGTGCCAGGAGGTTTTTCTAAAATGTCAGCAATTTCTTCATAGCTTTTTTCTTCAAAATATTTGAGAATAATAACTTCTTTATATCTTTGATCAAGCTGATTTAGTGCATTTTTAATTTGTTCATCATCAAGTAACTTCTCGTCATACGTCTTTTCTTCACCAATAAAATCTAAGAAAGGAAATGATTCGAGTGATAATGGTGAAATCTTTCTCCGCCGGAAGAAATTCATCGCTTCGTTGTGAGCAATACGATAGATCCAGGAAGAGAAGGGGAAGTCATCATTATAGCCATTGAGGTTGCGGTAAACTTTAATAAATACTTCTTGGAGGACATCTTCTTGTTGGGCATGGTCGCGTATACCAATATGTCCAATATATCGAAACAGCTTTGCCCTGTATCGGTCGATAATATATCGAAAAGATTCAGGATCGTTTAGTGTTTTTTGTACTAGGACTTTGTCATCCATTTCTTCCATACTGGCAAGTATACCGTACTTATTAGTACCCATTTATTTTTGTGGCTTTTTCTGGTAAGCTCTTGGCTATGAGTGACTTCCAAATCCTATTGTTTTATAAGTATGTTTATATTCAGGACCCTGTGGCAACACGGGACTGGTTTGTTGGATTGTCTACTAAATACAATCTTAAGGGTCGTTCTATTGTAGCGACTGAAGGTATTAATTTTACATTTGAAGGCAAGACTCAGGATACTGAGGATTTTCTTATTGAAATGCAAAAAGATGAGCGTTTTCAACATATTCACTTCAAGCGCAGTAAGGGTGACGGTAATTCATTTCCAAAACTTTCTATTAAGGTTCGTGAAGAAATTGTCACCGGCAATCTTGGTGTATGTGATGTAAATCCTAATGAAGTAACAGGAAAGCACCTTCCGCCAAAAGAACTCCATGAATGGATTCACGGAGCCGCCTCTGCACAAGGCTCCGGCGCGCCGAAGAAAGAATTTTATATTATCGATATGCGTAATGCATATGAACACAAGGTAGGTAAGTTTGCTGGATCTATTACACCAGAGCTACATAATTTCCGGGACCTGCCACATATCATTAAAAGTATTGCTCACCTAAAAAACAAAACAGTAGTAACTGTGTGTACTGGTGGTGTACGTTGTGAAAAAGCTAGTGGATATTTGATCACTCAAGGTTTTAATGACGTGTATCAATTAGATGGTGGCATTGTGTCGTATATGGAACAGTTCCCAAATGAAGATTTCGAAGGCAAGCTATATGTATTTGATAATCGCGTAATGATGGGATTTTATACAGACGATCCTAAGCATAAAGTAATTGGCAAGTGTGATTATTGTGGAACTACAAGCGAGCAATATATCAACTGTGAAAATAAAAAATGTAATAAACATATTCTGATGTGTGATGATTGTCAGGCAAAAAGTATTGCCAAGCATGGCAAGAAAGTATGTCTTGATGGGTGCCACGCCGACCATAGTTTCAATGGTGGCTGGAGAGTTTCAATATTTTGGAGTAAGATTAAAAAGATTGTGGCCTCCTTCAACAAGTCTACATCAGGCGAAAAAAAATAATATGCAACAAAAACCTACATTAGGTGTTTTACACCCACTTACATTAGTACTTGAAGAAATCTACGCGATTTTTGCTAAACAGGGTTTTTCTGTAGGAACTGGTCCAGAATTAGAAGATGAATGGCATAACTTCGATGCGTTGAACTTCCCAAAAGATCATCCAGCGCGCGATATGCAGGATACATTTTTTATTAAGGATCGTCCGGGTTTTGTACTGCGAACACACACTAGTAACGTGCAAATTCGCTACATGCAAAATCATACTGCTCCTCTGGCTATTATTTCTCCAGGCAAGGTATTCCGTAATGAGGCAACTGATATGACACACGAAGCACAGTTTCACCAAATAGAAGGACTGGTAGTGGGGGAGAATATTACTGTTGCTCATCTTAAGGCAACGCTGTTAAATTTTTTGAAAGAATTTTTTGGAGAAGAAACAGAGATTCGTTTGCGCCCAAGCTTCTTTCCATTCGTTGAGCCAGGATTTGAAGTTGATGCTCGCGTTGGCGATCGATGGTTAGAGCTTGGTGGTGCCGGTATGGTTCACCCAAATGTATTTGATGCGGTTGAATATGATAATAAAAAACTAACTGGTTTTGCATTCGGTATGGGTGTTGATCGCTTAGCAAATGTAAAATTTGGTATTAGTGATGTTCGATATCAATATCAGGGAGACCTTCGTCTTAATCAATGGCCTCAGAAATAATTTATGAAATATTCATACAACTGGTTACAGTCTCATATTGAAGATCCACTGCCTTCTGCAGAAATTCTCAAGGAAACAATTATTTTCCACGCTTTTGAGGTTGAAGATATAGAGGTACTTGCTACTGATACTATTTTTGATATCAAAATTTTGCCCGATCGTGCTGGTGACTGTCTGAGTCATTACGGTATGGCGAGAGAGATTGCGGGACTACTTGGTCTTAATTTCAAAACAGAAGCGTACCAATTTGAAGCAGTTAGTATTCCTATTGCTCTGCAAGTAGAATCAAAAGGCTGTCTTCGATATAAGGCTGTACAAATAGATGGCCTGAAGGTTGGGCCTTCTCCAGCATGGCTAGTTAAGAAGTTAGAACTAGTAGGGCAGCGCTCTATTAATAATATTGTTGATGCCACAAACTATATTTTGCTTGATACTGGCCAGCCAACACATGTTTTTGATGCTGCAAAAGTATCTGGGCCGATTGTTGTACGCGAGGCAAGAGATGGAGAGACTATTACTGTCCTAGGAAAAGAAGATCCTTCAAACACCTCAGAGCAAGAAAAGGTATTAAAGGCAGGAATGATTGTTATTGCTGATAATGAAAAACTTTTGGCAATTGCTGGAGTGAAAGGAGGCAAGGCTGCTGAGGTAACAGCTGAAACAACGTCAGTTATATTGGAAATTGCTAATTTCGATCCAGTCAGTGTGCGCAAAGCTTCTCGTCCATTAGGGCTAGCAACAGATGCTTCAAAACGTTTTGAAAATAACCTCGCGCCTTTTACAGTTGAAAATGCAGCGGCGCAATTAGTAACCCTTATTCAAACGCTTGGCGGAGGAACGGTTACTGCTATGGCCGAGTATTATCCTCAGCCTCAAGTCGAGCGAGCAATATCATTTACCACACAAGATATTCAACGAATCCTTGGGGTTTCGATTACAGACACTGAAATTGTAAAAGTGCTCGATCGCTATGGGTATACCTATGAAAGTGTTGCTTCTTTACGTACTGTTGAAGGTACTATGTATACGCTAGCAGTACCACTATGGCGTCACGACATTACTGGGGCTCATGATATGGCTGAAGAATTCGGTCGTGTAATCGGCTACGATACTATTGATCCGCAACCAATCCCATTCACCCCAACAGTTTCTTTGAATGAGCAATATGAAAAAATTCGCACCATTAAATTCTATTTAATTGAACAAGGATATTCAGAAGTAATGACATACAGCTTCCGAAAAAAAGGGGATATTATGATTGCTCACGGACCGAAGGATAAAAGTGCACTCCGCACAAATCTTGCTGATGGCCTAAAAGAAAGTTATGAAATGAATCGTCTGAATGCTGCACTGCTCGGTGTAAGTGAGGTAAAAGAGTTTGAAATTGGTACAGTCTTTATGTCAGGACCAGTCGATACACAGGAGCAGATAAATATTGCCCTTGCTGATAAAACAGGAATACATGAATCGAGTGTTGATGAATACTACGAGGCACACAAAGATGAGTTGGCTGAAATTGACGTTACCACATGTGCGCTGCTAAGCAGCGCACATGTGGGGACCAATACGTTTAAGGCCTGGTCACTGTATCCATTTATTGTTAGAGATATTGCGGTATGGGTAAACGGCGACACTGAGAAAAACGTACTAGAAAAAATAGTGTATGAATTTGCTGAAAAGTATTGTGCACGCCCCCCTGTATTGTTTGATACCTTTAGCAAAGAAGGGAAGACTAGTGTGGCATATCGATTTGTATTTCAATCAAGTGAAAAAACACTGACCGATGAAGAAGTTGAAAAACAATTTCAAATAGTAGTAGCAGCTATTACTGAACATTCTGGTATGACTATCCGTTAAGCGGTAAATATTTGCTACAATACAATACATGAATAAGATCATTATTGGTCTGATGGTATTGTTTTCAATTGGAGGAAGTATCGTCTATGGAAAAGATTTAACGAGTACGCATTTTATTGTGCGTGATCCAAATATTGGTACTGGTGGCGGATATCAATCAAGTGGTAGTTTCAAATTGTATTCTGCTGGTAATACAAATAGTTCTGGCAATGCAGGCAGTTCAACAAATTTTGTCGGTAGGGATGGCTTTTTGCAATATCCAGAAGTTACATCAGGACAGCTCACTCCAACAGTAACAGGTTCAACAATAGTGTTGGATTGGAGTGCAACAACCGTGGCTGATGGCTATGCAATTTCTGGATACAATCTAGGTATTGCAACAGTCAGTGGCGGCCCATATACCTTTATATCAGTAGGGAATGTAGTTACTTATAGCTATAGCAATCAAATACCAGGAGATTATTTTTTTGTACTTCAGACACTTGATGCTTTTGGTAATATTATTGCAACCTCAAATGAAGTAACAGTAACGGTACAAGAAACACTATCGTTTTTTGTTTCTGCAAATGCGATATCGTTTGGCCCGCTCAGTGCTAGTGGTCCACGGTATGCGACAACAACAGCTGGTACAAATACTGTAACGCCAGCGCATACTATCGCTGCAGCAAGTAATGCTAGTACGGGGTACACTATTATTTATAGTGGGTCAACACTTGATTCTAATGGTCATACTATCCCTCCTGCAACAATATCAGGTTCGGCGACTGGTAGTCCTGGGACTAATCAGTTTGCACTATCATTATTAAGTGAGGGGATAGCATCGGTACCGACAAGTTATGATCAGTCTGCACAAAACTGGAATTTCGCAGCAAATACACTGGCTGCAATCGCAAACACATCTGGGCCAACAGCAACAGCTACGCTTGATGCATATTATATTGCCAACGCAGCAACATTGGCACCAGCTGGGGCATATTCCACTACATTGAATTATGCAATTACTGCCAACTATTAGTTTTTCAACAGAACTTGATTGTTTAATCAAATCATTGTGTATATAATACGAATATATGTTTAAGAAATTCGTCTCAATTGCTATCATTACTAGTCTTGTACTCGCATTACCTGGCGCAATTTTTATTGCGCATGCCGCATCATTGTCTGCAATGTCAGATACAATGTCGAATCAAACTATCAGTGCGAACTCAAGTCATTTGATTAAATTCACTACCCCGACAGCTGTAAGTGCAGCTGCTCAAACCATTATTGTTACATTTCCAACAGGGTTTAATTTCACCTCAAAGACTATTTCTACTGTAACTATGAGCCACGGTGCTTCAACCGGTGCGGAAAATACTGAAACACTTGCAGCTAGTGCTACCGGATCAGCATGGGGGGCTGCGTTTTCTGGTTCTAATAATGTTATTTTGACATTAACTGCACCTACTGATGGTGTTGGTACAGCAGCACTGGCTGCAAACGACAAGGTAATTATTACGTACGATCAAACTAATTCAGTTAACCCAAGTAGTGCAACAAATTACAGTATTAGCTTGAACGCTAATGGTGCAACAGGGACTATCACTGTTCCTATTTTGACCAACAGTCAGGTTGCAGTTACTGCAACAGTGGATCAAAGCCTTTCATTTTCAATCTCAAATAACTCTATTGGTTTCGGTTCGCTAACTACTGCTAATAGTCGTTTTGCAACGAGCGATAGTCTTGGTGCAAACTCAGAACCAACCAATGCTCATACATTATCTGCTTCTACTAATGCAAGTACTGGATACAGTCTTGCTGTGTCAGGTGCAACACTTACTTCTGGTGTAAATACAATTACAGCAATTCCTGGCGCGTCAGCTGCTGCACTTGTCCCTGGTAGTGAACAATTTGGTATTCGAGCAAACCTTGCAAGTGGTAGCGGTACAATAGCTGCTCCATTCAATGGTTCTGCAGGTAATTACGGTTTTGGTACTGCTCCATTAACTTCACAAGGATTTGCAAGTACATCAGGAGCATCTTCATCATCTGTTTATAACGTTAACTATGCTGCAAACATTGCCGCTCTTACAGAAGCGGGAAGTTATACAACAACATTGACCTATGTTGCGACAGCTAATTTCTAGTAAGAAAAATGCAAAAAAGACATCACTCGCAGTAGTGCTAAGCGTGATGGCTTTTTTTGTTTTCTTTTTTGTTACATCGAAAACTGCTTCTGCATTAACAGTATCGCCTGCGCGTATTGAATTGGCAGGGGATCCTGGTGCAACTATTGGTGGTGAATTTACGCTCATCAACGAACAAAGTACTACGCAGACATTTTATGTCTCATACGAAAACTTTAGTGCGCAAGGAGAAACAGGTACACCTGCATTTAGTGCTGAAAAAACAGGTCTTGATACATGGCTTAATGTAATTCCTTCTCAAATAACAATAGCTCCAGGCAAAATAATAAAGGTGCCGTACACTATTGTCGTTCCAAAGGATGCAGACGCTGGAGGATACTTTGCTTCAATTTTTTGGAGTACAACGCCTCCTTCATCAGATACTGGGCAAGTATCAATTGGTGCAAAAGTAGGTATTCTTATTTTGTTGCGAGTAAATGGAGATATTACTGAATCAGGTGGCATTACACAATTTGACAGAAATGGTCACAGTTTTTTCTATAATACGTTGCCTGTAGAACTTCGATATAAATTCCGTAATGATGGTGCCGACCGTGTTGAGCCAACCGGTACGGTTACTATTCGTGACACGCTTTTTATTCCAGCCACAAAATTTGATGCTAACACTGCTCAGGGGAATATTCTCCCAGGTAGTACTCGTCAATTCACCTTGTCATGGTTAGAGCACCGAGAGCAATTACCAATACAAGGGTTTTTTAATACAGTGCAATACCAATGGCAAAATTTTGCTATCGGTCTTTATAGTGCTCATATTGATTTGTCATATGGTACACAAGGATTGCATGCAAAGAAGACAGTATGGTTTTTTGTGTTACCTTGGCAGCTCGCAATTTGCTTGTTGGTAAGTATTAGTATCTTATGGTGGGCCGGCAAGAATATCATATCTCGATATAACGCTTATATTATAGGTAAGGCTCAGCAAAGTATGGGGCGCCACGATGAACACATTTCGTAGTCACATACTCAGCATATCTTTGGTAATAATTGTTGCGGTACTTCTTGTTCGAACAATTGTACATGCAACGATTCACGTTACAACTTCTAGTAATGTTTTTATTACTGCTCAGGTTGGAGGTACTCCAGCTACTCCGCCAGGTGGAGGTACAACTACACCTCCAGCTGGAGGTGGGGGTGGTGGAGGAGGAGGTGCTGGCGGTAGCAGTTCTAGTTCAAGTTCAACAACTACAGCAACTAATGGAATGCCCACCACTGTGAATTTCTCCGGTATGGGATATCCGTCTTCTAAGGTAGTTATTCTGCAAGACGGTGCAACTGTTATTACTACTACCGCAGATCCAAATGCTAATTTTTCTGCATCATTAACAGGTTTAGTTCAAGGTAATTATACGTTTTCTGTTTACACAACAGACCAAGACGGTCACCACTCCGTTAGCTTTTCTTTCCCAGTGTATGTAACTACTGGTGCCGCGGTTAATATTGGCGGTATTATCCTCGCACCAACTATTGACGTGGATAAGGCAGAAGTAAAGAGAGGTGATAACGAAGCAATTTTTGGTTTTGCTGTACCAAACAGTAAGGTTAATATTTCTGTACACTCAGACAGTGAGCATCTTGTAAGCACAACCGCTGGTCCGACTGGTGCATATTTATATAATTTTGATACTACTCCGTTGGAGTACGGAGGCCACAATGCACAATCACGATCATTGATGGATGATAAAGTAAGTGCCCAAACTGATCCGGTACCATTTGTGGTGTCGACAGAAAATAAAGCTAAGCCAACTGGCTGTGCTGCATCAGTTGGTGATATTAACTGTGATAATAAAGTTAACCTCGTGGACTTTTCTGTTATGGCATTTTGGTATAAAAAAGGAGGCACTCCGCCAGCGAATGTTGATTTAAACAATGACGGCAAGATTAACATTGTCGATTTTAGTATTTTGGCATATCACTGGACAGGATAATTATGAAAAAACTTTTTTATACATTTTTAATAATCGTACTACTTCCGCTGAGTGTTTTTGGTAAAGATATACCGCACGCTACGGTTATTCACGCACCACAAAGTGTTGCACAGCAGCAACAGTTTTATGTTGATATTGTTGTCGATACAAAAGGGGTATCAATTAACGGTGTTCAAGGAGCTGTTACTTTTTCATCAGATACATTGTCATTTGTACGCGCAGAGACTGGCACTTCCAATATTACGTTGTGGATCGATCAGCCTGTTGTGAAAGGAAATAGTGTTATATTTTCAGGTATTATTCCTGGTGGTTTCGACGGACTCATCAATCCTTTTGATCAGTCTGCTAAATTACCAGCAGAAATTGTACGACTAGTGTTTGTAGGAAAATCAGCCGGTGTCGCTGCGATTTCAACTACCAATATTACTGTTACTGATACTGATGGTAAGGGCACTGTTGAAAAATTATCTGATACTAGTACTACATTTCCTATAACAACTTCAGTTGCACCTTCCGTCTACACTACTCCGGATACAATTGCACCAACACTTTCTGCTTCGATTGTGAATGACAAAAATTTATATGATGGTCACGCAGTACTTGTTTTCACTGCGATTGATAAAGAATCTGGCATTGATCATGTCACACTGCAAGAAGGTGATAATGATTTGTCCACAATTGAGAGTCCATATCTACTGCACGATCAATCAAGAAAGAGTATACTTTTGTTGCATGCGTACGATGTCGCAGGAAATGTTGCAACGATAACTATTGCACCACTATCATCACAGACATCAACAACTGTTATTGTTATATTGATACTCATTACACTTATTATTTTATATGTCAATTATAAAAAAACTCGACACAATAAAAACTCAGTATAAAGTACTGGCAGTTAGCATTTTTACTTTTATATTTATTTTCTCTGCACAGGCACATGCGGCGACATTAAGCATCAGTCCTTCTAGTGGCACAATCGCTGTAGGGAAGACTTTTACTGCACGAGTGCTTGTCGGCAGTGGAGGACAGTCAGTCAACGCTGTTTCGGGGACGGTATCTTTTTCTAGTGACACTCTTACGCTTACTGGTATTTCAAAAAGTGGTGTCGTGACATTGTGGGCGCAAAATCCTAGTTACTCGAATTCCTCTGGTAGTGCATCATTTCAAGGAGTGATCTTGAATGGATATAGCGGTTCATCAGGAACTGTCGTTACGCTTACTTTTAAAGCAAAAGCTGCTGGTACAGGTACTATTTCTATTTCTCAAGGTAGCTCATCGGTGTTGCTCAATGATGGACAAGGTACTAATGTACTTTCTGGTACAAGTGGGGCATCGTTTACTATTGGTCAAGGAAATACTGCCGCCTCAGCGACACCAGCAGTTGCACCTCAGACAGCTAAGACAACTACTCCTGCGACTGAGACACCTGCTGCAGCTATAACACCTGCTGTGCCAGTGTTTTCTACTGCTACAGACAGTAATACTCCGCTATTTACTGACTATGAAAGTCCGTTGTTGCCAGGTAATTTCGTAGTGGTGAAGGGTACTTCTGCACCAAGTAGTCTGATAACGCTTACATTTACTCACGCTCTACAAGACGGCACTACGACAGTTGTTCAGTCACCACTATTGACCACACCTGCAGGAACATTTACTTTTGTATCTGATGAAAAAGTAACTCAGGGTAGTACGTATACATTGATAGCAACTTCAGCTGATCATAAGAGTACTGAACCATTACATCTTGCTGTAAAGAATTCTCTCTGGTTCAACTTGATGACCATTATTATGGCAATTGTGGCACTAAAAATTTCATTATTGCTCGCACTTGCATTGATTGGAATAGTGACAGGATATCTGATGTATAGAAATACAGTACTAAAAAAAGAATTGCGGAATGCTCTTCTTGAAACTCGTGAACCCCGACGAAAAAATTCCAAAAATACTGTGGATTAGTAATGATTTGCATCTAAAAAAATGATATAATTTCAGTGCGTTTGCACCAATGAAATTGTTATCTCGAAAAAACTTGAGTCAGCTCTTTTCTCGTATCCGATCTACTCGTGTACATGTTTTTGCTGTGGTAGTTTTAACAATTGGTATTCTTATTTTCGGACAAGTATTTGCGGCTACTGGTGTACCAAAGGTAATTAATTTCCAGGGTCGCTTACTCGATAGTTCTAATAATCTTTTAGGCGGTACTAGTGGTACAAATTACTGTTTCAAATTTTCTCTATACGATGCTTCTACTGGCGGGGCAAAATTATGGCCAGCAAGTACTCCGTCAACAATGACTCTCCCTGTACGTGAGGGTGTGTTTGATGCAAATATCGGTGACACTTCTGCGGGTGGGGATACGTTGGATTACAATTTTCAAGATAATGATTCTGTATTCGTAGATGTGCAAGTTGGTGCGCAGGTATCAGGTTCATGTAGTGGTGCAACATTCGAAACACTTACTCCTCGTCAGCGTCTCGTGTCTTCTGGTTATGCAATCAACTCAGCAACTGTTGGGGGGTTTACTCCCGCACAGTCTGCATCAGGCAATCAAATTCCCGTACTAACAAGTGATGCACTGGTACTCAGTGGGGCATCAGCGGCAATCGAATCTAC
>CAIOXK010000001.1 GCA_903862255.1 Candidatus Nomurabacteria bacterium | reverse complement strand
TGCACCCTTGTAAAAGGCTTGGGCACATAGTCATTCATGCCGGCATCAAAACATTTATTCAAGTCAGTATTCAGCACGCTGGCTGTAAGGGCTATAATTGGGATTTCACGCTTTTTACCATTTAGGTTTTTACGGATGTATTCGCTTGCTTCCAGCCCACTCATTTCTGGCATCTGGGCATCCATCAAGATCACATCATAATCACCTGCTATGAGTTTATCAATGGCTATTTTCCCATTTTCGGCAATCTCAACTTTTACATTTCTTATCAGGTTTTCGAGGGTGTCCTTAATTACAATCTGGTTGTATTCGTTGTCCTCTGCTACCAGTATTTTTATCCCGGTAAGTGAGGTATTTGCTACCTTCGATTCCTTCACCAGTTCGTTGATTTGCTGATCTGAAGCTAACCCGTAGGTTATCGTAAATGAAAACTCAGAGCCCTTACCTTCTTCGCTCTTAACTTCCATTTTGCCACCCTGTAATTCTACGAGTGTTTTAGAAATCGACAACCCAAGTCCTGTACCACCATACTTGCGTGATGTACTTGCATCTACCTGCTGGAAAGATTCAAACAATCGCCCAACTTTATCGGCAGGTATACCTATTCCCTGGTCTATTACCTTGAAATGGATGGATACTTGAGTCGAGGCGCCCACTCCTTTGGAGAGTAATGGCACTAACTTAAACAATAAAGTGTACATTTGAGTTTAAAATAAACATCAAATGACACCAAACCGTTCATTAGACTTGAGTCTACAGTTACAAAACTTGATCAGAACAGATCTTTTGCAGCAATTCAGTACCGATTTTCCATTTGAGATATTTGAAACAGATGTTAATACAAAAACTTCTAAAAAACGAGACCGCGTTTTCAATGACAGTAATACATTGCTAACTATGTTGGTTACTGCTGTCAATGAAGATAAATCATTAAAACAATCAGTCAATTTATTTAAACAGATTTTCGAAATGCGAGGTGAGCAAATGATGCAAAAAGAAAAAGAATTTCTTGAAACTAAACGGCTCATGGATCTGGCTATTGATAATAAAATGGGTCGTCCCAGTCTTTACCAATCCCAGTTGCCAAAGAGTAAAATTCAGCCGGTATCGGACAACACAGCTGCTTATACAAAAGCTCGCCAACGCATTGATTATAGCCTGGTTATGAAATTATTTGATTACTCAAAAGATTTCACAGGCATCAAACAACCGCATTGGCATGGAATGACAACCTATTGTTCCGATGGTACTTATTGCCAGATGCAGGACAGCCCCGAACTTCGTAAGAAATATTATATCAAAGAAGGAGATGATGCATATCCTCAGTTACTATTAGAGGGGATTGTTCAGCAAGGAACTGGTCAGATAGTGAGTTTTGAAATAGGTACACGTCATCAGTTTGAATTGGAACTGATTTCAAAACAACTGGATAAATTACCCAAAAACAGTCTGCTGCTAGCTGATGATTTATATAATAGCTTTGCTATATTCGCTATAGCTCAACGACAAGAATGTCATTTAATAGTTCCTGGCAAAAGAGTTAGGTCCTATACTGTTAAGGAAAAGATTTCTGATGGAGATGAGATTGTGGAACTGATCAAAAAAGAGACACCCAAATGGTGGGATAAGGATTGGAAATTACCTAAAACGCTGCTGATGCGCCGTATCGCTTTTCTGTCGCCAGTTGATGGTGAAACAGAATGGGTACAATATACTACGCTATTAGATAAGACAATCTCTAAAGCAGATATAATAGCAAAGTATATGAGCCGATGGGATATTGAGATTACAATCAGGGAGATTAAAACATTGATGGATATTAATGTTATCCGAAGTAAAAGTGAAGATATGGTACTTAAAGAGATTACCACAGCACTAGCGGCTTATAATATGATGAGGCAAATAATAGCAAAGTCAGTTGAAAAAACTGACCTTTCCCCCCAAGAGAATATCATTCAAGAATTCTTTGAGGTTAATAAGACAATACTTATTGATAAAAAAGGAAGACTATACAGTAAATGGTCTCCAGGAAGATATGGACAAACTACTCAATCAGATCAAAAAGCAAATTCTGCCTAAACGAAAACCCAATCGGCGTTATACCAGAAAGACAAAGGTTGGGAAATACAGAAAATACAAGTAACTTACTTAAGTTAGTGCCATTAC